>JAENWC010000303.1 GCA_016650235.1 Terriglobia bacterium
GTTCTCTGGCGAGCTGGCGATCTACTACGTGCTCATCGCGCTCGGCGGGGGCGTCCTCACCGGCTTTACGATGATGATGTTCCAGGCCATCGAGATGAACGCTGGGTGGTTCGTAGGGCCCTGGCTGATCCCGTGCGGGGCGGCGGCGGCCGTCATCATCGGATCCTGGCTCGTGGAGGCGAAGCAAAGTGTCATTGAGAACATGGCGCCGGTGCTAACCAGGTTGTTCACGCCGCTGTTCACAATTCTGTTATTGGTGTTTCTGGCCACGATGGTGTGGACAGGCAGCCCCATCAACGTGAAGCGGGAGGTACTGATCGGCTTCGACCTGCTGCTGGTGCTGGTCGTTGGGCTGGTGCTCTACGCCGCCTCCGCGCGCGACCCCCAGGCGCCGCCCGACTTCTTCGACGGCCTGCAACTGCTGCTGGTGGTCAGCGCGCTCGTGGTCGATGGGGTGGCGCTCACCGCCATCGCAGCCCGCATCTCCGAGTTTGGCTTCACTCCCAACCGAGTGGCGGCTCTTGGCGAGAATCTCATTCTGCTTGTCAACCTGGCGGGGTCGGCGTGGCTCTATGCGCGCTTCCTGCGTCACCGGTGCTCGTTTGCCGACTTGGAGCGATGGCAGATCGCCTATCTGCCCGTGTACTCCGTATGGGCGGCACTGGTGGTTGTCATGTTCCCGCCCGTGTTCGGCTACCGTTGATGCCACGGCACTGCACCGGCGAATAGTTCACCACGTTAGGAGACATCATGAAGAACTTGTTATTGTTGGCAGCTTTGCCAGGTCCGCTGCTGGCGCAAACGAAAGGTGGCTCTACCACTACCGCGCAGCCCGGCGTCGCCCTGGTCCAGCGGCTCAACGTTCCTCGATTCCCACCGGTCCAGACGCGCCGCCGGATTTGTTCACCGCATCCCAGGAGCAGCTCGGCATGAAGCTGGTTGCGGATGTGTTTGTGATCGGCAAGGTGTCAAAGCCGTCGGAGAACTGGACCCGGAACACAAAGGTTCAGAGTTGACTGGAGGGAACTTGCGGAAGGGACGGATTCCGGCCTGGCTCATGCTTATGCTCGCGGCCGTGGGGCTGCTACTTGTGATTCCGGGGCTTTGGGTTTACGTGAGCGTCACTGCGACGCCCCTGCATTCGAACCCGGAGAACGTGCCGGCCGTAATGCATTCGGCGCCGTTGCCAAAGTGGGCCGGCGCCGTGGAGCAGGGGCGGCAGATCGTCCGTGTGAGTGTCGCCGAGCAGAACCTGCCGGGACTTTCGGTGGCGATCGGTATCGATGGTGACATTGTGTGGGCGGAAGGGTTCGGGTTTGCGGATCTCAAGACCAGCCTGCCGGTCACGCCGGATCACCGGTTCAGGATTGGAACCGCTTCCACGGTGCTCACCTCGGCTGCGGCCGGCCTGCTGCTGGAGAATGGCCGGCTGAAGCTCGACGACGAGATTCAGACGTACGTGCCTGTATTTCCCAAGAAACAGTGGCCCGTGACAGTGCGCGAGGTAATGGGGCATACGGCCGGTGTCATCCCCGACGGTGGTGAAGGGGGGCCGCTTTTTACGAAGCATTGCGAGCGGCCGGTGGAAGCGCTGCGGTACTTCGCGGAAAATCCGCTGCTGTTCAAGCCTGGGACCCAGTTCCGCTATTCGAGCTACGGCTGGATCCTGGTGAGCACGGCCGTCGAAGCCGCCGCGAACCAGCCGTTCCTCACGTTCATGCGGGAGCGGATCTTCGATCCATTGGGGATGCGCGATACCATCCCCGACCCCCGCTGCTGTCGAAGCCGGCGAGGACTTCCCGTTATTCAATTTGATACGGGAGCTGATCTTCGATCCGGAAGCGACGCGCGATACTACCCCTGACTCCACGAAGAAGCCGGTCCAGGACCGTGTGACGCCCTACTTCACAAGGTTCGCATCGGACCCTAACTACGGCCTGCACATGATGCGCCCCCTCGACTATTCTTGCTACGCGGGGGCCAGCGTATTCGTCTCCACTCCGTCCGACCTCGTGCGCTTTGGGATGGCGATTAACAGCGGCAAGCTCCTGCAACCCGCCACCGTCGAATTGCTCCAGACGTCACAGCGGCTGGCCTCGGGCGAGGAGATGGGTTACGGTCTTGGCTGGTACCTCAAGACTGTCACGCTGGCGGGCAAACAAACGCGCGTGATCGGCCACGACGGGGACTCACTGGGCGGAATGGTGGCGTCTTTGATGATATTCCCCGAGTATGGGATTGTCGTAGCCGTGACGTCGAACATCTCCTACGCAGACACGTTTTCGCTGGCGAAGAGGATCGCGCAGACCTTTGCCGAACAGGGGAAGAGTGCGGCGCGCAACTGATGCGCCGAACTACTTGGTGGCACGCGCCGGCACCCCAGTGTATGCGATCAGCATCGGCAAAGGAGGACTCGCTGGCATACAGATGGTGAAGAATGACAGCAGTGAGTAAGGACCTGGTTGCTGCTTCCGCCACGCCGCTCGTGCTGGCCGTCCTTGCCGAAGGCGACAGTTACGGCTACGCCCATCATCAAGCGAGTGGCCGAGTTGTCAGGCGGGCACCGACAGTGGACCGACGGCATGCTCTATCCGGTGCTGCACCGGTTTGAGCGCCAAGGTCATGTCGCGGCGAAGTGGTCCTCGTCCGAGAACGGCCGCAGGCGCAAGTACTATGCGGTTCCCGCGCTGACAGGTTCGTGGAGCAGAGGGCGCGCACGAGGGCGTCCGCTTTATCCGCTGTTTCTTCCCCGCGCGAGCGCAGCACCAGGAAAGCCAGAGGTGACCCCGGAACCGGACCGAGGGTGGCAAGCAGTACCTGGCTGCGACCACGAGCAACGGTGGAGGCAGTCCGTGCGGGGTGCCGGGAGTGGTGGCGCAGGATCTGCATTATCCCGCGACGGGCAATGCGCTGTACGTGTTGGCGCTTCCCGGCCGAAGATAGGAGCCCATGCTGCGGTCCGAGCCCCCGAGTTGGGCACAATGGCAGCAACCCGAAAGGCTGAACAGGAATTCAATACGGACGGGCCTCATAACCATGTGCTGCCGGGTCGGGATTGGGAAGTCGCGAGTGGTCCACTTCAAGCCCGCGCGCGACGGGTTGTCACGAACCCACCGATGGTTACGCCAGTGATGGTATCGAGTCGTGAACTGGCGAGTTTCTCAAATGCCAAAAAGCTCTTTACGCCCTTGGTTTAGGATAGCGGAGCGCGTCGCTTTCAACCCGGGCTACTCGATTGCTATGGTCGCGATCGGGCTGATTTGTCCCGAAACTTGGAGGACAACCGAAACATCGCTTCCTTTTGCAATTCCTTCGGGAACCGTAGCATTAACCTGATAGAGCCCCGTGGATCCTGGCGTTAGGCCGGCAAAAGAAACGGCTGCGCTGATCCCGCCAATCATAAGCGTCACGGTGTCGCTGGTATGTGCCAATGGATTGGCGGGTGAAGCCGCACCCGCCTTTAACGGAGTGGTGACCGGTCCCAGACCCGCGCCGTAGATGACAATAACATCGCCCGCGCGCGCCGGCTTTTCGAGCGCCACCAGAAACCGTGAATTTCCCCGCACCGCCTCAATGATGGCCCGCCGTCCATCGTAGGTGAAGGAGGCAGGCTGAGAGGTAGCCACATTCACCTTTACGGGAAGGGAGTAGGCGTCACTGCGGCGCACCAGCATCTGGTGCGTGGTATTTGGCTCCATGTCGTAGGGTACAATTGCGTTGATCTGATTCGGTGCCGCGTAAAGCAACGGCAAGGTGCGGCCGGCCATGATCACTTGAGTTCCATTCAACCTATCCGTTAGTGGCGTTTCCTCCGCCTTCCCCGCCGCACCGCTGGTGAGCAAATCGCCAAATATGGAAATCATTCCGCCTGGGCCCAGTGCCACATTCGGCTGAAGGCCCGCGGCGCTCCGTACACTGCTCGAAATGAACGTGGGAGGAGTTTGGAGCTGGTTCTCCAAACCAGTCCGGAACTCACTCTGGCCGCGGAGACCACGCTGGGTGTCGGCGGCTTCCACCTTCACCACCACGGACACGCCAGGTGTGGCACCACTCTGCCATGTGCCCTCCCAACGGCCGTCTTTAAGAGACGAGAGCGAGAGAGGCGCGTTTCCATTCGAAAAAGAAATTACGACGGATCCCTCGCTCATGGGTAGTTGGCAGTTGTCTTTAATGTTCACCACCACGCCCGCAGGCCAGCCTGAAGCGATCGCCGTCTGCCCCAGAGTGACGAACGCAGGCAAAAGCTTTGAAGCCACACACGCGCTGTCGGTCTGGAGAGTCGAATTCTTAGAAGGAGCAGCGGAAGCACCCGAGATGGACAGAAGAACGCCTAGCCTGCGAACGCTGCCATCATCAAACTGCAACGTCAGCTCGCCAGGATAATCGCCAGGTGGAAGTCCATCCGTTATGGGTTGTAACGTGATCCGGGCTGGTTGTTGGGGATGGATGGTCGCGTCGATTGGCTGATAAAGAATCCGATAGCTTCCGGCAGAGCTGAAAACGCTGGAGCGGAACTGGATGTCGGAAGGATTAAGATTGTAAATCAAGACGTCCTGCGAACCAGGCGAGAGTGCGCCCGCGGTCGCCGGGAAGACCAGTTCGGTGGGCTGAATCACTGATCCAGGCCGCGAGTCGGGCGTCTGCACCTGTAGAAAGACGGTGACCACTTGGGGGGTGTTCGCGGCGGCAGGCGAATCCACCCGCACCAGAGCGTAATAGTGTCCAGGCGGGAGCCCCGCCTGGTTCACGCTCACGGCCACTGAGGGCACGGCGGAACTGGATGCGTCCGTTGATCCCTGTCCGGGAGAAATGGAAATCCATTCATCTGTACCGGTGTGCGTGGATACCGATGCCTGCCAAGGCATGACACCGGTACCGGGGTTGAGAACCGCGAAACTCTGCGGCGGCACCACACCGCCACCGGCTACGGCGGTGAAGGACAGGCCGGCTTGCGAGAGAAAAATGGCTTGGTCACGGCTGCTGACGGTCAGAGTGACGGGGACGCTCTTGCTTTCGGCGTCAGCGGAGATGGCTACGGCGCCGGTGTAGGAACCCGGAATCAGGCCGGTGGAGTTCGCAGTAACGCTCAGCACGATGGGACTGCGCGGCGTCGCTTCGCCAGTCAAAGGGGATACCTTCAACCAAGAGCCGCCGCTAGCGGTAACAGCGGTGGCGCTGAAGGGTAAGCGTCCGCTCCCGGAATTAGAAATCTTGATGGTCTGTGAGCGCTCCACCGGCGTTCTAGGGAAGTTGAAGGACAGACTATCTTTGTCTATAGTGATTCCTGGCGGTAAGCTGTCTCCCACGGTGAACTTCACGTCGATGGTTCGCTGCTGGGGGACCGCATTCGGAGCGCTGAGGCGGATGGACGCCAGGTAAGTTCCCGGTGCAAGATCAGCAGGGTCGGCTGTGACTTCGAGCAGCCTGGGAGTCTCGCCGGAGCTGGGGTTAACGGCCAGCCAGTTACCACCGGTTACCGAGGCAGTGAACAGAATTCCGGGGACGCTGCCGGAAGCGCTGATCAGTTGCGCGGCTGCCGGTGTGCCGCCCGAGCGTCCCGCGAACGACAAGGGAGCCGAGCCGGTGGTGAAGGAAGGCGGTGCAGCCAAAATCTTACGTATGCGATGGTTGGAATTATCGGCGATGTAGAGGTTCCCGCTACGGTCGGACGCCACGCCCCACGGGGTATTGAGCCGAGCCTTTAAGGCCAAATCGCCATCACCAGAGAAGCCACCTTCAAATCTGGTGGCGCCCCCGCCGGCAATCCGCGTGAGCGATCCGTTGGCGTCCAGTGAATGAACCAAATGAGCAGCGGAGGCGGCAAAAACCAGATTTCCTTTCGAATCCGGGGTGATCCCCAGGGACTGACCTGGTGCATTCGGTACCCTAAACAGCGTTCCGGCAGGCGTCACGCGAAAGATCGGATTGGAAGTGGAGGAGATATAAATATCTCCGGACGGACTGGATGTGATGGCATAAATAGCACCGAGGCCAACGCTTGTTGCAGGAACATTGTCGCCTCCGAAACCTGCACCAAGAGTACCCGCAACCAGAGTGACCCCGCCCAGTGGAGTAATGCGGAAGAGTTGAGTGCCAGCAGCGAGAAGCACAGAGCCAGAGGCTTCGACGGCGAGTGCCGTCGTATGCGAAAATGAGGTTCGAGTTGCCAGGGTCAGCCCGGAGGTATCGAATTCGTCCCTGCCCGCGAACGTCGTAATGGTTCCGAACGGTGTCACGCGGCGCACCCGGTTGTTCAAGGCATCCGCGATGAACAGATTCCCCGCCGAGTCCAAAGCGACTGCAACTGGTATCGCAAGTTTTGCTTGCGTGGCGGGGCCCCCGTCTCCGCCAAAGCCAGGCTCACCGGTTCCGGCATAGGTACTTACCTCACCGGAGACTGAAATCCGCCTGACCACGTTCGCTCCCGCGTCGGCAATAAACAGGTTGCCGGCCGGATCGACGGCAATACCAGTCACATAGTTAAATGTGGCATTGGTGGCGAGACCGCCGTCACCGGAGTAGCCGTAGCGGCCGTTGCCAGCCACGGTTGAGATGATCCCGCTGGAGGATATCTTCCGGATCCGATGATTGAAGCTATCGGCGAAGAAGAGGGCACCCGATGGATCGAGAGCAAGGCCCGCCGGACCTCGAAGACCGGCATTCAGCGCAGGGCCTCCATCGCCGGAATAGTCCCCGGCAAGAAAGCCAAACTGAACGGGAGCGACACCAAAAACGCCTCCCCCCGCAGGCCCATTTCCCGCTACCAGCGAGTTCCCTCTGTTGTCAGTGTTGTTATTTCGAAAGATGCGGTTGCCGAGGAGATCGGAAAGATAGAGGCCACCGTTCCGATCGATCACAACTCCGGCAGGATCGAGTCCGATCAAAGGGGTGAACACACCGTTAGGGCTCAATTTCTGAAAACTCCCTGACTTCGAAAGGAAAATATTGCCTGCCGCGTCGACGGCGAGCGTACCTCTGCCGCCCACGCCATCAAGTATCAGCTTGCGCTGGCCGTCAGCGGTAATGCGAAACAGCATGCTGCAATTCCTGTCTATGAAATAAATGGCTCCGGCGCTATCGGCAGCCAAATGATCGACGAGTCCGAAGCTGGTTGTCTTTGCTGGTGCGGAGGCAGCACAATTGAAGTCGATGTTGCCCGTTCCGGAAATCGTACTGATGACTCCCTGGCTCGTAATTTTTCGAATCCGCTGGTGGTCCAAAAAATAGAGGTTGCCCTGCGGGTCGAGGGCTAGACCGTTTGGCGCGTCCAGCGACGCATTGACCGCCTGGCCTCCATCGCCGGTGTAGCCGTGGATTCCGTTACCCGCAAAGACGGTGAGAATGCCATCCGGAGCCAAGCGAACGATAATTCCATTGTCGGGATCCGAGGCGTAGATATTTCCTTGTGGGTCGGAAGCCAGGTCCTGAACGGCGCCAAGAGGAGCGGCCAGGCCATTGATCGGATGTCGAGGAAATACGAAATCCGTGCCCGCAACGGTAGTAATAACCTGTGCGGATGTCAGTTGATGGCAGAGAGAAAGCCAGATGAGGCAGTTGATCAGACGCCGATTGGTAGGCAAGCAATAAATTCTAGCATCAACCATATCGGATGTTTCGAAGCCTGCGAGGACTTCCCGTTGGTCAACATGATACGGGAACTGATCTTCGATCCGGGGGCGACGCCCGATACTACCCCTGGCTCCACGAAGAAGCCGGTCCTGGCCGTGTGACCCCCTACTTCACAAGGTTCGCATCGGACCCTAACTACGGCTTGCACATGATGCGCCCCCTCGACTATTCTTGCTACGCGGGGGCCAGCGTATTCGTCTCCACTCCGTCCGACCTTGTCCGCTTCGGGATGGCGATTAACAACGGCAAGCTCCTTCAACCCGCCACCGTCGAATTGCTCCAGACGTCACAGCGGCTGGCCTCGGGCGAGGAGACGGGTTACGGTCTTGGCTGGTACCTCAAGACTGTCACGCTGGCGGGCAAACAAACGCGCGTGATCGGCCACGACGGGGACTCACTGGGCGGAATGGTGGCGTCTTTGATGATATTCCCCGAGTTTGGGATTGTCGTAGCCGTGACGTCGAACATCTCCTACGCAGACACGTTTTCTCTCGCGAAGAGGATCGCGCAGACCTTTGCCGAATAGCATCACCACCCAGCGAAGATATCCGCCGTGCGGAAATCATGACACGGCTATTCGGGGCGACTTCCCCTGGAACCTGCACATCCCCCCAAAGGCCATTCCGAAGATCGAAAAATATCAATCTGCCTTTGTTTCAATCACATACCTGTTCACATTCTGCGTGTTTTCCCCGAACCCTTGCTATCTTCAAAACGGGCGGCACCACCGCCCACTTTGATCGAAAAGGAAGTACCCATATGTCGGCGTTAACAAATTTTACCGGGCCCAACACCCCGGAAGGCAAAGCGCGCTCATCGATGAATGCGCTCAAGCACGGGTTCTCATCGAAAAAATTCATCGTCATATCCGGCCAGGAAGACGATTTCCAACAACTCCAATCCGACCTCATCGCCGAGGTCCGCCCCGAAGGCGCGCTCGAAAATACGCTCTTCCACCAGCTCCTCCGTGATGCCTGGACTCTCCATCGCGTCGAGCTCCGCCAAGTCGAGATGGCCGGCTCCGGCCGCGACCCGCTCTTTGATCCCGATTGCGAAAAAGAGTTCGATCGCATCGAGCGCTACCACGCCCGCGCCCAAAGCGGGTTCCACCGCTCCATGCGCCAGCTCCGTACGCTCCAAACCAACCGCATCGTGCAGACCATGCTGCCCGAACCTCTGGACAAAGGCGCCCTCCCGGCCCTGGTTAAACCTACTGAAATCGTGGCCCTTGCAAAACGAACTCACAAATCCTGGAATGCGCTCGCCATCAACACCCTGATCGAGGCCACCAACCGCTCTCGCAAGGATCTTTCCTCGTCCACCGAGCCTCAAA
>JAENWC010000304.1 GCA_016650235.1 Terriglobia bacterium
CCCGGTATCACGCTGTCGCCATCCAATCGCGACAACACTCCTGGATTGGGCATTACGGTGGGCTACGACACGCGCGACTCCTGGACCAATCCCCACGTTGGATTCTGGAACGATGTCGAGTTGGTCAAGTATGGCGGTGTGCTGGGATCGAGGGCTGATTATTGGACTCTGAACATGGATTTGCGCCGCTACCAACCACTGCACAGCAAGCACCGCATGGCCTTGTTCTCTTTGACGACGCTGCAGTCGGGAGCAGTGGGTGCGGACGTTCCGGTGTATCGGGATTTCCACTTGGGCGGAAGCAATACCATCCGCGGATGGAGCCTTGGTTCCCGCCACGGCAAGAACCAATCCATCAGCACGGCGGAATACCGCTACGAAGTGATTCCGCCGCGAAGTTTCAAGGTGAAAGGCATTGGGCTCTACGCAGGGCTGCAACTGGCTGCGTTCGGCGATGCGGGCACGGCCTGGGACGCGGGTAGCCAGTTCACCAGGAACTTCATTGGCAGTGGAGGCATGGGGCTTCGCATTCTGTTGCCGTTTATTGACATGATCCGGGTTGATGCGGCCTTGGGCCAGCGCGGTGAAGGGTGGAAGTTCCACATCGGCCTGCGCGATAAACCGATCAATCAACGGCGCAGAGTGAGATAACCCAGACCGCTCACTGGCGCGGAGAGACGCAGCGGAAGCCCATGATGGTCAGTACCTGTGAAGATGTCGCCTTTTCCGGTGGTTGGGCCAACCGGATTCAGGACCACCTGACAAGAAGCAGCATTCACGGCGAAGGTATCGGCGCGAGGAAGATATTTGCCATTTGTTTGTGGTCCGGGCTGAACTCACTGCCCCATGTAAATGGCTGCCGGTCGAGCCCGCCCCGGACTGCGTGTTCGAACTCAGCCTCGGTTCGGTGGGAAGGCGCTTTCCGGCCCGCCGGCAATAGGCATCGGCGTCTTCCCAGGCAACCCCAACCACCGGATGGTTCATCCTGTCATCGATGCTTGCCTCCGGTCCTTCGGAATGAACCCAACCGGCATGCTTCACATAGCTCCACCAGCGGAAGTGGCTATCGAGGCGAACTGGTTGGCTGGGCGGGGTAAACACGACGGCGCCCGGAACCAGGTCCTTCGGCTTGGCGCCGGGAAAGTCCGCGGCTTGGCGCCGGCATACACCCTGTGCAAGGGGCGCGTATTAGGCATTTGCGTGTGCTCGACGCCCATCCGGAACTCTCCGGCGGGAATGTTGGTCATGGAATAGGACGGCGCGCGTGGAGCGCTTGGTCTTGGATGTCTTCTTCTTAGAGGGTTTCAAGCGCGGGAGTCTGGCGATCTTGGCGTCCCAGCCAGAGCTTATACCGGCAGGCGCGTGGTGTGACGGGCCACCATCTGCCAGCTACCGCCCGTCTTCACCCATACCTGGATCACGTCGAGGGCGACCTTGGTGGGCGTGCCGTTGGTGATATTGTTTGCCACCATCTTGCTGTGGACCACCGCCGTGTTGCCGTAAATTTTTACGTCAAGTCCGGGGTCCATGACAAAGTTCGGCTTGCTTTTGACGATGGCGGCGATGCATTCGGCCTTGCTTTCCACCTTTGCGTTGGAATGCGAATACATCAGGTCCGCCGATAGCAGCTTGTCGAGCGCGGCGCCATCGCCCTTGTGGGCCAATTCATTGAATTGGGCAACGGAGGCTCGAACGGCCTTCTCATCAGCCGGCCGATTGTCGGCTGCAGACATCAGGCCTGTCAGTGCGAGTAAGAGTAGCGCTTGCTTCATAGCCTTCCAGCTTATCCCAATTGCGGCGGATTTGCTTGGGTGAACGACCGCCGGGCAGTTAACATTAATGCGATATCTTTAACGTAACGAAAGCAGTGGTGATCCGCGCCTTCTCTTGCGGAACCGATGTGCGGAACCCGGGTTTGGGCAAAATGCTTCAACGAATCCTCGGCGTGGTCATGATCGGAGTTGTCTGCGGGTTTACGCCGGTTGTCGCCCAGCAAGTGGAATTGCGCACAGCTCCGCCCGCATACATGCCTGCTCCGGTGGATTCCAATAGTCCAGCCTATTGGCATGAAGGACAGTTCCACTTAATAAACTCCGCAAACATTCCGCTGGTAAGCAGCGGACCCACGCAGTTTTACCTGGATAACGTAGAGACGGTGGGCATTGATCGAACCGACCATATCCCGATGTGGATCGAGGCCTCGTACGTGGATTCCGACGGTGTTCTCTATGCCTGGTATCACCACGAAATAGGGGGCTTGTGCCCGGGAACCCAACTGGCTGTGCCTCAGATAGGGGCATTGGTTTCGCGGGATGGCGGCAGGACGTTTGAAGATCTAGGCATTGTCATGAGCGCCGGGGACAAGCCCGATTGCAGTTCCAAGAACGGATTCTTTGCCAGCGGGCATGGTGATTTCTCCGTAATGCTGGACGCACAGGGAGAGTACTTTTACTTCTATATTTCCAACTACGCGGGTCCGGCCTCGGGTCAGGGCGTGGCTGCGGCCCGGATGAGGTACGCCGACCGTCTGCAGCCCAAGGGTACGGTCTGGAAGTATTTTCAAGGCAATTGGGAGGAGCCAGGCGAAGGGGGACAGGTGACGGCCATCATGCCCGCTACCGTTGTGTGGCAAAGCGCGAATGCGAACGCTTTCTGGGGTCCTTCCATCCACTGGAACACCTACATGAACTCGTACGTAATGTTGCTCAACCACGCCTGTTGTGGGCCGCGCTGGCCGCAAGAAGGGATCTACCTGAGCCTCAACCATGACCTGGCAAAGCCCGGCGACTGGACAAAACCCGTACGGATTCTCCAAGACATCGGTTTCGGCCCTGGCTTCTACCCACAGATTTTAGGCACTGGACCGGGGGAAACCGACAAAGTGGCGGGAAAGGTGGCTCGGCTGTACATACAGGGTGTGTCCAAGTGGGAATTGGTTTTCCCGGCTGGCGCTCCACCTGAGGTCCAGCCACTGCCACCGCCAAACCCGGCGCCGCCAGCGGAAACGGCTCCGCCATCCGAACCAACAACACCAACGGAACCGGCGCCATCAGAGGAACCAACAACACCAACGGAACCAACAACACCAACGGAACCGGCGCCACCAGAGGAACCAACAACACCAACGGACCCATCGCCACCGGCCGAGCCGGCGCCACTAACCGAGCCAACGGAGCCCGCAACTCCGCCAGACCCAACACCGCCGTCCTAAGCCCGACTTCCACTCTCATCAGATGTGAAGCTGCGATATGATCCAGTCTCCTGCTACTCATGTCCCTTGCTCCCAAATAACCAACTTGATCCTTATAAAGTCATTGGTCCTCTCGGCTCCGGAGGCATGAGCAGCGTTTCGAGCAGAAGGCCAAGGCCATTGCTTTGAATCACCCCAACATTGTTTCGGTCTACGATGTGGCAGCTAAAATCCGCTGGGCCGGATCCAGAAGCTTTCACGCCACCGTCCCCCAACCGGAATCGTTTGCAATGGGAACTTGCCCACGTACCCGAGATTGAACGCGTTGGTCACCCCGCTCATCGGTTCAAAGCAGATGAAGTCCCTACCCTTGGGTGCATAGACCACTGAGACCGTGTAGAGCGGGCCATACTCGACGTCGATCTTCTGCCGCTTTCCCTTGACTGAGAAAATCGCACGTCCGTCCGTACCGCGCACCAGAGCCGTGAATACGTCGTCCAACTGAGTCCCTTCCAGCTTCAGCGGGTGGGCCAAAGTGACAGGCCGTGTTTCTCCAGTGGGCACGAGCACATTCGATAAGACCACGTTTTCCTTGGCGGCCACCTCCACCTGCCAGGCATCACGCGGAACATCCGTTATCTGGTAGTAGGTGTGGTAGCCGAGCGAGACCGGCATCGGCTGACTGGACAGGTTCTCCACCATCGTTTCCACTTCAAGAGCTCCATCTCGAAGCCGGTGCGTCATCTCCATGGTGTGGGCAAACGGGAACTGTGCCATCCAATCCGGATTGCGCCAGAACTCGATGCGGCTGGTGGTGTATGCGCCGCGCTCGTCGGCGGATACATTGGTGACTTCCCATTCGGAGGCAAACACCAGTAGCCCGTGGATCGGGAATTGATTGGCATCCTTGCGGAAATTGTTTAGACCCGCGTTGAGAAGATACTTTTTCCCGTTGGCGTAGTAGGCGTTCTGGTCGATGCGATTGGCCCATGGCGCGAGCAGCGGATTGCCGAGCTGCACCGGCTTAGCCTTCCACTCGGCGAGCGTCTTGTAGGGAGACCAAAAAATGGGAGTTCCCTTCACCTTCATCTGGTACGCGTTATTGCCCATGGACGGGGCGATCCAGACTTCGGTACCAGTGGCGGTGTCGGCCAATCGCACCACGGCCATCCCCTCGACAGTGGTTCTATCGGCGGTGTAGTTTGCAGCTTCAGTCATAGTTGGTAACAGGAGAACGCTCCACAATAGCGCGCGGCGTTTCATGGATAGATTATGACAGACCCTTGCATTTTGGTGGGTTTTCTGATAAACAAGTCTTAATCAGTTCAGTGGTGGTGACCGGGGTGAGGAAGCAAAGGAACGGGGATGGGTGAAGACAGGCGTTTTTTCATTGTCACTTTTGCAGTGACTGCCGCGCTTTGTGCAGTTGCGTATCTGCCCTCGCTTGGTTTGCCGTTCATCAGCGACGACTACCTGCAGATCATGCTCGGCCGTAAATATGGGCCTGTGGAAAGCTGGTCCTCGCTGGCCGGCGATGCCCTTTACCGCTGCCGTGCCACTTCGATTGTGCTGACATGGTGGCTCGAGCAGTGGTTTGGAGCGCATGCGCTCATCTTCAAATTGGTCAGTCTTGGAATCCATATCTTCAATACCTGGCTGGTGTTCGCACTCGG
This sequence comes from Terriglobia bacterium, assembly GCA_016650235.1. GTDB lineage: Bacteria > Acidobacteriota > Terriglobia > Bryobacterales > Bryobacteraceae > VFZE01. Next base: position 4,864 of record JAENWC010000304.1, read on the forward strand.
CGTTTGGAAGCCTGTTGGCTGGCGCCTGTCCGCGGTGGCGGCTGCGTTCTTCGCCATCTACGAGGGGCATCAGGAGGCAGTGATCTGGTTCGCCGCGGTTCCTGAATTATTAGTGTTTTTTTTCAGCCTGGCAAGCCTGCTGGTCTGGGTTTTGTGGATTCAGGATAGCTGCAAAGGATGGCTCAAGCCAACGGGCGCGCTGCTCCTGTTCCTTCTCGCACTCTTGTCGAAGGAGCCCGCCGTCGTACTGCCTGCCCTATTCCTGCTGACTGCATTGGTGCATCGCGATCAATGGCGGCCAATCTTTTCCGCCTTCATGGTGATGATCGCGGTGGCCGGCATCTATACTTTTCTCATCTTCGCCGCCAAGACCAACCATCTTCACTTCAACGACGGAACCTTTTCGCTGGCGGCGCCTTTTCTGCTGACCTTGGCCAACAGTACCATTCGCATGTTGTGGTTCTGGGGGGCGCTGAGCCTGATGGTAATTCTGCTTATCCGGCCGCAACAATGGAGGGTCATACTGGCGGTAGCCGGCGCCTGGGTGCTGATCACATTCCTTCCATACAGCTTCCTTACCTACATGACTCGCGTCCCGAGCCGGCACACCTACTTTGCCAGCGCGGCCTTGTCCATTGTGGTTGGACTGGCATTCCTGACCTTGCTGGATCGGTTCCGGCAACAGCGCCGCTGGCTCTCCGCGCTGTTGGTCACGATGGTGATTGCCCATAATTGCGGATATCTCTGGATCAAGAAGCAGGACCAGTACCTTGCGCGGGCCGAACCCACTCAACGCCTGATCCAATTGGGCCGCTCACACACCGGGCCTATCCGCGTGCGATGTTTCCCCTATGGAGGGGAGGTAGCCGTCACGGCGCTGCAGGTCCAAACCGGCAGACAAGCGAGCGAGGTGATCATAGGAGAGGATGCGGGGGATGGGGGATCCAAGGATACCGTCACCGACTTCTGCTACGATCGAATGCCATAGCTGCTATTAGCCAGTTCCTTTACGAATTCCACGTCTCCGGCCAGGAAATCGTATCCCGGCAGGTTCGCGGCTCTCTCCCATCGGATGTCGTGGAAGACGCGGTTGACCGGCTCACCCTGGAACCTTGTGACCAGATAAAAGATGAGCAGGATAGGAGAGCGGCCCGGATACTGGTACTCGTACCGGGTGATCTCCTTGTCAATCTGGGCAAAAATGGCTAGCTCCTCATTGAGTTCCCGGAGCAAGGCAGCAGGCGGTGTCTCCCGTTTCTCCACTTTGCCGCCCGGAAACTCCCACTGCAGCGCGTAGAGCCCCTGGTCAGGCCTCCTCTGGCCGATCAGGATCTTCCCATCCCGCACGATGAGCGCGGCGACCACGATGCGGGGCTCGCTCAGGTGACCTCCAAAGGCTTGAACCGTACCAACTCACCGATGGGCGCGTTGTGGAGCCGGTAAAAGCGATGGCGGAGGCAAGCCCAGGGAATCTCAAACAATTGCGCGCGTGGAGAGGCTTTCGAGTGCGAACACCAGCAATTGGCTTTTAAGGAACACGCGCAAAACGGAGCTGCCCGCCGCGAATCTAAGTCTCGTGTTCCTCTGGGGTTTGGTGGCGCGTCGAGCGCCCTTTGCGCTTTTGAGAAGGCCGCCGGTTTCGGAATGCCCGGCTGCAACGCGTGCGGCCGCCACCAAACTGACATTACAATATTGGAGCACAATGCACAGTCGGCAATTGCTCGATCACTTTCAGAATCCGCGCCATGTCGGCGAGTTGGACCCGCCCGCCGTGTGCGTCGAGGTAACCAATCCTGCTTGCGGCGACATACTGCGGCTTTCGGCGCTGTTGGAAGACGGACGCGTGGTGGAGGTGCGATACAAGACGCGAGGTTGCACGGCCTCCATTGCAGCCGGGAGCGCCCTCACGGAGTGGATGTTGGGAAAATCGAGCTCGGATCTAGCCACGTTGCGGAAGGAAGATATCGATGAGGCGGTCGGCGGGTTGATTCCGGAGTCTAAGCATGCGGCGGTGCTGTGTGTGGATGGAGTGAAGGCGCTTCTGCGGAAGGCGGGTTAAACTGAAGTGGGAGTTGAGGAGATGGCTGTCCACACCAGTCCGACAGACTTAAATCTTCATCCAAAAACCGGCGGGATACAGCCGGAGGATCTGATCCGGGCTTACCGGGCGATGTACACAGCGCGGCGCCTGGATGATCGCGAAATTCTACTCAAGCGTCAGAATAAGATATTTTTTCAGATCAGCGGAGCCGGCCATGAGGCCGTGCAAGCCGCCGCAGGCTTGTCCTTGCGCGCCGGTCATGATTGGGTTTTCCCCTACTACCGTGACCGGGCGCTCTGCCTGTTGCTGGGGGTGACACCGGAGCAGATGCTCTTGCAGGCGTTTGGCGCGGCTTCCGACCCAGCCTCGGGCGGCCGGCAGATGCCTTCCCACTGGAGTTCGCCAGCGTTGCATATCGTGAGCGCCTCTTCTCCCACCGGCACGCAGTTTGTGCAAGCAGTTGGTTGCGCGCACGCCTGCCGGCACCTGGATCCGGAAGCGCGTCAGGTAACCTTGGTCTGCTCAGGGGAAGGCGCCACCAGCGAAGGGGAATTCTGGGAGGCCCTCAATACCTGCTGCCTCGACAAACTTCCAGTCGTGTTCCTGGTGGAGGACAACGGGTATGCCATCTCGGTGCCGGTGGAGCATCAGACAGCGGGAGGCAACATCGCGCGGCTGGTCTCCGGTTTTCCTGGTCTGTTGCGGCTTGAAGTGAATGGCACCAGCCTGCTCGACTCCTGTCTTGTGATGCGGGATGCGGTGGAGTACGCGCGCTCGGGCCGGGGTCCTGCGCTGGTACGCGCCCTGGTCACGCGGCCCTATTCACACTCCCTCTCCGACGATGAAACACTGTACAAGACAAGCCAGGAACGCGAGCAAGAGGCCGCTCTCGACTGCGTTCTCCGGTGCCCGGAATGGCTGGTGCGTGAAGGCGTTCTCGATCGGCACAGCCTTCAATTGCTTACGCACGAAGTGGAGTGCGAGATACAGGAGGCCACTGATCGCGCCCTCCGGCAGTTGCCACCGGCGCCGGAAACCGCCTTGCGCTTCTTGTATTCCGAACAAGCGGATCCAACCAGCGCCGTATTCCAAACACCGGCCGTTCCCCAGGGCGAACCGAGAACCATGGTCGATACTATTAACCGGACTCTTGCCGAAGAGATGGAACGGAATGGGAATGTCGTTGTGTTCGGGGAAGACGTGGCCGATTGCAGTCTGGAGGAAAACCTGCCGCACGTGAAAGGCAAGGGCGGCGTGTTCAAGGCGACGCAGGGTTTGCAGCGCCGGTTCGGCAGCACACGCTGCTTCAACACCCCGCTTGCCGAAGCCGCCATTGCGGGGCGCGCCCTCGGCATGGCGGTGCGCGGATTGAAACCGGTGGCCGAGATTCAGTTCTTCGACTACATATGGCCGGCGATGATGCAGATCCGCAATGAGATCGCCACGCTGCGCTGGCGTAGTCACAATGGATTCAGTTGCCCGCTGGTGTTGCGGGTCCCGATCGGCGGATACCTGACCGGCGGGGCTATCTATCACAGCCAGTGCGGGGAGGTGATCTTTACCCACATACCCGGTTTGCGGGTGGTGATGCCATCGAACGCACAGGATGCGTGCGGACTGCTGCGAACGGCCATACGCTGCCAGGATCCAGTGCTCTTTCTCGAACACAAGAAGCTGTACCGCGAAGCATACAACCGGTCCCCGCACCCGGGCGCCGGCTACCTGATTCCATTCGGCAAAGCGCGCTTGGTGAAGGCGGGCTCGCAGTTGACCATCATTACTTACGGGGCGACGGTGCAGAAGTCACTGCAGGCCGCCTTACAGATGGAGCAGAAACTCGCCGGCGCCAGCATCGAGGTGCTGGATCTGCGATCACTGGCGCCTTATGATTGGTCCGCGATTGCGGAATCGGTGAAAAAGACCAACCGGGTAATGATTGTGCACGAGGACTGTTTGAGCTGGGGCTATGGCGCGGAACTGGCAGCACGCATTGCGGGCGAGCTGTTCGAGTTCCTCGATGCACCTATCGGCCGCGTGGGGGCCAAGGACACCTGGGTTGGTTACAGTCCTGCCATCGAGGACACGGTCCTTCCGCAAACCGCCGGCATTGCTCAGGAGATCGAACGGCTGCTCTCCTATTAGTGGTGGTCAAGGTTTTGGGATACTGTCTGCATGGCGGATAAAATATTTGACGTCGTGGTGGTAGGCTCCGGCGCATCGGGCGGCACGTTGGCCGCGCACCTTGCCCGCGCGGGCGTGAACGTGGCTGTCGTGGAAGGCGGGCCGAAGATCAACACGCGCACCGACTTCAACACCCATGCCATGCCGTTTGAATTTCCCAATCGTCACATTCCAACCATGAAGCCCGGCAAGCAGGGTTTTGATTCGGAGCGCTCCCGGGGATTGGGCGGCAAGACGCTCACCTGGAACGCTGTGGCTTGGCGTTACAGCCAGCGCGACTTCAAGGGACGCAGTTTCGAGGGAGCCGGCGAGGACTGGCCTTTCGAATATAAAGATCTCGCACCTTACTACGAAAAGATCGAGCGTGAAGTGGGGGTGTGCGGAAATCTCGACGGACTGGAAGACCTGCCCGACGGCGTCTTTCAACCACCGGTCCCCATGAAGTGCACGGACATTGCGGTGAGAAACGGTGCGGCGAAGCTGGGCGTCAAGGTGATCCACGTACGCAAAGCAACCTTGTCACGCGCCGCGCATGGACGTCCCGCTTGCCATTTCTGCGGCAACTGCATGGCCGGCTGCGATGTTGTGGCCAAGTACAACTCGGCCGATGTGCATCTTGCTCCTGCGCTCAAGACGGGGAAGCTCACCATGTTCACCGATTCGGTGGCGCGCGAGGTTGTGGTATCGAATGAAAACCGGGTAACGGGAGTGCGGTTCCTGAATCGCAACACCAAGAGGGAAGGCGAGGTAGGAGCGCGCGTGGTGGTGGTGTCCTGCGCTTGCGTACAGAGCGTGGCGCTACTGATGATGTCGCGATCGCGCCTTTACCCGAACGGCTTGGGAAATTCGAGCGGCCAATTGGGGCGTCATTTCATTCCTCACTTTACCGGCGGGGTGCAGTGCTTTCTGAAGGAGTTCATCGGCAAGCCGGGCACCAACGACGAAGGCTATCTCGATCATGCCTACGTGCCCTCGTTCATGCACAACCGGAAGCGCGATTACGCGCGGAGCTTCGGCATACAGTTCAATTATCAGAACCGGCGCGCAGTGGGATGGGCGCGCTCGATTCCCGGGTTCGGGAGAAGTTACAAGCAGGCGGTCAAGGATCGTTACCCCGCCTTCCTGACCTTTTCCCCATACGGGGAAATGCTGCCCAATCCGAAGAGCTTTGTCGATTTGGACTGGGAAAAGAGCGACAGCTATGGTTTGCCCATGGCGCGCCGCAACGTGTCCTATTCCGAAAATGACTGGAAGATTTTTCGCGATATGACGGAGTGGTCCCGGCGCATCCTGGAATCGGCCGGGGCCGAGATTCTCTCGGTGAGCGAGGAGCCGCGAACCAATCATGAGTTGGGCGGCTGCCGCATGGGCACAGATGCAAAGACCTCCGTATTGAACGGCAATTGCCAGAGTCACGATGTGAAGAATCTGTTTGTGGTGGACGGGAGCGTCTTCCCATCGGCTTCGGAGAAAAACCCCACGCACACCATGATGGCTCTGGCGGCGCGCACCGCGCACTACATCGCCAATGGGCTGCGGAAGGGGGAACTGTAATGAGCGAGGATCGCAGAGACGCGCTGAAGATTATCGGCTCCATTGGCGCAACTTGCGCCTTTCCTTTTTCCGCCGATGAGTTGTACGGACAACACAGCCACGGCTTGACGGCGGTTGCACAGGCGGCATTGCCTTCCAAGCCGCAATTCCTCACCGCGCCGGAAATGAAGGCCGTCGCCAGACTTGCGGATCTGATCATCCCTGCCACGGACACTCCCGGCGCGCTGGCTGCCGGCGTTCCCGCCTACATCGATCTGGTGATCAGCCGCAGCCGGGGCCTGCAAAAACTATGCCGTGAAGGGCTCGCCTGGCTGAACCAGGAAACCACCCGCGTGCATGCCAGACCCTTTGTCGAGCTGAACGAACAGCAACAGATCAGTGTTCTGGAACCTCTTTGCAAACGTGCGGACCGGACGTCCGCAGGGGAAAGTAGTCCCGAGCCGCTGGAGGTGGAATTCTTTCGCGCCATGAAAAACATGACCGCGGATGGTTACTTCACATCGCGCGCAGGATTGATCGAGGAGCTTGGCTATCAAGGAAATACTGTATTGGCTGAGTTCCCGGCTTGTACGCATGAACACTGATGGGATGCGGCTATCAAATTCCCGGCGGAACAGGACGCTAAGACTACTGATTCCAGTTGACTTCGATGTTGGAAATCACCTGATCCTTCACCTGTATCTCTTCGGCGTAATCGGAGTGGCCCTGACTCTTCAATTGCAGTTTGTAGTGACCGATCGGAAGCTGCAATACGGCTGGAGTGAGCTGCAGCTGCTGCTGCCCATTGAGAATAATGACCGCTCCGGGCGGCGTGGTCTTCACAGTCAGAGTCCCGGCCAGTTGTTCCAACTTCGCGCTGATTTGTAGTTCCTTTGGGACCGTGATGATGCTCACCGCTCGCCTGTAGCCGGCCAACTCGAAGTGCAAGACATGGCGGCCGGGAGGCATTTCCAACTCGCAGGGGGAAGCGCATTTGTCAGCGCCATCGTCGACATTGACGCTGGCCCCGGGCGGCGTGGATACGATTTGGACCACGTTGGGTCCATGCACCCCGGCAGCTTCCTGGGACGAACGCTGCTTTGGCGTCTCCACGGCGGGCGGATCCGGGGTGGCGGGAGGCGCAACCTGTTGGACAGGCGAAGGATCCGGCACCCGCGCGACCGTTTGCACGGGTTCAGAAGAGGGTGGCGTCGTCGCCATCTGTTGGTAGGCGAAGTATCCGCCCACGGCCAGAATCACTACAGTGGACAGACCAACGACATAGGCTCGGGAGCCTTTGGACGAAGCGGCAGGCCCGGCGGATTCCTGCCTGCGGCGAGGCGTGGCACCAGCGGCAACCTCGACTGGTGGCTCCGTAGGAGGCGCAGGCGCGGGCACAGGCGCCACCGCCATTGGCCCTTGTGCATCCTTTGGATCCGGCTTTGAAACCGGGCCCACCGTTCCTTCTGTACTCATGCCGGAGCTGGAGGAGCGCACCACCGTGAGTGTGGGCTCCGTTCCCGTAGACGCCAATTTAGCCCGGCCCAGCGGCTGCCAATCCGGGCATGACTCAAGACTCTTTGCTAACCCACTGACAAACTCCATGCAATTACCGAATCGATGCCCAGCCGATTTCGCCATCGCCCGGGCGATCACACTTTCGACTTCCGGACCGAGCGTGGTGTTGACCAGGTGTGGAGCTTGCGGCACTTCCCTCACTATTTTGAACATGAGCGCGGGCAAGGTATCGCCCAAAAATGGCTTTTGTCCAGTGAGCAACTGATACGAAATGACGCCGAGAGAAAACTGGTCCGCGCGGCCATCGATTCCCTTGGCTTCAATCTGCTCGGGAGACATATAGCTGGGCGTACCCAGCACCGTGTCGGCCTGCGTAATTTGATGGGAAAGGATCTTGGCGACGCCGAAGTCGGCGATTTTTGCCGCGCCGCCTTCGTTGATCATGATGTTGGCGGGCTTGATGTCGCGGTGAACAATGCCTTTGCTATGGGCGTAATCGAGTGCGGCCGCGGTCTCTCCCAATACGCTCATGAGTGCTGCTTTTTCCAGTGCACCTCGCTGGCGCATCACATGTTCCAACGTAGTGCCGTTGACGAACTCCATGGCGATGTAGGCAACCTCGCCCTCTTGCCCAATGTCGTAAATGGTGACAATATGCGGATGGGAGAGAATACCCGCCGAGCGCGCCTCGCGGAACAACCGTTCTTTCAGGCGCTGCATCTCATCGGGATCGGAGAAATCGCCAAAACGAATGGTTTTGATGGCGACAGTTCGACCGATCACCGGATCTTGGGCGCGATAGACAATGCCCATTGCACCCCGTCCGAGTTCGCTGAGAATTTCGTAGCGTCCAATCCGCTCCATGGCGTTTTCATTGTAGCGCACCCGGCGCCGCGGGTGCCTGCGAAATGAGTATCGTGAAGAGTATGCAAAAATGAAATCTCCAGACTAACTGCATCATGTTTTCCTCAATTTTTGGATCGGGTGAAAAGCCCAGCGCACCGGAGCAGCCTTCCACCGGCAAGACGAGCCTCCTCGATCGCCTCAAGCGAGGCATTCAGAAAACCCGCGCAGGGCTCGTGGACCGCATTGAAGACACCCTGTCGGGCCGGAAAGAGATCGACGCCGATCTACTCGAGGAACTCGAACACACTCTCATTTCCGCCGATATTGGGGTTCGAACCGCTGCCGAGATTCTGGAACGGATCCGGCAGCGTGTGGACCGCCACATGGTCAATGACGCGGCCGAGCTAAAGAACCTGATCCGGGAGCAACTGCTGGAGGTGCTGCAGGCGTCCGAGCGGCCGATTCCGCAGTCCTTGGAACCACCTACGGTCATCATGGTGGTTGGCGTCAACGGTGTTGGAAAGACCACCACCATCGGAAAACTGTCGGGCCTGTTTCGTTCGCAGGGCCGCTCGGTGCTGCTTTGCGCGGCCGACACGTTCCGCGCCGCGGCCATTGAGCAACTGGAAATCTGGGGGCAGCGCACCGGAGTGGATGTCATCCGGCAAGGCCCCGGCTCAGACCCCAGCGCCGTGCTATTTGATGCTTTGCAGTCGGCCAAATCGCGCAAGGTGGACTACGTCATCGTCGATACCGCCGGGCGGCTGCACACCAAAGCGAATCTAATGCTGGAGCTGGACAAAATGAAGCGCACCGCCGCGCGCGTCATTCCCGATGCTCCGCATGAGGTGTTGCTGGTGATGGATGCCACCACGGGCCAGAACGGCCTCGAACAGGCGCGCCGCTTCACGGAAGCCAGTGGCGTCACGGGAATTGCTCTCACAAAGCTCGACGGGACAGCGAAAGGCGGAGTGGTGGTGGCCATTGTGCGCGAACTCAACCTCCCCATTCGCTACATCGGCGTGGGTGAGCAGGCCGCCGATCTGTTGCCCTTTGATGCCGAATGTTTTATTGACTCCTTATTCACATGACCGCCCATCGACATCTGGAAGAAGCTCTCGAGGAGGCCCGCAAAGGCAGCGGCCTCACCAGTCCGAATCCGATGGTGGGTGCCGTCTTAGTCAAAGATGGCCAGGTGGTAGGCCGCGGCCATCACAGGTGGGAAGGAAAGCGCCATGCCGAAATCGTGGCGCTCGAGGAAGCGGCGGACCTCGCGCGCGGAGCCACGCTCTACATCAATCTGGAACCCTGCTGCCATGAGGGCCGCACAGGCCCGTGCACGCAAGCCTTGATTCAGGCTGGGATCGTGCGTGTGGTAGCCGCAATGGAGGACCCTAACCCGCTGGTGGCCGGACTCGGCTTTGCGCAACTCCGGCAAGCCGGTGTCGCCGTCGAGATCGATCCGCAATACACCGCAGCCGCGGAAGCATTAAATCAGCCCTTTGTTCATTTCATGCGGACCGGCCGGCCGCTGGTCACTTTGAAATCCGCACTGACGCTGGACGGGAAGATCGCTGCGCCGGAGGACAACCGTGGCTGGATCACATCGGAGCGCGCGCGCGCGCACGTGCAATTGCTCCGCCACGCAACCGATGCCATTGTGACCGGCATTGGGACACTGCTCGCCGACGATTGCCTGCTTTCGGACCGCAGCCGGCTGCCCAGGCATCGCCCTTTGCTGCGTGTGATTCTGGATTCCCAACTCCGGACTCCGTTGCAGTCGCGCATGGTGGAAAGCTGCAATGACGATGTTCTTGTGGTGACCACTTCCGCCGCCTCGCCGGAGCGGCGGCGCGCGCTGGAGGACCGCGGTGTCCGGGTGGCCATCTTTGACGGAGCCCTCGGGCGGGCCGATTTTGGACTTCTGGTGCAGCATCTGGCCGGGGAGAAGTATCTGTCGCTCATGATCGAGGCGGGCAGCAAAGTGAACTGGGCGGCGCTGGAATCCGGGTACGTGGATAAGATCTTTTTCTACTACGCCCCCAAAATCCTGGGCGGTATGCAGTCGCTTCCGGTGGCTGGGGGCACGGGACGTCTGCGCCGTAGCGATGCGCTGCAGTTTGAGCGTGTGAGCCTGCACCAGATTCCGCCCGATGAATACGCTGTGGAAGCCTGGCTGGTGAAAAGCTGATGTTTACCGGCATCATTGAAGAGGCCGGGAAGGTGGAGAGCCTGGAAGCACGCGCTACCGGCGCGCGCCTCCGCATACAATGCACGCAGGTGCTCGAAGACGCCTGCGCAGGATCGAGCATCGCCGTCAATGGAGTTTGTCTTACCGCCCTGGACCTGCGCGCGGACAGTTTCGCCGCCGATCTGGCCCCGGAAACCCTGCGCCGCACCAGTCTTGGGCAACTCGGCGCCGGGTCCCTGGTGAATCTGGAACGGCCGTTGTCTCCGTCGGGCCGGTTGAGCGGTCACATTGTGCAGGGGCATGTCGACGGCACTGGTGAGTTGGTCGCGATGGAATCGTTGGGGGAAGGCAACTGGTGGCTGCGCGTGCGCGTGCCTCAGGAATTGGACCGCTACCTGGTCTACAAGGGCTCGGTCTGCATCGACGGGATCAGCCTCACCGTCGCCGAGATCGCCGGCGGCATTTTATCTGTCGCCATCATTCCTCATACGATTCAGAACACCAACCTGCGCACCAAACAGGCAGGCGATCTGGTGAACATAGAGTGCGACATCATTGCGAAGTATGTCGAGAAGCTCGCCGCAAGAATTGAACATCCGGCAAAGCTGACAGTGGACAAACTACGTGAAGAAGGTTATTGACCAGCCCGCAAAGTTTGAAGCCGCGAAGGTCGTAGCACAGCAACCGCGGTCCGGACCCACGCAGCATGTCTCGGGTGTTCTACACCACATAAAGAAGCCCTCTGCTCAGAACCGGCAACGCCACGAGCGTTCGCTGCCGCTGCTGGCCGCCCATCTCGAACTTTTCAGGCCACTCGGGATTTTGCCGCCAAGCTACCTGTCAGGCTTATAGGGGCCGGTAAAGCGTAACGCGGCCAACGAAATAGGGCTTCCCGTGGGCTCGACCATCTCAGGCTATGACTTGCTCGACCGGCTTTACAGGCACGATCCGCGCGACGCGTTCCATGACCTTCTTGTTCTGTTCAGCCTTCTTTAGGTCGTAGGCTGCCTGCAACCGCATCCAGAATTCCGGCGTGCTGCCAAACAGGCGGGACACCTTCAGGCACATGACGGCTGACAGGGGCTTGCGCTGCGCCAGAATGTCGTGAAGCATCTGGCGGGACACGCCCAGAGCTTTCGCCGCAGCCGTCACGGACAGGCCGACAGACGGCAGGATGTCTTGCTTGATAATCTCGCCCGGATGGACGGGCGGCAGTCCGTTCTTTTTCTTCATAACTTCCTCCCTAATGGTAGTCTTCAAGATCGACATCCAAGGCGTTTTCGCCTGACCAGCCGAAGGTGATCCGGTAATTCCCGGTCATGCGCACCGACCAGCGTTGCGGGTTGCCTCGCAGGCAGTGGAAGCGAAACCCGGCGATGTTCAAGTCGTTGGGCTGCGCGGCGGCTTCCAGCAATTGGAGGATGCGCACGCACTTACTGACATAGTCGGCGCCGATCCGGCGCGTCTTGCCGGTGAGGTGAATCTCTTCAAGCCCTTTATGTCTGAAGCCACCGATCATTCTTTCAGTGTAAATGTTTTAGTTTACAGTATCAACTAAATAGTTGTCTCTTTTCGGAAACGCGGTTAGCCCGTTGATCGCCTTTCAGCAAGAAATGGCAAATTCCCGCAACTTCCCGGTTGGCCGGTGACAAAGGACCCCATGCACGGCGAAAAGATTTCAGCGACGCAAATTGCTCATCGCCTTTGATCAGCCGCGAAGGTCGTAACACAGCAACCGCGGTCCGGACCCGCGCAGCATGTCCCGGGTGTTCTGCACCACATAAAGAAGCCCTCTGCTCAGAACCGGCAAAGCCCAGGACTCGCGGGCGGCAAACAGCCAAGTGCGCGAAATTTCCTTGTAGCCCTTCGGGGTCAGGTCCATCCACAACAGATGCCCGAGTTCACCCAGACACAAGAACTGTCCGTCGGCGGCCAGTAGCGATCCCCGATAGGTCCCGAGCGTTTGCTGCCGCTGCTGGCCGCCCATCTCGAACTTTTCAGGCCACTCGGGGTTTTGCCGCCAGGCTACCTTGCCCGTGGCAACCTCAATGCAGGCAAGCGAAGCGTCCGGCTCATTCCGGCCGTCGAATCCGTACAAATATCCGTCGCGATGGATGGGTGTGTTGAAGTGCAACCCGAATTCCGGTGTCGTCCATAAGACCTTATGCGAAAAATCCCGCTGCACCTCCAGCAGAGCTCCACCGGTCTTGTAGCTGGCGGAAATGAACACTTTGTTGTCGAACACAACGGGACAGGAAGCATTCACCGACTCATAGCTTTTGCTCCGCCACGGAAAAGCAAAGTCAACTTTCCCGGCGGCTGGGTCAATCGACAAGAGTCCACCGGTGGGTGGGTTGGATTCCCCTCCGGCAAACACAAACACGCGGCGCTTGCCATGGACGAGGGCGGGAACCGGCGACGAATAGCCGGGTCCCCACTCCTTTCCCGCTCTCCACATCTCCCTGCCAGTGACCTTGTCCAGCCCCACTACGCAGGGCCCCCCAGGCGCGCCCACGTTCACCACCAAAGTGCCCGCCTCTATCAACGGCGTCGCGGAAGTACCGAAAAAATCCTGTGGAACTTTGTATTCTTTGCGCAGATCCTGATTCCAGACCACTCGGCCCGAACCCAGTTCCAGGCAATGCAGCTTCCCCTCTGCTCCGAGCGTATATACGCGGCCCCCATCGGCAACAGGGCTTGACCTTGGCCCGTTGTTGTAGCCGTACCGGTCTTCAAATGCGGTGGCGTAACGAAACTGCCAGCGCGCCGCGCCCGTCTCGGCATGGAGACACTCGACAATCTCCTCATTCCCCTGGCGGTGCAGAAATAGGAGCCTGTCGCCGGAAATTGCGGGCGAGGCATAGCCGGTGCCCTTGCTGAACTCCCACAGCAGCGGTGGCGGCAACTTCCGGCTCAGCTTCGTTTCCGCGGAGACTGCGTTATGCGTGGGCCCAAGGAACGAGGTCCAATCATCCGTTACCGCGCTCTTCGACAATGGCTTGGGCTTCCCATGCACACGCGCCTGCCCGTGGGCGAGGCCCGTGTTCCAAGCGGCCAGCCCTCCCAGCAACGCTCTCCGGCTTACGTCGCTACTCATTCCGTGTCAATTCCGTTTCAGCGCCGCCACATCCGCCACCCAGCGCTTCAAAATCTCATAGCCGCGGTCATTGGGGTTGAAGCGAATCCCGCCCTGGTGGCCGTCTTCCCTGCCGGTTTGTACGTTGAGCGGCTTCCGCAGCAACTTACTCTGCTCGACGTTATTCTCATTCACCCGTTCGGAAAGGATTTTGAAGTTCTGGTAGAGCGCCTTCGAACTCATGTACCCGGAGCGGTCGGCGGGAACCAGTTCCATGGAAGGCACGCGTCCGGGAACGCCGTGGCATCCCAGGCAGCCGAGTTCATCCTCCCGGTTCGGACGGACCAGTTCCGGGGACACCCAGCGCCGGAAATATTCAAAGTTCCTCCTCCAACCTTCGGTCATCGAAACCACTTCTGGCACAGGTTGATCCACATACTCCGGCGCCACCGATTGCAGCGCGGTCCTCACCGCCGGCTGCTCGCGCAGAGGCGTCTCCGATGCCGCCAATGCCAGCGCCGCATTTCGCAACCGCCGATCTACTTTCTCATTGACGATCTGTTTGAGGAATAGCGAGACAGCCCGGGCGCGAACCTCGTCCAAGTCATCGGTCGCGACTGAGATGGAACGCACCTCCGGAACCGGTTTGCCATAGTCGATCAGCCATTTCACCGACGGCAGCCAGAACATATCTTCCATCGCCGTATCCGTTTTTTGGGGGAACATCGATAACAACACCCGGTTGTGAAGGTCCGGGTTGTTGTGCAGCACGCCGCCGAGCGCGCGCGCCAAATACCAGTCCGGCGGCTCTTTTTCCATCTGCGGCAACTGCCGTGTATTCTCCTCCAGCTTTTCCCGCTCCGCGGCAAAGCGCGGAATCAACAGCCCAAAAAAGATTCTCTGCTGCTCCTCGGTACCAGGCAGGTTCCAACGCGCGCGCGTGAACAGGCGCAGCAATGGCGACACGAGTTCTGTACGCCGCTCCGGTTCATTCGCCCCGCGGTGAATCTGCTCCATCAACGGCTCGATGAATTCCTGCGAAGCCGCCAGAGAAACCAGCCGTGGATCCGCAATCGAGGTTGCAGCCAGTGTGCGCAGATGGTCCGGCCCATTGGTGGAGAAATCCAGGAGCCGCTTCTGCAACGGTTCATGGATCACGTTCGCCGCCGCCTCCACCGACAGCTTGATTTGATCCTGATCCTGCAAGCGGGCCGCATGGTCCCAATAAGAGAGCACGGCTTTGCCCATCATCGCCCCGCTGTGTTCGGTGACATAGCCCATTTGCCCGGGCCCGCCATCTCCGCCCGCGGTGTTGTAGAAAGTCCCGGCCACGTGAGTCAAGCGGCGGATGAGATGGGGGTTTGGCGCAGCATCCAAGCGTTTCGAAATCTCTTGAAACAACTGCGACAGTTCCGGATATTGATGCTCCTTGCTGCCATTGGCGCGCTGGCCGTTGACGATGAACAAAGCCTCCGTCTGATAACGCTTGGCCGTCTCCACCAAGGCGCTCGCTTCCGGCTGCTGCAGCGAGGTCAGGAAAGCTTGATTCAATTGCTGGCGCACAGGCGGATTCCATACCCACCAGTTCCATGCGGCGCGGCTGGCCCACGCCCGCACGCCAGGATGCGGGTCGCGGTTCATCATCTTTTCCAAAGTGCCGGCCAGCCGGGCAAAGCCGGCCGAGGAGCGTGTCAGGGTCGCATCGGCTCTCATCACCAGCGCCCCGGCAATAGCCTCGCGCGTCAGATCGTCCCCTCGCTCGTAGGCTGGAAACAGGAAGTCCCATCCTTTGTCATCGAGCAAGGTTTGCCGCATTCCCCATCGAGCCGCCTCGCGCACCATCTTCACCGGATCACCCAACCCTTCCAATTGCGCTGTCACCCCGCGCTCATTGTGCAAGGCCCCGAGAGCGATCTGCGCCCAGTAGCGAACTTGTGGGCTTGTGTGTTTGACTCCGGGCAGCACCAAATCCAGGAACTGCGTATCCTCCGGGACGAGGCCCAGTTGAGCCATGGCGCGGAAACGAGCCACTGTGTCGGATCGTGTTTCTCCCTCACGCGGTTCCAAGCCGGAACGGCGCGCAGATTCCGGCGACACCGGATACAGGCGCGACAGAGCATGAATCGAATAAGCGGTAGTCACAAACCCGGTGAGGGCATTCCTGTTCCAACGGCCGTAGGGGTCCTGCATCCGCAGCAGCGCTTCCACTCCACGCTTCACCGTCCCATCCGCATCCGTGTATCCGAGCGCAGCCAGCGCCGTCAGTGCCAGTGCCGTTGGCGCGGGATCGATGTCTTTCACGTTGGTATTGGTGATCTTCCAGTTCAGGCCAAGATCTTCGGTTACACCCGGATCAAAACCCCAACTCCCGTCCAGCCGCTGGATCTGCCGCAGCCGGCGCTCATCCACGACAATCTGCGCTTGCAATTGCGTCCACAAGTTCCGCGCCTCATCCGTACCGCCGCGCCGCGCCACGTAGTCTTGCGGCAGCGTCCGGCGCACAAACTCGATGCGATTGGAAAGATCATCGCTGAACTTGATGTTGATGGTGAGGATCTTCCTCATCTTGTCTTCCAATGCCGCGAAGTACTTTTCGTCGTTCGTCCGGGTCCAGGCGAGGCGCAGGATTTCACCCGCAAATCGATACACCACAGCCTGCCCGACGTTGGAACCAGGTCCAGCGGCGTTCACCCCGCTCGGGTCGCTGGACTGCAACACAAAGTTTGCTGTGCGGATCTGTTGCGCCGAATGCAGCCGCCGCGGCGCGAGAAAACTCTCCAGCGTCGCCACGTTGTAACCGGCCACGCGCGTCCCTGCCGGACCGTCGCCCAAATCATAGGGCGCAAGACTGGTGTTGTTGGCCGCATCCTGCAGGAAGTTGGTGGGCCGCAGCGACTCATACATCACGTTCATCAGATGCCGGAAGTTGGCCACGTTTTCCGGCCGGTATCCATTCCGCATCGCGCCAGCCGGACCCCAGACGCCGGACTGCGTATGACAACTCATGCACCCGGTGCCGAGCAGACTGCCCGTATCGCGAATCCGCCTGTCCACGGCGGCGCCACGCGGCCGGTTGAGCAGCCAGGCATCCACCTGGCTCATGTGGTCGTATAGTGCCTGCCTTACGGCTTGCCGCGGGTCACTGTAGGGCGCCGGCTTCCGGAGACGCAGCTCCACGTCATAGCCAGGCGAATTCGCCTCCACGCGCAAGTAATAGACCCCTCCCGGCTGCAGGAGTCGCGTGATCGCGGTCCGGTGGCCTTCGTTCTGCTGATGCACCCGTTCATTGCCGTTGGCTCCGTCGCGATACTCTTTCCCGTCCTCTGTGTAGAAAAGAAGCTGTGCCACGACGAACGGGTCCGGAACAACCAGATTCCCCGTGAACAGGCGCGGCGTGGTCCCCTTGTATTCCAGACGGAACCAATCGTCGCCGGCCTGGCCTATCTTTCCGTTGTCGAAGTACTCTATGTCATCGGCGCCGCCGGTGATGTGCAAGGTCTCATCCGCGCCCGAGTTTCCCATCACGATCGGCTGCGCTTGGGCGATGGTGTCATTTGGTTCCGCTTCCACTATCATGCCGCGACGGGAGATACCAAACACTACAGGGTTTACCTTTACGCGCAGCTTTACCTGCTTGCCGGCAGGCCAGGGCGTTTTGCGCGGGAACCTCTCGACTTTGGAAAGCGATCCACTTTCACGCCAGCGGGGAAGATTGAAGACCGGATCTTCCTCCTCGACCACGGAAACTTTCAGTGAATACGTTTTGGTTTGCGGCGCGCGATACACGATGTAGAAATCCGGATCGAGCGCGTGGATCACCTTGCGGTATCCGGCCCACTCCACCGCCAGCCTGCCATTGGGAGGCAGTTCCGATGGCGCCGGAAGTCCCACTGCTACCTCTATCGTGTCGCCGGATTTCAAAGCAAGGGTGCGATTGAGTTGTTTCGAAGAATCCACCACGTGCCAACCATCAGGACCTTGCGCTCCGGCGGCAAACGCCAACAGCAACACCAGCGCTGCGCGGCGCAACATGATTGACATCCTTTGCCGAACCTCCTTGCTCTCTTTTTTGGGTATTGTATCAGTAATGATGATAAAATCGGTTCTTGGATCCTCAAGCAACCGAAGCGGATTTTCTCGCCGGCTCCATTGAGTTAGCCCGTTCGCAGGCGCGGGAGCAGCTTGCCGCGGCCTGGCAGATGCATATCGCCAGTATTGAAGAGAACCTGCGGAACAACTGGCAGCGCCATCTGGACCACCTGCTGGAGGAACGTTTTTCTGAATTGGGCCATGCCATCGAAGCGAAGATGGAGGCCCGCCTGGTTCAGGAAGTGGAATGTGCACGCCGCACCACGGCGCGGCATTGGAGCGAGCGCGTGAACCAGTGCTCGCGCCGCCTGCGGCAATCCGGCAACCAGGAGGAATGGACCTCCGCACTGCTCGATGCTGCCGCCCAATATTGTGGCCGGGCCGCCTTATTCGCTCTCCAGGGTGAACAACTCCGTGTGGAGAAGAGCGTGCCGCCCTTGGTGGAACCTTTCGTTGTAACGCTAGGCCAGGCGCCGGCATTTGGCGTGGCTGTGGAAACACTCGATCCGGTGGTTGCCGCTGCTACCGCAAACGAACTCTCCGGCGAATTGATGTCTGCGATGAACCCCAACGGGTCAGGCCGCGTCCATCTGTTCCCTGTGACAAGCCGCGGTAAGGCTGTCGCCGTCCTTTATGCGGATGGCGGCCACGATGTGGTGGATGGCAATGCCCTGGAACTGCTGGCCACGGTGGCAGGCGCTGTGTGGGAGAGCCGCTCAGCGATGGTGGATTCGGAAGCCAGCGGTTTGATCTCCATTCAAGGCGCAAAGCTTCCCGCCGCCTCTCCTGCGTGGAACCAGTTGCCGCAGGAGGAACAGGACCAGCACTTGAAAGCCCAGCGGTTTGCCAAAGTGCAGGTGGCCGAGATGATGCTGTACCGCTCGCAGGCCGTCAAGCACGGCCGCGCGGAACACTCGCTTTATGCGGAATTGCGGGATGAGATCGAGCGCGGCAGGACAACGTTTCAGCGGCAGTTCCTGGAGAATTCCCCTTCCATGGCCGATTACTTGCATGTCGAGATGATTCGGACATTAACCAATGATGAACCAACACTCATGGGCGCAGACTATCCCGGCCCGCTGGCATAGGCCGGCCCGGGCGGCAGGCCTGTGCCTGTTGGCCGTGTTGTGCACGGCCGCGCAGTCACTGCACGCGCAACAGCTCGAAGCATTGGTTCGCGCACATCGCGAAACCCCCTCCGCGGCCGCCGGAGCCGCTTTGCGCAACTATCGAAAGGCACAGACCGGTCCTCAAGCGGCGCTGACCGATTTCGCTCTGGGTCAATTGGATCTGGAAGCGGAGCGCTACGACGACGCCTTGGCCCATTTGCAAGCAGCCGCATCCAAGCTGCCTTTGTTGAGTGACTATTGCGCCCATGGCATCGGCCGATCGCTGTTTTTCTTGGGAAGGAAATCGGAATCGTTCGAGGCACTGGAAGCGGTAGCCGCCAATCAACCTGCTTCCCCGCTGAAAACCCAAGCCATTTTGCTGGCCGCTCAAACGCACATCGATCTGGAAGCACCGGCCCGCGCCGTGGAACTGCGGCGGCGGAACCTGAGCAGCCTGCCACTGCCATCCAGTCTTCTCCTTTATGGGAAAGCGCTCGCGGCCGCCGAGGCTCACTCTGCCGCCGCCGTGCAGATGCAGCGGGTGTTCTATGAATTCCCGGTCTCGGAGGAAGCAAATACTGCCAGCCTCATCCTTTCCCAACTCGAATCGCGGATGGCCGCCGGCTATCCGCCGGTGACAGCCACCGCGATGCTCGGCCGGGCCTCTAAACTGTCCGATGCCGGCAAACACAAACAGGCGATCGTGGAACTCAATGAGATGCTTCCAAAGCTGGCCGGCCTGGAGCGGGATCTGGCACAGGTGCGCATCGGCGTGACGCGGTTGCGTGCCGGGGAGACACTTCCCGCGCTTAGCTACCTGACCTCGCTTGAGGTGAAATCGCCGGAAGCCGACGCCGAGCGGCTCCACTATGCCTCCGCCGCCGCCCGGCGCGCAGCCCGGCTGGAGGAAGCACAC
>JAENWC010000305.1 GCA_016650235.1 Terriglobia bacterium
GCATTGAAGGTCGCAAGCGCTTCCTCAAGAGCATCGTGCACGGCGGCCTCGACTTCCGGGGGCAGGTCCTCGACTCCAGTGTCGCCGAACATGCCGGGCATGCCCAGGGCGGCGTTGAGATCCGGCTGCTCGTGCAAGTCAAAATCGAGGCTGGCGGAGCGGAATGCTTCCAGCCAAGCCTCCAACAGCGGGCGGTTGAACCCCGGGCCGGCGAGCGTTTCCGGGGAAGCCTCGTAAGATGGATCTGCTCGCCGCGAATCCGAGCCTGGTGTTTCTTCGGGATTCGGCGGGGCGGCGAGCGCCCTTTGCGCTTTGGCGCGGTTCCAAAAAAGACGGATGTCGATGTGGCCGCGGATCACGTCCCGCGGAATTCGTTTGCGCATGGCGCTTTCTTGCGGCTCAAAGTCGGGGGCCATGTGAAAGTGGAGGTCGAGGCCGCGGTGGTTGACACCGCGCAGGCTCAAGACGATCTCCCCTTGGGGAGTCAAGCGCCGGACGCGGGCAAAGCCGGTCATGCTGCGGATGGGTTTGGTGGAGGATTCGCTCATGGATTTGTCAAAGGGTCCGGTTCGAGGAACTGGAGTTGGTGCAGGTAATGGTAGAGGCCGCCCTGCTGCAGAAGCTGGTCATGGGTGCCGGTTTCCCGGATACGTCCGGCTTCCACAACAATAATCTGGTCCGCGCGGCGTATGGTGGAGAGCCGGTGCGCGATGACGAAGACGGTGCGCCCCTGCATCAGGTTGCCGAGCGCGTCCTGGACCAGCCGCTCGGATTCGGTGTCCAGATGAGAGGTGGCTTCGTCCAGGATCAGGATGGGCGAGTTCCTCAACAGGGCGCGGGCGATAGCGATGCGCTGGCGCTGCCCGCCGCTGAGTTTGGCGCCCCGTTCCCCGATCATGGTATTGAAGCCTTGCGGCAGGCTGCTGATGAACTCCTCGGCCATCGCATTGCGGGCGGCCTGACGGACGTCCGCATCGGTGGCCTCGCGGCGGCCATAGCGAATGTTACTGGCAACGGTTTCGTTGAACAGGAACGTGTCCTGGGCAACGACGCTCACCAAGCCGCGCAGGCTGGCCATCTTGATGTGGCGGATATCGTGATTGTCGATGCGGATCTGGCCGCTGTTGACATCGTAGAGGCGCAGCAGGAGAGCGGCGAGCGTGGACTTGCCGCCGCCGCTGGGACCCACGAGGGCGGCCACCGCGCCAGCCGGTATTTGGAGTGAGATGTCGGCAAGCTGGAATCCATCGGGCGATTGCGGATAGTGGAAGCCGACGCGGTCAAGAACGATGGAGTCCTGGAAAGCGGACAATTCGACGGCATCGCGATGGTCCTTGATTCTCTCCTCGCGATCCAGATACTCGAATACCTTTTGCGAGGCGCCGAGAGCCTGCTGGAAGATGTTGTGAATCCCGGTGAGCCGCTTGACCGGCTCATAGAGCATCAGCAGGGCGACGATAAAGCTCGAAAACTCACCCGTGGTCATGGCGCCGGCCTTGATCTGGTTGCGGGCGTAGGTGAGCAGCGCAACGATGGTGAGCGCGGCGAAGAATTCGATGAGCGGCGAGGCCAGCGACTGCTGCGCGACGTAACGCAGGCTGCTCCGCATCAGCCGCAGTGAGGCATTGTGAAAACGGAGCGATTCGTGGCGCTCGGCATGGAAGGCCTTGACCACCATGTGGCCGCTCAGGGCCTCCTGCAGTATCTGGCTCAGTTCGGCGGCGTCGTTCTGGGCGCTCCGGGTGGCCCTGCGGATCTTTTTTCCAATGCGCACGGTGGGGATTAGAACCAGAGGGAGAGAGGCAAGACTGACCAGGGCGAGCTTCCAGTCGGTTTGCAGAATGACGTACAGCAGGCCGAGCGCGGCGAAGGATTGCCGCAGCCAATCGGCCAGAATATGGGAGACGGCCACTTGAATCTTTTCGATGTCGCTCATGATGGAGGACATCAAGCGCCCGGTGGAGTGCATCTCGTAGAACTCGGTGTCCATGTGGAGCACTCGTTGAAAGGTGGCTTGGCGGAGATCGGTGACAGCGCGGTAGCCGACGCGGTTGACCAGATAGTTGCCGGCGTACTCGGCTACCCCCTTAATCAGGAAGACCGAAACGATGCCGAACGCCACCATCGTCCAAACGTTGTGAATGGCGTTGGGAACCAGATGGTGCAGGTAGATCTCGTGTTTGAGAACGGTGAGAAGCAGAACGGGCTGATCCGCGGTAGCGGGGTCGAGGACGCGGTCGAACACGGGCCGTATGAGCAAGGCGATGAAGGCGTGCGCGGCTCCGGCGATGGCCATCAGGAGGACGGACACCGAGAGGGAAGGGATGTAGGGCCGCGTGTAGCCCAGCAGACGCCGGAGCTCGGTCATGCTTTCACCCGCAGACGGTCCAGCCCCGCCAAAACCGCACCGGTTCCGATATTTGCGATGGAGTCCGGGGCGGTGAAAGTTTCCGAGACGGTTTTCCACGGTGCCCAAACTGCCGGGTCCGAGGATCCGAACAACACCAGGACGGGCAGGCCAAAGGCAGCGGCGATGTGAGCGGGGCCGCTATCGTTGCCGAGGAACAGCGATGCGCCGGCAATAAGGCTCATCACATCCCGCAACGGCGCTCCGGCGACGCAACTGTAGCTCGAAAAAGGGGATAGATCTTCGCCCGCCGCGGCGATAAAAACGGAGTCGATTCCGCTTTGCTCGCGGAGGTATTGGGCTACTTTCAGGAAACGATCCGCGGGCCATGTCTTTTCCGGATGCGCCGCCATGGCGTGGATGACGGCGTAGGGGCGCGCTGCGGGGGCCGGCGCGGCGTAGAGGGAGGCGCGGGGAATCTCAATGCCCGGTGCGCCTAGCCAGAAGATGGCGGATGCCAAGTGTTCGGCGGTATGGACCTTGCGGTCCAGTCCGAGGATCTCCTGGGCGGTGGGAATGCGCAGGTTGTAGATCCAAGCGCCGCGATGATGCGCGAAACCGGCGCGCTGCCGGGCGCGGGAGAAAGCGGTGAGGGCCATGCTCCGCGTTCCGCCATGAAAGTTGATGCAGAGGTGAGGAGCCAATTGCTTCACCGGACCGGCGGCGGGCGGCAGGATGGTCTGTACGTGCGGATTGCCGCGGAAAACATCGGCGAAACGCGGCTCGACGGCTACCGCGATGGAGCAATCCGGACGCGCCTGTTTCAGGATTTGAATGGCAGGCGTGGTAAGGACGCAATCGCCCAGCGAGCGCAGGCGCAGAATCAGAATGCGTGCGCCGCCGGGAAGCTCGTCAACAACGCTCATGATCCTCCAGCGCGCGGGGGCTAGAGTTCCTTGCGCGCCTCATCCACCAGCATGACGGGGATGTCGTCGCGAATGGGATAGACAAGGCGGCAGGACCGGCAACGGAGTCCGTTGTCGTCCTGGAGCAATTCCACGGGCGTCTTGCAGATGGGACAAACCAGAATTTCGAGTAGATCTTTGCTGATAGCCATAAACGGATTCCCAGTCTATCAGAACCTCAGACGATGCCTTGAATCTCGGCGCGGGCGCGTGCGATGACGGCCAGGTATTGCCGGGCGCGCTCCTCAATCAGGTCGTAGCGGTTTTCCTGAATCAGCTTGCCATCCACCAGTTCCCCTCCAACGGCGACGGCCGCGGCGCCGGCCTTCAAAAAGTCCCCGGCCGTTTCCAGATTCACGCCGCCTGTAGGCACCATCGCAATTTGAGGGAAGGGCCCTTTGAGCGCCTTGATGTACTTGGGTCCACCCACATTGCCGCAGGGGAAAACCTTGACGAAATCGGCGCCGGCCTCCCAAGCGGTGAGGACTTCGGTGGGGGTGAGCGCGCCGGGGCAGATGACTTTCGAGTAGCGCCTGGCCATCTCGATGGTAGACAGCTTCAGGGAAGGCGTGACGAAAAACTGTGCGCCGGCCAGCATGCAGACACGGGCGGTTTCCGGGTCCAGGACAGTGCCTGCGCCGAGGACAATCTTGTCGCCAAACATGTCGGCGACACGTTCCAGCGCTTTGAGGGCGCCGGGAACAGTCATGGTAATTTCGGCGGCGCGAATGCCGCCGTTATAGATAGCTTCAATCGCGCGAACGGCCGCATCCATGCTGGTGGTTCTCACCACCGGCACAATGCCGATATCGATCATGGAGGAGAGCACTTGTTGTTTCGTCATCACATTCGATTGTAGCGCCGCAATTCAGACACAACTCCAGCTAACGGTGAAAGAGTCTATTGGTGACTTGAGAAATCAGGCAGCGGACTGGAGCTTTTTCACGCTGGCGTGCAACCGGCTCTTATAGCGGGCGGCGGTGTTCGCCTTGATGATGCCCCACTTGGCGGCGCGATCGACCAGCGAGAATGTCGGAGCAAGCAAAGATTCGGCGCCTGGGGCGTCCTTGCTCACAACGGCGCGCCGGAAAGCGCGGATCTGGTGACGCAGGCGCGTCTTCCGCTGGCGGTTGGTAGCCGCCTTACGCTCACTCTGTCTGGCCGCCTTAATAGCGGATACATGGTTGGCCATTCAAAAACTTCCTCTGTGCAGTGTTCGGTTCTTTATATAGAGTAGCGTAGCTGGGGTTTGCCGGTCAATTCTTTCGTAGAGCAGCGGTCAAGGCAAAGTAGAAATGTCCGGTTCCATGTAGCCATGCGGAAAGGCATGGTAGGTTGATCGTGCCGGTGAAGCGGAGGCGGGCTCTGCTGGCGAGCAACCCGCCAAGGAATAGCCGGCCGGAACTCATCGGGACGATGAGGATGGCGCAATCCTCCCGTTGTGCTGTCGAGCTCGGATGGGAGTCGCTAGCGGGAGGCGGCGCTCCAATCCGGGCTGGGAAGCAAAATCCCTCATCGGACGATAGATTCCGTGATGCCTTAAAAAACGCACGTTGAGGCCTTGGCGTTAGTAGCCGTGGCGAGGGAACAGACGGGGAAGAAATTGGCGCAAGCTTCCGACAACGAGAACAACCCGGCCCATGTCGCATCCGGTCGTCGAAGAAGCTTCCCGGTATCGGGCGTCCTTTTGGCTTCGCGTCTGTTCCTGGCCCAGAGTGTGGTGTTTGTGAATTAGTTTTTCGCATTTGAAATGGCGATGGCCTTTCCCAGAGATGGCGATTTCCGGAGTTCGAACTTGTCCATCCAGCCGCTCTTCTGTGCTGGTTTCTTGGCCGGCTTGGATGGTAATCGGCTCGCCGGTTCTCTGGCGGCGTCCGGATCGCAGGATCGATGGCGCAAGTAGTGCTGTTGGAAACGCACCGATAAGCTGCATCGCGCCGCTTCTCGATGCGCACGGCGGTGCCGCGCAGTCCGCTCTTGATGTCGGCCCGTTCAATCACATAACGCTGGCCTTCGAACTGGAATGTGTAGTCGGTTGTGAGTATGCGAGAACCGGGTGTACTTCCATGGTGAGCTTTCCGCGGCTTTCCGGGGCGCGGTCTGCCGGGGCGGTTTGTTGTATACTCACACTCGAACGAGGCCCTGGCTGGGTGTCTGGTCCGGAACTGCCACCGGGCGCGGGGCGTTCCTAACCGAGGAATGAATACACCATGAACATCATATCGAGAAGAGAATTCGCAGGCGGCGCAGCGTTTGCCGCAGCCGCGGCTCAGCCACCCGCCGACCGGCTTCGCGTTGGCGTGATCGGCTGTGGTGGTAGGGGCATTGGGGCTCATATCACCACACTGCTCAAGATGAAGGAGACCGAGAAGGTCGAGGTCAATGCGGTCTGCGACGTGTTCGACAAGCGCGCGCAGCAGGCGGCGCAACTGACCGGCGGCCGGCCCTATCGGAACTACCGGGAGCTATTGGCGAACAAGGACGTCGATGTCGTCGTCATCGCCACGCCCGATCACTGGCACGGGCAGATGGCCATCGATGCGGCCAGCGCGGGCAAGCACATCTATTGCGAAAAGCCGATGACCCACTCGGTGGAAGAGGCGAAGCGCGTGGTCGCGAAGGTCCGCGAAACGGGCGTGAAGATGCAGGTGGGCGTCCAGGCCATGTCGGACGACTCCTACGAGACCGCCTACAAGTTCGTGCAGAACGGCACGCTTGGCAAGGTCGTGATCGCGCAGATCGACTATTCCCGCAACTACAGGGACGACTACTGGCTCAAGCCGGTGGATCCCGACCTGAAACCGGGCGTCAATTTCAATTGGGATCTCTTCCTCGGGCCGGCGAAGAAGCGGGCCTTTGACGCCGAACGGTATTTCAACTGGATCCGCTACTTCGACTATTCCGGCGGTATCCCGGCCGGGCTGTTCGTCCACAGGGTGACGCGCCTGATCAAGGCGCTTGGGCTGAAGTTCCCCGAGTATGGCTCGGCGCACGGCGGCAAGTTCGAGTTCACCAAGAGCACGGCGGAGGTGCCGGACACCATCAACATCATGCTCGACTACCCAGGCGGGCCGACCGTAATGCTCATCTCCTCGCTGGCCAACGACACCCCGGTGGCGCACACGTTGAGGGGGCACAAGGCCACGCTGGAATTCACCCCCGGTGGATTCGTAATCACACCCCAGCGGCTCTATGCCAAGGAGATGAAGGAGATCGTGCACAAGAAGACCGGCGGCGAGGATACCGAGTTGCATCTGCGTAACCTGCTCCGGGCCATCCGCTACAACGAGCCGCTCAAGTGCGACGCCACGCTCGGCTACTACGGCGTCGTAGCCTGCCAGTTCGGCGTCCTGTCGCAGCAGCAGCGGAAGTACATGAAGTGGGACGCCGCCGCCGAACGGATCGTGCAGGCATGAGATATGCAGGTCTCGCCGCCGCTGGGGTGCTGCTTCTCGCGACGGTTCAACTGCAAGCGGCGGCCCCGTTCCAGTTCCGCGAGATCACGCCTGCATCGCTTGAACTCACCGAGGACGGCAAACCGGTATTCGTCTACAACCACGGCATGATTCTGAAGGAGGGCGTGAAGGAACAGTACCGCCGTTCCTCCTACCTTCATCCCGTCTATGCGCCGGACGGGACCGTATTGACCGACGATTTTCCCAAAGACCACCCCCACCACCGGGGGATCTGCTGGAGCTGGCCGATTGTCAAATTCGAAGGCCAGACCCATGATGTCTGGGCGGTTGTGGGGATGCACCAGCGCTTCGTCACGTGGAAGTCGCGCCGACTCACCGCGGAGAGAGCCGAATTGGCCGTCGAAAACGGCTGGTTCGTCGGCGAGAAGAAAGCCGTGAAGGAGACCGTCGAGCTGACCGTCCACCGCGCCAGCGGGGGCCGGCGGAGTTTCGACGTGAAACTGACATTTGAAGCCGTGGACGCGCCGGTCGAGATTTCGGGCCGCGAGATCAAGGGCTACGGCGGTTTCGGCGTCCGTTTCGCCCCCCGAACTGAAGCAGTCCTGCGAACCGACAAAGGCGTCGAAGCGAAGGATTCCGATATGGTCCCGCACCCGTGGGCTGAACTCGAAGCCACCTATGGCGGCCGCCGGGCCGGCCTTCGTGTCGAGGACGGCTCGGGGAACCCATCGTTCCCCAACGGCTGGTGCCTGCGCCACTACGGCTATGTGGCGGTCAACTATCCCGGCCTTTCGACGATTACGCTCGTCCCTGGCAAGGGTAATTATATAGTTGACAAACTTGCAACCCGCGCGGTATCCTGGGTTCCGGCGTGACAGGCCGGTGTGGTTACGAGCGGACGTGACACCTAGAACAGCATTTCGGGGAGATTCTTCTCGAACGCGTATAGTTGGCCGATCATCCACACCGGGTACCGTGAGTGCGTCCCAATCAGCGCGTACACATCTCGATCAGCCGAATTATGACGCGCCTCTAGGGCCGATTTTACTCTCTGGGGAGCCTCCGCTATTCCGTACTTGGCCTTGAAAGTCCTAAAGGCTTGCGCATATTCCCAAGCAATGATACTAGACCCGTGGCCTTTACACTCTGGATTATTCCGGCATCTGTACTTGACGCGAACATCAGCTGGGAAGCCATCCAGCGGGAGCACATCAACATCTAACCGTTGTTGCTGTTGAAGGTGGATGGCATCATTCTCTTTAACGGAAACGCTCGTCAGTTCCACCGGGATAATCCCCAAGCTGGTCCACTGGTCGCGATAAGCGACCTCAAGCGCTTCCCTGTGCTCAGAGATTGCTTTCTTTATCAGCGAGAACTGTTCCGCCTTTGATTCCACTTCGCTAAGTACTTTAATAGACTCTTCACGAACTCGGTAGCTCTCTTTGCGTTTATCCTCTTCGCTCTTTTTTGCCTCAAAGCTAACCCAGGTCCAAAGCTTGTACTGCTGATTATTTTCAAGGTAACGAAGTGAGACGGGATAAAGGCGAATCAACTCACCATCTTCGGTAATGGCTCCAGTGCAGACCGTTTCGATGTGCTTCTTGCTAGGTTCCGGATAGGCGCGTCCAATGATGAGCGCTCGTTTCTCGACCCATTTATCGTCAGATGAACCGGTGTTGCCCATTCTGCAATCTCCTGTACTTTGCGCGCTATTACGCCACGATGACACGTTGTATGGTCATGCTCAAGACACAGTATACACACCTTCTGGCACCGGATAGCCGAGACCAGGAAATCCAACAGATGAATATTCTCTTTTAGATATTTGTCGTATCGCCGCAGCGCTAGCGCCGCATCCCCAGTTTCCTTGTATACGGTTCTAATCTCCCTGGGTGTGCCGAGTTCACGCCTATGCTCGTACCCAACCCCAGCACTTGAGCACATACTCGTCAAGCCACTCCTAGAAAATCCCCGCTTGAAGCTGAAAGGATTCTCTCGAACATCAATGAGCAATTCTATGCCATTCACTTTTAAGTCTGAGATGAACGAATCGGCTGAATACGCCTGATACCCAACAGTAAAAAAGCGATGCTGCGTCGGCTGG
Organism: Terriglobia bacterium; assembly: GCA_016650235.1. Lineage (GTDB taxonomy): Bacteria > Acidobacteriota > Terriglobia > Bryobacterales > Bryobacteraceae > VFZE01. The sequence goes on from JAENWC010000305.1 coordinate 8,833, forward strand.
ATTTTAGTTGACAAGCACAATTCTCCCTTATACTAGAGTTGCGCCTCGGACGTAGCAGCCCGCTTTGGCCAGAAGTTTTCGCTTACCTCGGCAGTTTGTGATGGTGCAAACATCGCAAGTGCCTCTACGGTGTGGCCTAGGGGAAGTGTACCCTAGCGCCCCCGGAAAGGCAATATGCTCGCGAAAGTAGCGCCGAGAAGTCAGGCGGGCTTGTTCGCCTTGGCCCGTTTCTTCCGCGCGCGCGCCCGCCTCCACTTCGCCTCTTCCTTCATCACATCTTCTTTCGAGACGGTGAACATCTTGCGGACGGCGTAGTCGAATCGCTCCGCTTCCGTGTCTCCGGGTACGGGTGGGGCTGGCAGTGGTTTCATCCTGCCTCATAATAACGCCAATCGGCACCGACTTGATAGAGGGAAGTTGATATCCTAGACAATGTGTTCAGACTTCAAAGACCAGATCCTCCGAGGCCACAACCAATACCGGAGAGGCGAGATCCCCCAATTCCCACCCGTCCTTTGCCGACCCCATTGCGAAACGATCCGCCTCCGCCACCAGCGCCTCCGCCGAACATACCTTTCAAAAAAGGCGCATAGTCATTGTGGCAAGGTTTGCGGCAAACGCCGCCACGGTGGAATAAAACGCCAAGAACATGAATGCGGACTTTTTTTTGTTGATAGCGCCATTGGTCTGTATTCTTTGCTTCGCCGATGAAAATCTTGCTGCTGGTAGTCCGGGTATCTCCACGTCTGGATACTGTTTCCTGTACTCATCTAATCCGGCAATCCACACCTCATACTCGTCAGGCATTGCCTCTCTCATGTAGTCGCGCGGCCACAGCTCAATCGCGCAAAAAATTCCACCCAAGACGATAAACGCGATTGACAGCGCTTGGAGTATGAATTGAGCGCGCGGCAATGGGGGCGTTGAGGCCATAAGGCTGCTGGACTGAATGGCCAAGAATGTCAGTCCGGCCAGGAGTAACCCGGTCTTCATGTCAAGCGTGTCGCCAAGAGAAAACTCAATACGGTCTCTCTCGAAGACGTATTCTGAAAGGTCGTTCTGTCCCATTGGGCAAACTCCGTGATACACTCTATCCTGACAGGCAGAGTGAGAAATGTTTTAGACTGGCCCTACGCGCTGTGGATGCTTGGCGGCGAAACAGCGTGAAAGCCCCTTTCCGGTGGGCTAGTCGTAGTGTATCACGACTACGGCGGAAAGGCCGCGTGCAACCTGTTTTTGCTGCTTTCAAGCCCAGATGGAACGACCAAATACCTGAACGCTTTAGGGGGCTGCCTCGCATGAAGGTTTGCTACTGCGACGAAAGTGGAACGGGCGATGAGCCAATCGCGGTTATGGTGGGGATTTTGGTTGATTGTCAGCGCATGCACATCACTAAGGATCACTGGAAGAACTTGCTCGATCAGCTTTCTGAGATGACCGGCAAGACCGTAACGGAGATACACACCCGAGATTTCTACGCGGGGAACGGTCCCTGGAGAAACCTGGATGGTCCCCTGCGGGCGCGCATCATAGCGACTATTTTTGAATGGCTCCGAGACCGAAAACATCACGTCGTATACACTTCGGTTTGCAAAACGTCCTATCATTCAAACTTTGCGCTTCAGCGCATCCCGGATGAGTTGAACACGATATGGCGGTTCTTGGGATTTCATCTTGTGTTGGCGATCCAAAAGTATTGCCAAAAGGAACCTAAAAACAAAGGACACACGTTCTTCGTCTTCGACAACGAGAACAGAGAGGAGATGCGCTTTACCGACATCATCTGTCATCCGCGTGCGTGGAGTGATAATTACTATGGTCGGGCAAAGAAGCAATCTCAACTCGATCAAGTCGTGGATGTGCCGTATTTTGGAGACTCGACCGATGTCTCACTTATTCAAGTGGCCGACTTCGCGGCATACTTTCTCCGTCGCTACGCGGAGATCAAGGAAGGGTTAATCCCCGCCCGATATACCGAAGAAGAGCACCGCATAGACGGCTGGATGGAAGTGTTTACAGAACGAAGCATCGGCACGTCGATGATGTATCCAAAAGTTGGCAGAAATTCGGCAGAAGCATTATTTTTTGACAATGCTTCCACCTCGATTCGATCTCTTGCATAATGGTGGTATGAAGACTGGAACGGGCGGACATAATCGAAGGCACGGAGGCGTTTGAGCGCTTCGGTGAAGCAGCGATTATCGATTACCTTTGGCCCGATTGTGGGTAATGCAGAGCATTTGGCAGTTCTCAGTCGAACTTCCGCCGCCCATACTCCATGCTGCAACGTGGTCTGCGTCCATTTCGTCGAGCTTATAAATTCTGCTCTTGTTCGTATTGTTCCCAATCGCGCAAAGCGGACAGTTTGATTGGCCGTTGCCCTCGGCTGCTTGCGTCTGCTTAGCGTATTCCACCCGCTTTACCAGAGTTTCGAAGACCCGGACCTCCAACAACTTTGTATCGAGCGAACCACCCAAGAGATACTCGAAAATTCCCTTGCGCTTCGTGACGCAGGGATCGGCGGAGAGCCTTTTTACGTCGTTCGAAATATCCTTTGGACCGTAGGCTTTTCCGTGATACTCCTCGTACAGCCTGCCCCACTCCAATCCCTTCATTTCCGGGAGAATATCGATAAACACTGTCGAAACCCAGTCGATCACGCTATTGAAGTAGGTCTTCAACTCGTTGATATTGGTGTCGCTACGATGAGCGCTCATATAGCCGCCGATATCGTCTTTGCTTACCCAGTCAAACGCACGCTCCAGGAACTCCTGCCTGTTCACGTTGCCATTTATGTACGCACTCCACTTCTGGATGTTCGCGTTCTGGCTGTTGCTGAACTCGGCCTTCGCAAGCGTCACGAACGGCCCAGAATAGATGGCATTCAAGCGCTCTTGTGGTTCTAGTTTCACGCCAGCGATGTTAATGGTCTCGAACCAATCTTTGATCTCCTTTTCGAGCCCTTCGCATTCGTAAATCAGAAGCATTGAGTTTTGAATCACGGCTCGTTGGTCGGCGGGCAGGCTGTCGAAGTACTTCGGATTGCCGCCGTCCATGATCGCGAACTTGTTCGTGACGAATCGTCCGATACTAGTGATTCGTTGCTGTCCGTCCAACACCTCGAACTTGTCCTCGCCGACTTTATTGAAGTAGATCAGCCCGAGCGGATACTTCTTCAGCAGTGAGTGGACCACATCCTGCTCTTTTTTTCCGCCACTTTGGGCATAGATGTAGTTTCGCTGGTACTCTGGCTGGATGGTGAGCTTCCCGCCCAGTCCGAACAAACCCTTGCCCTCCAATTGGTTGTACACAAACCCGGCGCAGATGTCGGCGACGGTAATGTCGATTCTCAGCGCAGTTTTCACTTTTTCTTCCCCCGTGCGCGCTGGGTACGGCGCTGGATGAAGATTCTCTTGTATTGCTGGATGTAATGTTCGCCGTCCACGATGTAGTAGGTCTGGTCTGTCGGGGGTCGATCCACCTTGATCGCTGCGCCGTCGTTGAGCTTGGTAACCTTGCTTCTCTTTCCTGACTTGTCGACTTGAACTTGTATCTCGTACTTCCTTGTCTGCAACTGATAGCTTTTTTCGTATCCAAGAATCTCGAACTGGTCGGGGTTGTGCTTGGCGAGGAAGGTGACGGGGACGCCCATCATTCCGTCGTAGTCGCTGGCAATCTCCTTGTATGTGCCAACCTCAATGGCGTCGTAATTGTCGTAACGGTCGTAAGCCGCCTTTCCTCTCAGGTTCTTACTGAACCGCAAGTTGTCCGCCATGGTCATGAGATTCAGCGGATTGTGGCGGCGACCGTGGTCCAAGTTCGTGTACCAGCACGACGTTGAAACGCGCGCTATTTTCCTGCCCGTCTCCTTGTCAATGTGGTGAAAGTGCTCCCACTCGTCCGGCACCTCGAAAAACATCCCAACATTGAAATTCGTGCAGCCGAGCCACAGTCTGTTGTCCTTGATGAGCGGAAAGATCTCTTTGTAGGTGATCGAATTGGTGTTCCCGATGACCAGGAACTTCTTCCCGTGTTCCACGAGCAGGGCGACGTATTCGCGGAAGAGGGAGAAGGGCGGGTTGGTGACCACGATGTCCGCGTCTTTCAGGAGCGCAACGCACTCGGCGCTGCGGAAATCGCCACCGGGATACTGGTCGTCTGTCTTCAAGGCAATTCGAGCGGCCTTGTTGCGCTTGAGGAAGAGCTTCACGTCGTCTATGTTCGCCGCGCCGTCTCCGTCCTCGTCTTTCACGTGGTCGAGAGTAACGGCGAGGGCCTTGGGCTTCTGGCGCTTGCCATTCCCCTCGTTGTATTCCGGGAACAAGGTCCCCTGCCCAGCAATGGGGGAGCCGTCGTAACTAGTGGTGATTAGCTTTTTGAGACCGAGCTTGTTGAAGTTGGCGGCGAAGTACTTGAAGAAGTTGCTCTCGAACGGGTCGTCGCAGTTACAGTAGACGATCTTGCTGCGGAAGGTGTCGGGGTCGAATTCAAGGTAGGACTCTACCTCTTTTTGAATATCGACATACTGGGTGTAGAACTCGTCCTGCTTGGCTGCCTTAGCTTTGCCTAGACTTTCGTTTTTTGTTTTATCGGCCATTGTTATGCCGATTCTTTCGGCGTTTTCCGCGTGAAGGCTAAGAGCATTTCTAGTGTTTTTTTCCTCGCATCTGCCGCTTTCCTTCCTTCTCAGTTAAGGCACGTTTGCGCGTCCATCTGCTTGCCGGTGAGTTGATCGAATGTGAGCCGCTTGCCGACGATCCCCTTAACGGCCAAGTCGAACCGCTCCGCATCGGTCATCCGGCGATTGTTGAACCGATAGACTTGCTCATCGAGATAACGGAACAAGTGGAACGGTTCGACCGAAACGTAGGTGCCTTTCAGGCCGCGCTTGAGTAGCGACCAAAAGTTCTCAAGGCCGTTGGTGTGGATTTTGCCATCCACGTACTGGACGGCATGGTCAACTACCTGATGCTCAAACTCTGTGAGTCCATCGTAGGATTTCAGCGCATCGGTGTATAGAGCGCTACCGACCTCAACATGCTTACGAACTTCCGGCTGAAGCGCTTTCTTCTTTGTGTTCGGGACAACGGTAGTGCGGACCTTGCTCGCGTTGCCATCTTTGCCGCGCTCAAGAATTCCCATGACGGCAGTCTTGTCCTTCCCGCCAGTGCCGGTGATGCGAATGGCCCGCTTCCAAGCGTGCATGTTCCGGGCTTTGCCACCGATGAAGGTTTCGTCGGCTTCCACATGGCCGGACAACTTATCGGGCGTTCCGATGCCCAACATGCATCGGATTCGATGATCCATAAACCATGCCGATTTCTGGGTGATCCCGATGGCCCGAGCAATTTCACAACTGCTCACGCCGTTCTTACAATTCACAAGCAGCCACATGGCGGTAAGCCACTTGTCCAGACCGATGGGGGAGTCTTCCATAGGGGTTCCGGTCTTCAGGGTGAACTGCGGTGCGCCGTGGCCCGCCCTACACTGCCAACGGTTGTACTTCTCAAGGAAGAGAATATCCTTGCTCCCGCAACGCGGACATGTCACGCCGTCAGGCCAGCGCCGCGCTACCACGTGCTCACGGCAGTTTGCCGGATTCGAGAAGTAGACGATGGCTTCTTGAAGTGTGGTTGGCTCTTGTTCCATACTTCAAGTGTAGCCGGGATCGTCTAGTTTGTCAACTATATAATTACCCTGGCAAGCCGCTCGTGCTCACCTACCGCGTGACGGTGTTCTCCGCGACATAGACCTGCGCGAAGCCGGTTCCATTGCTGGTGAACGTAACGAACTTCTCGTCCGGCGAGAAGCACGGGTGTGGATGCGTCCACTGCGGTCCGTAGATCGAATCGGTTGGCACTTCGAGCCAGCTCAGCGTGGATTTTGCGTCCACTTTCCAGTCGGCCGGCGAATCCTTGGTCCACTGCGTCCCGCCGTTGCCGGACTCGGACAGGCAGATCCGGCGGCGAGTGCCTGTTGCGACGTCGATCTGGAAGATTCCTTCGTCCGGGTGGTTGGTGTCGCAGAGCACGCGCTTACCGTCACGATTTGGGCTGATGTGCCACACGCTGTGGTTGGTGATGGGGGAGATGGCGCGTGAGGTCCAGTCCATGCGGTAGAGGCATTTCGGCCAGTGGACGAAGATCAGGTCGCCGGTGTTGCCGAGAAACGTTTCGTGAGTGATCCATTCAGCGCCATCGTTGGCGTAAAGGCATTCAAGCCCAGTGCCGTCGCGGCGGACGCGGTACATGCGCGGCGCGGGATCGCCGGCGAACTCGAGCCACTCCGGGTCCAAAGGGTGGAACTGGGGATGGATGACCGTGCGGGTGAATGGGATGATGCGCCAGCCGGAACCGTCGGAGCGGCCGGTGACAATTCCCTGGAGGAAGCCTTGCTTAATGGCCGCGGTGATCCATCGGCCGCCGTCGCCGAGCGTGCACTCGCCCAACTGAGCTCCGGCGAATTCGACGATCCGAGTCTCTTCCAGACTGGCCCGGTCGAGAGCCCAGATACTCCCGCCCCTGACGAAGAAGACGCGTTGGCCGTCGGGTGAGAGCGTGGGCGAGTAGGGATGGATAGGCGCGCCGGCGGTCAGTTGGCGGATGTCGCCGTCAGGAAAGCCGGCCTCGAACAGTTGCGCGTTGCCAGTGCGGTAGGAGGTGAAGATCAGGCGCCTTGAATCAGGGGTGAACGAGCTTTGCAGGAAGTAGCTCAGGTGGTTGATGGACGGATGGTTGGTGATCTGGAAGATGCGCGCGCCCGTGGATCGGGCGACGTGCGAAGCCACCTCGGACGGATGGAGGCTGCCCTTGCCGTACTCGATTGCATTCACCGTTTAAGCATAGCCGGACAAGTAACCGGCGCGGAGGCGATGTGGCCGCCGCGCCGGTTGATGGAGGACCAGACTTGATCGTTTAGAACGACAGGCGCAGGCCGAAGCGGAACTTGCGTTCCTGGCCTTCAAAGGCGCTGGTGACAGCCATGAAGTTGTTGGTGTTGGTGATCTCACCAGTGGTCTGGTTCACCGTCATGTTGCTGACGTTGGAATTAGGGTTGTTGAAGCGCGGCGTGTTGGTGAAGTTGAACGCCTCGGCCTTGAACTGCAGGACGAAACGCTCCGTCAGATTGAAGTCCTTGAACAGGGCGAGGTCGGCTTTCTGGAAGCCGGGCCCATGCAAGGCGTTGCGGCCCATGGTCCCGAAGCGGTAGGTATTCGCTGGACGCTGGAAGTTGGGGTCGCGGAACGAGGTGACGGAAAAGTATTGTGTGCCCTGGCCGACATCGCCGACCTTGACGATTTCGGCGATCTGGTCGGCGGTCTGCGACGAGCCAGGGGTGTTGAGCGAGTTGTCGCTGGCCGAAACAGTGAACGGCGTTCCGGTATAGGCCGAATAAATACCGTTCAGGCGCCAGCCCCCGGCGATGCGGTCGGCGATGCCGGAGAGAGCGAAGGGCCGGCCCTTGCCCCAAGGCATTTCATAGACCCAGCTCATAATGAACATCTGCGAGCGATCATAACCGGACACGGCGCGGTTGCGCTCCAGCGCGCTGGGCATATTGGTGAGTGGCAGTCCGGCCCAGCCGTCTTCATCGGCCATGTTGATGGCCTTGGACCAGGTGTAGGCGCCCTTCATGAAGAGGCCGCGCGACAGGTTCTTGTTGAGGGCGACCTGGAGCGAATGGTAGTTCGAGTTGGCCCAGCCATCCCACAGGGCGGCATCGATCAGGCGGCCTAGGGTGGCATAGAGCGGACGGCTGGTCGGGCCGCCGCCGATGTAAGTGGCGGCATTGATATCCTTGTCCAGGAACTGCCGGACGGTCTGGTTGCCGACGTAGCCGGCCGACACCAAGAAGTCGGCGGGCAGTTTGCGTTCAACCGTGAAATTCCAGCTTTGGATGTAGCCGCGGTCCAACTGTCCCGAATAGGGGCTGCGGGGTCCCATGCTGACAGTGGCGGGCAGCGGGATGACGCCGGTACTGATGTCGGGCGTCGGCACATCGGGGATGCCCTCTGTGAGTGTCCCGTACCAGCCGTACTGCAATGGCGAGACCCAGCTTGCCGCGATTGTGGAGGGGTAGAGGCCCCGAAGTGGGCGTGAGACGACCATCGGATTGAAGGTGATCCCATAGCCCGCACGGAGCACGGTGTTGTCATTAAGGCGCCAGGCAAAGCCGAGCCGAGGCGCGATGAGCTTTTTCGAGACGCTCATGCCGTTGTTCTTTGGCACGTTGCCGACACCGCCGATGTAGACCAGGTTCGTTGACGGATCCCATCGCTCGAGGCCACGGCCATCGCCACGGCTCATGAGCGGGTAGAACTCATAGCGTGCCCCGATGTTCAGCGTGAGGCTGCGCGTCACCTGCCAGCGATCGCGGAAGTAGAGGCCGTTCTGCCATTCGCGGGTGTGCATGTCGAAGAACTGCACCGACTTGCTGGCGCTGCCGAGGATGTCGAGCAGGCCGGCGGCGTAAGTATGGGTGCTTCGGGCGACCTGTCCTCGCAGGATTGTTGCGTTGCCGGTGGGGCTGAGGGTGCCGCGGGGATTGGCGACTTCGGGCTGCCAGTGGTTCATGGCGTGACGCACGATGTCGACGCCCCAACGGAACTCATGGGCGCCCATCAACTTGGAGAAGTTCGTTGTGTAAGTGTAGCTGCGGTCGTCATAGAAGTTGGGGTTGGATCCTTGGCAATTGCCCCAGCCAGTGAGGCCATTGTTGATACAGGGCTGGCCCGAGTAGCGGATATCGTTGGCGAAGGCCTTGCCGCCGTTGGTTCCAGGGATCTTCCAGATTTCCGAACCCCAGTTCTTGCCGTAGTCGGGACCCGTGGCTACATTCTTGAAGCGGGTATGGCCGAAGACGCCGTCAATGAGGAAGGTTGGGGACATCGTCAGGTTGAAACCGAAACTGGGCATGATGATGCGAACGTCGGCGAGGCCCATTTGTCCGAGAGCGGGGCCGGTGAGTTCGCCGAGGGCGCCAACGCCCTGGACTGGCGCGTTCATGTGGGAGTACTTGCCCCAGATCATGAGCTTGGTGTTGACGTTGTAGTTGGACTTGAAATCGTACTGGTCGCGCGTCAGTCCGAGTGTGGTGGAACTGAAGTAGTTGCCCGACAGGCCGTAGGTGTCGGTGGCCGGCTGGTTGGGCATCGGAGCCATCTGCTGGACCTGCATCCATGTCGGCGAGAAGCGGGCCGGGGGGATCTGGTTGTTCGGGAACGGGACGCGGCCGCTACCGTCGCTGGCCCCGGTCAATGGGTCATAGATATTGCCCAATCCCGAGTATGCGGCGAAGTTGCCTGCGCGCATGTCGGCGGGGGGAACACTGGAGTTGGCGAACACGCCGGTACGCTGCCAGGTGCGCTCGAAGCTGAAGAAGTAGAACAGTTTGTTCTTGATGATTGGGCCGCCGATGGTGCCACCGGGGATATTCATGATCGCCTTCGGCAATGTCGGCTTGTTCTCATTGATGCGATAGAAGTACGGTCGGGCGTAGAGGTGCTGATTGTCGTGATACCAAAACGCCGAACCGCGGACCTGATTTGTGCCGGATCTCGTGGCCACGGTGACGGCGGCGCCGCCGGCCATGCCCTGCTCGGCGTCAAACGACGATGTCGAAATGTTGATCGTCTCGATCGCCTCGACCGGAGGATTGTACAGGGTGTGGTGCGGCAGCCAGATGTAAACGTTGATGGCGCCGTCGACGCGCGTGTTGTTGTTGTTCCGGTTGGTGCCGTTCACGTTGGTGCTCAGCGAACGCTGCGGCGAAGCGCCCATCGAGTTCTGTTCCATCCCGGGTGTGGCGCCTGGAACGAGGTTGATCATGCTCTGATAGTTGCGGTAGGCCGGCAGGGGAAGTTCCACCACAGTCCGGGAGTTGATCTCGGCACGTGTGTCGGAGCGGTCGGTTTGCAGGGCGGCCGCCGATGCCGACACCGTCACCTGCTCGCTGATCTGGCCCACTTCGAGTCCAGCGACGACGCGCGTGACATTGTTGATGGTGACTTCGATGCCGGTCCGGGTGAGTGTGCGGAAGCCCGGGGACGTGACCACCATGTCGTAGGTACCGGCCGGAAGGCTGAGGGCATTGTATCGACCCTGCTTATCGGCTTGGACTTGACGGACCGAACCAGTGCCGGTTTGCGTCAGAGTGACCTTGGCCTCTGGCACCACGGCGCCAGACGGGTCCTCCACGGTTCCGACGATCGACCCATAAAGGACTTGACACTGAGCCGTTTGCGGCAGCATCAGGGTTATCAACAGCAGGGTCGGAATCAAGGCCGGGCTTAGCAGCTTCGTGCGCATAGTATCCTCCATCTCGACGAATTCAGGCTATTAAACTCTTAAACGATGAGAGAAAACCGGGGACAGACTATGTTCACTGCGACCCTCCTGCAAAGCTCTCATGATGAATATCATATAACACACCGCTGAGGCTGGGTCAAGCCTCTCTTTGGGGCTGTCTTTGGGGACTCTCTTTGGGACAGAGAGAGAGAGCAGAGCTAAAACAGCCTTCTGTTTGCGCATTGGCGCCGTGGCGCAGTGGTCAGGTGTCGAGAACGTTTTCCCGGCGCTTTCTATCGCAGTGATTCATGGAGTGCGAATTCTCTTGGCCGCGTCGGGCGGGGAAACCTGCTTGAAGTCGTCAATGTCCCATGTGTAGATCACATCAACGCCGGATTTGGCGGCGGCGGTCATGATCAGCCCGTCATAGATAGCTCTTGGCCAATCCATTCCTCAGCAAGGCGTTCCATGGTTGCGAAATACTCCTTGTCCGTCAACGCCACCACTGTGAATCGCTCGCGTATCTGGCGGATGAACAGCCATGCCTGCTCAGTGGGAATCGGAGGCTTGACCGGTAGTCGCGTCATGGTGGAGTAGACCTCCGCCAACGGTGTGCGCCGCGCAGAAGGCCGTCCAAAGGATGGAGCCGTGGCGCTTCTCGCGGCCTTCCTCAATAAGCTTGCGAATGGAAGGATGAGCCGGCTTGCCCGAGCGGTACACCCATACGCCGGTCCTCCTTGCGAATGGGCATCGTGGCGCGCACGAGCCGGAGCGCGTCGCCCGGTGCGAGATGGAGTTCCTGCCGGAGCGGCTTGGGAATGCTGACCCGGCCCGCCTTGTCGAGGTGATCTTGGTAGTCATGCTGGCGCATTGCCACTCTGTCCGCGTATTTTCTGTTTCACGGCATCCAAAACACCGTTGAGAAAAGGGAGTGATTCTTCGGAACTGAAGCGCGAACCCAACTCCAAGGCTTGATCAATCACCACCGCCGCCGGCGTGGGCAGCGCGCGCAGTTCATAAATGGCCAGCCGTAGGATATTGCGATCCACCACCGGCATGCGCTCCAGACGCCAGTTGGCCGAATTTTCGACAATCAATTGGTCGATCTCGGCCTGAGCCGCCTTAGCGCCGGTAGCCAGTTCCAGAGCGAAGCGATCCTCATCATCCACCGGCTCGCACTCATCCGAGGCGAGGGAACCATAAAACTCGCGGGCCGCCTGCTCGACGCTTTGCGCCCGCATGTCAGCCAAAAAAAGGAACTGCAGGGCCGATTGTCTGGACTTGTAACGCGAGGGCATTCTTTAGGCGCGCGAACGGATCTGCCGCATCAGGTTGGCCATCTCTATCGCTGTCATCGCCGCATCGAACCCTTTGTTACCGCTCTTGGCGCCGGCGCGGTCAATGGCCTGCTCAAGCGTGTTTGTCGTGAGGACTCCGAACGCAATCGGAATGCCCGTGTGCAGAGAAACTTGTCCAATTCCCTTGGCGGCTGCACCGGCAACATAGTCGAAGTGGGGCGTATCGCCGCGGATGACCGCGCCGAGGCAGATGAGGGCATCGTGCTTTTTCTGGCGCGCCAGTTCGGCCGCGACGACGGGCAGTTCCCATGATCCGGGCACACGCACGATTTCGATATCGATTTCCTTGCAGCCGTGGCGCCGCAATCCGTCCAATGCGCCGTCGAGGAGGCGTTCGGTGATCAAACTGTTGAAGCGGCCCACCAGGACGGCGAACTTCAATCCATTTGCGTCTAGATTCCCTTCCGTTACTTTGTGTTGCGTCATAAGCGATGGTGGCGAGGCTGGAACCGGTTCAAGCTATGGGATAATCAACCTTCCGCCCATTCTACCGCATGGATTCCGCATTTATCCGCAACTTCTCGATCATTGCCCACATCGACCATGGCAAATCGACTCTGGCTGATCGTTTGCTTGAGGTGACCGGCGCGCTGACACAGCGTGAAATGACAGAGCAGGTGCTGGACACGATGGACCTCGAGCGTGAGCGCGGCATCACCATTAAATCCCACGCGGTCCGTCTGGACTACAAGGCCGACGACGGCCAGATGTACCAGCTCAATCTCATCGACACGCCCGGCCACGTCGATTTTACGTACGAGGTTTCGCGCAGCCTGCAAGCCTGCGAAGGAGCTCTTCTTGTGGTGGACGCAAGTCAAGGTGTGGAGGCGCAGACGCTGGCCAATACATACCTCGCCATCAATCAGAACCTCGACATCCTGCCAGTCATCAACAAAATAGATCTGCCGTCGGCTGAGCCCGAGAGGGTGCGTGAGCAAATCGAACAGCTCATTGGGCTCGACGCGTCCGGTGCGATTCTCGCCAGCGCCAAGCAAGGCGTCGGGATACACGAGATTCTCGAGGCCATCGTCAAGCAGGTGTCCCCGCCGCGCGGCAATGTGGACGCACCTCTGCGCGCGTTGATTTTTGATTCCTGGTTTGATCCCTACCGCGGCGTCATCACGCTGGTGCGGGTGATCGACGGCAAAATTCGGGTTGGTCAGAAGATCCGGCTCTGGTCCAACGGACGGGTCCATGAAGTGGAAGGGGTCGGCTACCAGTCGCCCAAACCGATTCCTGCGCAGGAGCTATCGGCGGGCGAAGTCGGTTATGTATTCGCAAACATCAAAACCATCGCGGATGCGCAAATCGGCGACACAATGACCGACGATAAGCAGCCGGCCGGGGAACCGCTGCCCGGTTTCCTCGAGATCAAACCGATGGTGTTCGCCGGTCTGTATCCGGTGGAGTCGCACGAACACGGGCAATTGCGCGATGCCCTCGAGAAACTGCGCCTCAACGACAGCGCTTTTAATTTTGAGCCGGAGAGCTCGGTTGCGCTCGGCTTCGGGTTCCGTTGCGGTTTTCTCGGCCTGCTGCATCTGGAGATTGTCCAGGAGCGGCTGGAACGCGAATTTCAGATTGACCTCATCACCACCGCCCCTAGCGTACGCTACCGCGTCACCACGCGGGGGGGAGAAGTGATGGAAGTGGACAACCCCACGCGGTTTCCCAATCCCGCCGAGATTGAACACACCGAAGAGCCCATCATTGACGCCACGGTGATCACGCGTGAAGAGTACCTGGGCGAGATTCTGAAATTGATGGAAGAAAAGCGCGGCACGCAGAAGAAGTTCGAATATATCGGGACAGGCCGCGTGCTGCTGACATACGAGATGCCGCTCAATGAAGTGGTGCTCGATTTCTATGACCGGTTGAAGTCGGCCTCGCGCGGCTATGCATCGCTCGACTATCACTTTTCCGGCCACCGTATTTCTCCCATGGTGAAGCTGGATGTTCTGGTTGCCGGCGAGCCCGTGGACGCGCTTTCCTTGATCGTCCACAGGGATTTCGCATACGATCGCGGCAAGGTTCTCATTGAACGGTTACGCAAGCTGATTCCGCGCCAGATGTTCGAGGTTGCGTTGCAGGCGGCCATCGGCAGCAAGATCATCGCCCGTGAAACCATTGCCGCCATTCGCAAGAACGTGCTGGCCAAATGCTACGGCGGCGACATCTCGCGCAAACGCAAGCTTCTTGAGAAACAGAAAGAGGGCAAGCGCCGCATGAAGCGCGTGGGCCGGGTCGATATTCCGCAGGAAGCCTTCCTTGCGGTGCTGAAAGTCAGCGGCGGCAACGACGAAAATTAGATAATCTGGTCTGTCCAGGGAGGATGTAATGAAATTGTTTCTGACACTATCGCTGCTGGCGGGGGCCGCTTGGGCGCAACTGCCGGCGGGCAACGGCAAAGGCGTGGCCATGGGCCATCTGCACCTGCTCGTTCGCGACGTGGATGCCCACAAGAAATTATGGGTAGACACACTCGGAGCCAAGGTGGTGAAGGCGGGTCCACTCGAGTTGTACCGGTTTCCTGGAGTGCTGGTGGCGCTGCGCAAAGGCGAACCCGGCGGCGGCACGGATGGCTCCGTCGTGGACCATCTCGGATTCAAGACGAAGAATCTGGACGAAACCAAAGCCAAACTGGTTGCCGCCGGGGCAACCGTGGTCCGCGAAATGCCCGAAATACGGCAAGCCTTCATCATGTTTCCCGATGGCGTTAAGGTGGAGTTCACCGAAGACACCTCGCTCGCCCAACCCATCGTGCATCATCACATACACTTCGCCTCGCACCAGGTGGATGAGATGCGCGCCTGGTACGCTAGCACCTTCGGCGCCGTTCCCGGCATGCGCGGACGATTCAAAGCCGCCGATGTGCCCGGCGTGAATCTTAGCTGGAATCCGGCCAATGCCGCCACCATCGCTTCCAAGGGCCGCAGTGTGGATCACATCGGCTTTGAAGTAGCCAATCTGGAAGAGTTCTGCAACAAGCTGGTTGCCTCAGGCATCAAGCTGGACACTCCTTACCGGAAGGTTCCGCAATTGGGCATTGCCATCGCCTTCCTTACCGACCCCTGGGGAACCTACATCGAGCTCACCGAGGGACTCGACAAGCTATAGCGCGGGCGTGACAAACTTCATCAGATAAGGCAGAAGCCGGCGGTAGCCCTCTGCTGTCGGATGGATTCCGTCGGCTTGCATCAGCCTCGCGGCGGCATCGGTTGGCGTTCCCAACTTCTCCAAATTCAGCGGCACGAGCGTGAGCCTGTGCCTGGCGGCCAGGTCGGTGTACATCGTCTCAAACTGCGCGATGTAGGCTGGGCCGTAGTTGGGCGGCAGGGTCATCCCGGCCAGCAACACACGCGCGCCGCCGCCCTGCAAGGCGACAATCATCTCTTCCAGGTTCGCGCGAGTGGAGGCCACCGGCAAGCCGCGCAAACCATCATTACCGCCGAGTTCAAGAATCACAATCTTCGGCTTTATTTCCAGAACCGAGTCCAGCCGGGCCAGGCCGCCGCTGGTGGTATCGCCGCTTACTCCGGCATTCACAACGCGGTAAGCGTAGCCCTTCTGGTCCAGTTCCTTCTGCATCAACTCAGGCCAGCCGCTGCCTGGTTCCACTCCATGCCCGGCGGTGAGACTATCGCCAAAGGCCACGATGGCGGGCCGCGGGTCGGCAAGTGGAGCCTTGCCTGCCGGAGCGGGCGAGCCAGTCTGCTCCAGCGGCGCGGATTTCTCCTTGCAGGCCCCCAAAACAAGAAAAAAGATCAACAAGAGGTGCTTCACATCTCTTATGATAACGGCCCGATGCGATAATCAGGGTTCCGGCCAAAACATGATTGAAGTCCGTCAACTCACCAAGACCGCCGACACCGGTACCCATCGCGTCGAGATTTTGAAAGGGATCAACCTTATTATTCCCCGCGGACAGTTCGCCGCGATTATGGGACCCTCCGGCAGCGGCAAATCTACACTGCTCGGGCTCATGGCCGGCCTGGATAGCCCCACCAGCGGCCAGGTGATTCTCGATGGCGTCGAGATCAGCGGCATGGAGGAGGATCAACTGGCGGCGATTCGCGGGCGCAAGGTCGGCTTTGTTTTCCAGTCCTATCAACTCATCCCAACTCTGACGGCGGAAGAGAATGTATTGCTGCCCTTCGATCTCAATGGCAGCGCCAACGGAAATGATGGTAGCGATGGCCCCAAGCGCGCGCTCGAACTGCTGGAGGCCGTGGGACTATCGGAGCGAGGCGATCATTACCCCGTTCAACTTTCCGGCGGCGAGCAGCAACGCGTCGCACTCGCCCGCGCCTTCATGGTCCGCCCACCGATCCTCATGGCTGACGAGCCCACCGGCAACCTCGATTCGGCCAACGGCAGCCATGTCCTTGATCTGTTGATCGAGATGAACCGCCGCGAGCAAACCACGCTCGTGCTGGTGACACATGACAAGGAACTGGCTGCGCGCGCCGACCGTTGCATTACTTTGCAGGACGGACGGATCTGCTCCGATGAATAAGAGTTCGCTTCCCTGGCGCACCGCCGCCAAGATCGCCATCCGCGAGATCGCCGCTTCCAAGAGCAAGTTCGTCTTCATCGCGTTGGCCCTCTCGGTGGGTGTCGGTTCGCTGGCTGGTGTAAGGGGCTTCGGGCGCAGCTTTCGCGCCATGCTGCTCAGCGAGGCGCGCACGCTGATGGCCGCTGATCTTTCGGTACGCGTATTCGAGCTGCCCACCGCTGAGCAGACCCAGGTAATGGACCGCATCGTGGCGCAAGGCGCGCGCCGCACGCAGATCTCGGAAACGGTGTCCATGCTATCGGCCGGGCTTTCGGCCGGCCCCGATGCGCCGCCCGTGCTGGTGTCGATCAAAGCAGTGGACCCGGCTGTCTATCCTTTCTATGGTCAACTGGGCCTCCTCCCGCCGGGCCGCCTGTCCGAGGTGCTCCGGCCGGACACGATCGCCGTCTCCAGCGATCTGCTCATCCGGCTCGATCTCAAGACAGGCGATCGTGTGCGCCTTGGGAATCAGGAGTTCCGCATTGCCGCCGTCGTCGATACTGAACCCGACCGTATGGCGGGCAGCCTGAACGTGGGCCCGCGCGTCCTGCTCAGCCGCGAGGCGCTCGACAATACGGGGCTCATCAAACCGGGCAGCCGTTCCGCGCAACGCCACCTGTTTCGACTGGATCCAGCGCGGCAGGAGGTGGAGGCCGTACGCAAGGAACTGAAAGCGGCCTTCTCCGACGCTCTCATCACCGACTTTCGCGAAACCCATCCACTCATCACGCGCGGCTTGAATCGCAGTGAGCGTTTTCTGAGTTTGATCAGTCTGATCGCTTTGATTATCGGTGCGCTGGGTGTGGCGGCCACCATGCATTCCCACCTGCAGCAGCGCCTCGACTCCATCGCCATTCTCAAATGTCTTGGGGCGCGTACCCACCAGATCGTCCGCATCTACCTGGCTCAGACGTTGGTGGTGGGACTGGCCGGAGGGTTGCTCGGATGCGTGGTTGGCATCGGCGTGCAGGCGGTGTTCCCTCTTCTGATTGAAAAGTTTTTTGCCATCAGACCCAGCACGCATTGGGATGCGCTGGCCGCGCTGGAGGCCATCACCGTCGGACTGCTCACGGCTATTCTCTTCACGCTGCCGGCCCTGCTCAGCGTGCAACGGATACGTCCCTCGGTGATCCTGCGCCGTGACCATGAAAGCTCCGGAGATGCGTGGAGCAAGCGGTGGCGCGCGCCGGCTCCGTGGATTACCGGATTGATCATTGCGCTGGGTATTGCCGCACTGGCCGCCTGGCTCGCCGGGGGTTCGCTTGCCGACGCTACCAAAACCGCGGGCATCTTTGCCGGCGGTCTGCTGGTCAGTCTTCTGCTGATGGGCGGAGTTTCCTGGGGCTTGCTACGTGGATTGAAGCTCTTTCTACGGAACCCAGTCTGGAAACTGCCGTCCACTCTGCGGCACGGCATCGCCAATATCTACCGCCCGGGCAATCAGGCGCAAGCGGTACTGGTCTCGCTTGGGGTGGGCGTCATGTTCACTCTCACCGTATTCCTCATACAACGCGGGCTGCTCCAACAGATGCTCGCCAGCGCCCCGCCGAACATGCCCAACGTTTTCCTGCTCAACATCACGGGCCGCGAGCGCGATGGGGTGGAAGAGCTGCTGCGTTCGCGCAAAGAGGTGCAAGGCAAACCGGAAGTGGTGGCCACCATCGCCGCCCGCCTGCGCACCGTCAATGGCGCCGCGGTGGAGAATCTGAAGCTGGAAGGACCCCTCCGCCGGTTTCGCCAGGCGCGCGCCGTCAGCCAGAGCGCGGAGGCGCGGCCGCAGACTGAAGTGGTACAGGGTGCATGGTGGACGCCGGAGTCGGCGCGCGCCTTCCGGGAAAACCACGTTTGCGTGATCGAGGACACCGCAAAAAGTTTGTCCGTGAAGCCGGGCTCCCGGCTGGAATGGACTGTCGGTGGAAAACCCATTCAAGCCGTCGTAGCCTGTGTCTACAAGAGCGAGGAGGTGAGAATGGGCGGCAACATGGACTTCGTCTTCAGTACGGGTTCTCTCGAAGGTCTACCGCTGCAGTACTTCGCCGCGGCCCGCATGCGCCCGGCTTCCGTGGCGTCGTTTCAGCGCGCCAGCTTTGCGCGATTCCCCTCCGTTACGGTGATCAACGGCGCTGATGTGCTGGAGATCGTCCAACAGGTGGTGGATCAAATTGCGCTGGTGGTGCGATTTATTTCCCTTTTCTCGATCCTTGCCGGCATCATCATCCTGGCCTCGAGCGTAGCGGCCACGCGTTTCCGCCGCGTGAAAGAGGTGGCCATTTTGAAGACGCTCGGGGCCAGCCGCCGCCGCGTGATGGCAACCTTCTCTGTGGAATTTCTCGTGTTGGGACTGACGGCCGGGCTGCTTGGCAGCGCGCTCGCCACCGGGTTCGCAAATCTGTTACTGGTGAGCCTGATGGACGCGAAAAGCCGCTTCGACCTGTTGCCCAATGTGGTTGCCGTGGCCCTTTCAGCCATTATTGCCACCGTATCCGGCTGGCTGGCCAGTTACCGCATTCTCAAACAAAAGCCGCTCGAAGTGTTAAGGGGAGAGTAACGTTTATGGCCATTGTCGCCGGAGTGGATTTCGGAACGCTCAGCGTACGCGTCTCGATCTTCGATAGCGAGCGGGGACGGCTCGGCTCCGCGCAGGCCGAATATCCGCTGCAACGCAAACAGCAGGACCCCGACTTTGCCACGCAGCGCCATGAGGATCACCTGCGCGCACTCATCGAGGCCATGCGGGGCGCGTTGCGCGAGGCTGGCGTGAGTGGATCGCAGGTGGCGGCCATCGCACTGGACACCACGGGCTCATCGGTGATTCCAGTGGGCCAGAATTTGGTTCCCCTGGACGACTATTATCTTTGGTGCGACCATCGCGCCAGCGGCGAGGCGGCCGAAATTACCGCGCACGCCCGTCGGACAGGCCTGGAGGCAATCGAGTGGTGCGGCGGCGTCTACTCCTCCGAGTGGGGCTTTTCGAAACTCCTGCACTGGCTGCGGCACAATCCCGATAGGCGCGGCCAAATGGCGACCGCGTTGGAACATTGCGACATGATCGCGGCCGTGCTGTGCGGGGTGACGGAGGCACGCTCGGTGGCGCGCAGCATTTGCGCGATGGGCCACAAATGGATGTGGAACGAGAGTCTGGGCGGGCTGCCATCCGAGGAGTTCCTGGCCGGCGTCGATCCTGTACTGGCCGGCGTGCGCGCGAAACTCCAAGGCCGCTACGCCAACTCAGGGAAGCTGGCCGGACAGCTCTCTCCAGAGTGGGGCGCGAAGCTGGGACTGACTCCCGGCATCCCTGTTCCGGTAGGGGCATTCGATGCGCACTGGGACGCCATCGGCGCGGGCATACAGGAAGGGGATGTCGTCAACGTGGTGGGCACCTCCACCTGCATCATGGCGATCGCACGACAGGTGAATCTCATTCCGGGCGTTTGCGGCGTCGTGCAGGGCTCCATCCATCCGGACTATTACGGCGTGGAAGCGGGATTGTCGGCCACCGGCGACCTTTTTCAGGCGATCGCTAACCGCGCTGGAAGCAGCGTGGGCGAACTTTCAACAGGCCTCGACCAGTTTCGCGCCGGGCAGACGGGTCTGCTGCGCCTTGCCTGGGACAACGGAGATCGTACTGTGCTGGTCAACCCGGAACTGGGCGGCGTCACCTTTGGCTGGAATCTCACCAGCACCGCGCAGGACGAGCTTTTCGCCTCCATCGAGGGGACGGCCATGCACACCCGCATCATCCTGGAAAGGATGGAGGAGCACGGGGTGCCGATTCGCCGCGTAATCAACGGCGGCGGCATCCCGCGGCGAAACGATGTGTTGAACCGCGTCTACGCCAATGTGTTCAACAAGCCGGTGCTGGTGCCTGCCGGCGATGTGACCAGCCTGGGTTCCGCGATCTTCGCGCTGATGGCCGCAGGAGCATTTCGCAGTTTCGAGCAGGCGCAGGAGCGGCTGTGTCCCGGCTTCCGCACGGTGATGCCGGACCCAGAGCAGGCCGCGGTTTATGAGAAACTGTTCGCGCTGTACCGCAAGATGTACTTCGGTCTGGGTGAGCGCAACGCGGCCCCCGTGGCCGCCGGTGATGTATTGCCGGAATTGCGCAGAATCTCGGCGGAGGCAAAGCGCGCTGTTGCGTGATAAGGGTTAAGCAATGACGTTTGACGTAGCGAGTATCGCCTAATGATGAATTCTCACCTTACCGGACCATGGATTCAAGTTTCTCCAGCCATTGATTGAAGTGTGGGCATTCGGCTCGAATACGCGGCAGACCGATCTCCAGCACAGCCAGCGTGCCGAGAAGCGGCTTCTGATACCCGGGCAAAAGGGCCTCAACGCGTTTGGATGGCGCCTTATCCGGCGAATCATTGATTTCTTCCGGAGTTGAAAACCCGTCTCGAATCGCCATGAAATCGTCTTCCAGATCTGAGCGGCCGATAGCCTTGCTGAACGCGGCGCAGTCACTAAAGAGTAGCCCCTCGAACTCATGCATCACGATAAAGGGGACGAAGCGCTCAGGATATGGTTGGTTGCCCATTTCGGCGACCACATCCTCCAGCATGGCTGCTTCCACGAATCGCGCCCGTTCAACGGAACCTTGCCCACTGACTGATGCGCGTCCCGGCCACGCCGCTCCTCCTTCACGGGGCAAACCATAATAATCGACCATCGTGCTCGCGATACAACTCGGATCCTCCTTGAGGTGATTGGTAATGTCCCTTCTCACAGAACGCCACGGTCGAATTCCGCCGCGCTTGGACCTGAGACGAGCATTCCCTAAAATTCGAGGGTCAACGGCGTCGTATCCGTTGGCCACCAAGTGATCCCGAAGCACTTCGTTTACGAAGGTTTCCTCCGTCAGACCTTCGACATGGATTAAGAGACGGGCCATTCGTTTAATTTAGTCCCGAAGTGGCCGTCCGCCAAGTTCATTCTTTTCCCAAAGCTGACCGAGACTGTACTCCTCCAGCCATGTCGTCAAGCGCTTTGAGTCCAGCCGCGTGATTTGCGTTCCATCGTCGACACGGTTGGCGACCAGAACGTCCTCGGGTTCAAAATGATCAAGCAGCAGGGAAGACTGGGTGGAAACAATCACCTGGGTGTTCACCGATGCCTGCCGAATGAGCGAAGCCAGCATCTCGATGGCATAAGGATGCAACCCCAACTCAGGTTCATCCACAAGGATTACGGAAGGTAGGTATTTCTTTGGCTGCAGAAAAAGAGTTGCCAATGCAATGAAGCGGAGGGTGCCGTCGGAAAGCGACGATGCGTCGAAGTATTGATCCGACTTCCTGTGCCGCCACTCCAGCTTGATGTCGTCAGGCATGAGCTTGAGAGGCTTTAGCCGGAAGTCATCGAAGAACGGAGCTACCCGCTGCACGGTCCGTTGAATCAAGCTGTAAGAGTCATCATGCTTTTCCCGGAGATAATAGAGGAATGCTGCCAGGTTCGACCCATCCGCACGCAAGAACTCGTTGTCATTCACCTTCGCTGTTTTGCGCATAGGCGATGAGAAGCTTGTGTCGTGAACGTGGTAGAGCCTCCAACTTCCAAGGCGCTTACGGACCCAACCCGCGATGCGCTGGTCGTTTATTGGATCGCTGATGCCTGCTTCTCTTCCCTGCTGCCATGCCGACAGAGATGTGTTGCATGGTTCGTCGTAGCCCTTCGTCTTGTCCCAAAAGTAGGGTATCTCTGCAGATGGGAACAGCCCATCATCACTGGTTGGAGAGAGCGTTAGCTCGTATTGATTCACCTCGTTTTCGAACGAAAGGAAAAAGGTGATCGCTTTCGTCACTTTCGAACCAAAGTGCAGTATCTTCTCAGCCCCACCCGCCGCAATGACGTATTCCTGCAGCCTTCCTTCTCGAATCGCGTGGAGAAAGGCAAAGGCGCCAATGAAGTTCGACTTCCCGGAGCCGTTTGGACCGATGAGCACGTTAATTGGCCGCAGCGGCAGCTTCTCCACCGAAGCGATGCTCTTGAAGCCCTGAATTGTGATGTAGTCGAGTGCGCTTGAGGGCATGAGATTAATTAGAGATCTTGGACATCGGAACCATCATACAATCCCCTGTTCCGACTCATCGTGCCTAATGGGCTGGGATGCAATTGCTTGGCGGGCCGGCGGAGGGTCCTCTGTCGCCTTCGGGAATACGCGAGCGAACCTATGAAACAGAGTACTAATCTTAGGCGCCGTTCTTCTGCAAGTGCTCCGGCAGACGCCGCCTGCCGTCTTCGGCATCGGCCTTGCCATAGCTGGGCCGGTAGTCGGCGCGGAAGTCGTGCTGCGCATCCGGATAGACGATGACCTCGGAGCCCTTCTTGCCCGCAACCTTCAAAGCTTCGCACATCTTTTCCACCTATTCGGGCGGAATGCCCTGACTTTTCGCGCTCTCAGCCGACTTTCAACAGCATCTCTTCGGCATCCGCCCCGGTCAGCCGCGGCGCTCTAGGCATGGACTTCGACGGCGGTGGTGAGAATCTCCTGGCTCAGAGCCGCCGAGCGTTCGTCATCGGCCAGGGTCTCCAGGAAGAGTTCAATTGCCTCACGGATATTGGCAAGAGCCTCCTCGACCGTCTTCCCTTGCGATTGGCATCCCTTTAGTTCCGGGCACCAAGCGTAACATCCGTGCTCGTCCTGTTCGATTACAACACTGACCTTGCGCGTCATCTCCCATCATCCTGCCACGGCGCGACACCGGGTGTTCTGATGCTTCGGAGTGTTCATGCTGGAATGTCCAACCAGACGCCCGTACCAAGTCACACCGGAGCTTCACTACCGCGGACTCTTCGGTTCGCCGTTGTAACCGGCCCTTTATCGCGCGGGGGGGGGGCGCATGCCTTCGGCGTTTTCACTGGGCCAGTCTGTGCTCAGTTCGTGAGCAGCGGGTCCAGGTATACTGGAAATATGTCCGGCGCGGAAATCCAGATCGTTTCCAACGAGGCCGGGGAGCCGACCGCGGTGATTGTTCCGATCGGCCTCTGGCGGGAGATCCAATCCGAGCGGGAAACAGCCTACCTGCTCAAGTCGGATAGCATGAAGCAGCGCCTGCTCGAAGCGAAACAACGCCAGGAAGGGCTTTCCATCGAGGCAGTCGTTGAAAAGTTTGGAATTTGATCCATCGGCCTTCGAGGATCTCGCTTGGTGGATCGAAAAAGATCGCGCCCAGGCACTCCGGATCATTCGGCTGGTTCGTGAAATCCACAAAGAACCATTCTCAGGCCTTGGTAAACCTGAGCCATTAAAACGCGAACTCTCGGGGTGTTGGTCGAGACGGATCAATCTGGAGCACCGGCTCGTTTATCAGGTATTGCCGGATCGGATACGCATTCTGGCTTGCCGATTCCACTACTGAATGGGCAGGGGATCTGGAGTGTCTCGGGTCTTAGCCTTCGCTGGCCGCGCAAGATGTGAGATAGACGACGAGAGAGGAAGCGTCGGCGGCAGCCTCGCTTCTCTCCGCCTACCACTGTCCTGCTCGTGGAAGGTTGCCCGGCCCTCAGGCATCATTCGCCAAGAATCATCCTGCGAGCTTCCGGCCACGGAATCGTCTTGGCTTTGCCGGAGTCAAGTTCTCGAACTCGCTGGGAGATCTCCTCTGCCCAAGCTGCTTCCGCGTCCTGATCGACCATCTCGTCAAGGCTCCCCCATCATCGGTAGACACTGTACCACCAGCCCGTACTGTGACACGTTTGTCCAGTTAAGCGCCGTTCTTCTTGAAGTGCTCCAGCAGCCGCCGCCAACCGTCTTCCGCATCCGCCTTACCGTAGCTCGGCCGGTAGTCGGCATGGAAGCCGTGCTGCGCCTCCGGATACACAATGATCTCGGATCCCTTCTTCCCCGCAGCCTTCAAAGCTTCGCGCATCTTTTCCACCGTATCAAGCGGAATGCCCTGATCCTTGCCGCCATATAGGCCGAGCACCGGGCCGTGCAAGCTGGCCGCGACATCAATAGGATGCTTCGGATTGTTCTCGCTCGGCTGCCCCACCAGCCGCCCGTACCAGGCCACTCCAGCTTTCAATTTCGGATTATGCGCCGAGTACAACCACACGACGCGCCCTCCCCAACAGAATCCCGTAATCCCGAGCTTCGACACGTTCGCCTTGCCGGTCTTGCCGGCCCAGGCCACCGCCGCGTCCAGGTCCGACATCACCTGTCCGTCGGGTACCTTTGAGACCACCTTCGAGATGATGTCCGGCACGCTCGATAGATTGCTGACGTCCCCCTGCCGCGCGTACATCTCCGGAGCAATGGCCAGATAGCCCGCCTTGGCGAAACGACGGCAGATGTCCTTGATATGCTCGTGGACCCCGAAAATCTCCTGCACCACAAGCGCCACCGGGAACCTCGATCCCTTGGCGGGCATTGCGCGGTAGGCCGGAATCTCGCCGTCCTTCACCGGAATCTTGACCTCCCCGGCAACCAGTCCATCGGTTGCGGTGGTGATGGTTTGCGGCGTCACCGGCTGTACGGCAAGCGCGAAACCTGCCGCAAGCTTGGTCACAAAGAACTCCCGCCGGTTGTGTTCCACGACGGGTAGGAGGCTGGCAATGTCGGATTGATGGGTTGACATGCACGCATTGTATCGCCATTGCAGTATGCCACGTCGTTTCAACTCTCTCATCCTATCCACTGTTTGTGGCGGGGGTGTGCCGACTTTGTCGAGATTCTGTGACATCCTCTTTTTCAGAAAGGTTTCCCCGGTCGCACTGACGGGACAGGACCGGTTTCCAGGAGGGCTAGGAGGCAGTCTTGGGGGCCGCGCCCAACCACTTTACCCAGTTGGCTTGACTTCTCGCGGCCCGTTCACGCCAATAGCGGCGGAAATCATCTTCGCGGGCGGCAAGCAAATTGCGGACTGACTTCTCGGCGGACGCGTTTCCTGCAATCAGGGGCAACGTAGTGACGCAATCGTTCATCGCGCCAAGCTTATCCTGGATGCCGCCGAGCAGTGCGATCCTGGCGTCCAGTTTCTCTCCATATACAGACCCAAACAGTTCCAGCGTGTATCGGAATCGTTTGGCCTGCAGCCGGAACTGATGGAGATCCTCGTGTGTGGATCCGGCCTCTGCGGCCCGTCCGCCGGATTCAAACAGTTCCGCCGCGAGCGCGGTGAGAACCCGCGCCGCATTCGCGGCTGCATCGGAGCCACCGTCCCAAGGACCAGGAGCCGTTCGCTTGAACTGCGGAACAGTGGTCAACGCCTTGAACCGCTTCCGTCTCCGCCACTGTTTCAGCCGCTGAACGAGACGCTTCTGGCGGCGCGGCCGCTCCTTGCGCAGGTCCTCCAAAAGCGTTTGGCCGCCGGCGCCCGCCGCGGCAAGCACCTCCAGGGCAATATCGATATTCCGGGCGGCTCCACACGCATCCATCACCTTTCGCAGACGCCGGCGGATCTTTTTAGTGGAGTTCCGATCGAGGAACTGCCGGAATGTCCGCAAGCATTGCGTAAACCGCCGGATCGCGACCCGCAGATCATGGATCGCCTCGGGGTCTTCCGGTGTTCGCATGGCCCGGCGCAGTTCCGAATGAAGCTTCTTCCCACGCGACGCGGTTTGTTCGGCGGCGAACTTCGTGAAGCGCTGGTTCATCGCTTCACCTTCACGATGAGCGGAAGTCCGTATACCTCTTGAAAGTTACCGGAGACCTGTTGCGCGTGCCACTGCTCAATGTCGATATCGTGTCCGGAATACAGGCGTATTTCCACAGACTCGTCGCCGGAGATGCATTCCAGACGCTCCACGCGCTGCTCCTGGCTCTGGTCCAGGGCAACGGCAAGACGAAGCAACGGAGTGAGCTGAACGATCGCCCGGCGGTCTTGCGCTCCCAACTCCTGAAGGCCCTCATGGGAAACCTGTGGCATGGATTTGCGATGATAGCGGCACAGATTGGCGACAATCTTCCTCTCGTTATTGTCAAAGCCAGCCAGATCCGAATTGGCCACCAGATACATCGAATGGCGGTGATGCCGCGTTTCATTCACAAAATGCCCAATGTTGTGCAAATAGGCGGCCGCTTCCAGAAGCCGTCCGCGTTCCGGCGGAAGTCGGTGCAAGGGGTGTAGTCCTTCAAACAGAGCGGCGGCCAACTCCGCCACCTTACGCGCATGTGGCGCCGTGACGCCGTAACGCTTCCCCAAGGCCCGGACCATCCTACGTTGATCCAAATCGAGCCGGACTTGTTCCATGCCCACCTTGCGGTGTACCAGATCCGCGATAATCCCTTCCCGGACTCCGGCCGCCGAGTAATACATCCTCGGAACCCGCAATTGTTCCATGATCTCCGAGAGAACATGCACGCCCGCCACGACAATCTCCGCGCGGCGGGGACCAATCCCGGTGTGCCTGGACCGGCCCGCAAGGTTCCGGGCACAGAGTTCCTTGAAGAGCTTGCGGACCTGAGGCGCTGTCGCACTTTGCCGGTCCGCAAGGTCGCGGTGGGACCGGCGGACTCTGTTGACCGCGCAGACCACCGCGGACGCTGTCGCCGAAGTGGCGATCATCCGGTCGATCTTCAACTGTCCGAATCGGGCCACCGGGCCCAACAGGCGCTTCTGAACGTAGCGCTGCATTCGCGCGAGCTCCTTGGGGTCGGGTGGATCGCTCTTGAGAAATAACTCCGTCAGGCGGACGGCCCCAAGGGGTTTGGAAAAGGCCTCCGTCAGGTGCCCGTGTTCTCCCATGATCAACTCGGCGCTCCCCCCGCCGATATCGACGATCAGCACGCGATGCTGAGGGAGCGGCCAGCGCGCATGCACTCCCAGGTGCACCAGGCGCGCTTCCTCCAGCCCTGAGACTACCTCCACGGGCGTGCCCAGAATTGCCTCCGCGCGCTCGAGAAATTCGGCTTGGTTCGACGCATCCCGCAGGGCCGATGTGCCTACGGCCCGGACCGCAAGCACATCCAGGCTCCGGTATTGTTCGGCCATCCGGCTCATGACCTGACAGGCCAGATTCATCGCGTCCGTGCTCAAACGGCCTTCGCGAAATACTCCGGTTCCAAGCCGCACTACTTGACGGTCCGAGGCCAGCTCCGATATCGCGCCGCCGGAGGAGGCTTCCGCCGCCAGCATGCGAATCGAGTTGCTGCCAATGTCAATGGCTGCGTAGCGCGACATGCCCTGCCATTTGCCTGTAATGAAGTTGTAACACGGCTGATATACTCACTTGCTATGATACTGAAGCATGTCCGTCTTTGTGCCCAATCGTGGTCCCGGCCGCTTAATTGTTGTAGAGGGAATCGACGGCTCCGGCAAATCCACCCAGATATCTCTACTCTCCCAGTGGCTGCGCGCGCGCGGGTACGCCGTGGCGTTCAGTGAATGGAACTCTTCTCCCATGGTCTGCGAAACGACGCGAAGAGGCAAGAAGAAAGAGATGTTCACGCCCACCACGTTCAGCTTGATTCACGCAACCGATTTCGCGGATCGGCTGGAGCGTTACGTTGTCCCGCTGCTCAAGGCGGGCGCCGTGGTGTGCGCCGACCGGTACGCCTACACGGCATTCGCGCGCGACGTGGTGCGAGGGGTGGATCGTTCTTGGGTGCGTAATTTGTACCGGTTCGCGCTGAAGCCCCATCTGGTATTTTATTTCAAGACTCCGCTGGAGGTGGCGCTGGGACGCATCCTCGGCGGCAGACATGCTTTGAAGTACTACGAAGCTGGAATGGACCTGGACCTGAGCCGGAACATCGAAGAGAGCTTCCGGATTTTTCAGGGCCGGATTCTGGCCGAATACGAGTCCATGATTGAAGAGATGGGCTTTCACGTAATCGATGCCACCAAATCCATTCAGGCACAACAAAGAGAGATGCGGAGCATTGTGATTCGAGAGTTCGGCTCCAGGCGGCCGGCGGGAGTATTGGGAACGGAGGGCGGAATTGCGCGATTACGCAAATAAGGAGCCGCTGTCCTACTACATGACGGAGCTTCCCGGCATCGACTATTCCAGTCTGCAAGGCCGGTTGATTGTCATCGAAGGGCCCGATGCGGTGGGGCGCAGCACGCAGATCCGCCGCCTCAAAGCGTGGCTGGAGGATATGGGTCACGCCGTGCTGGATACGGAAATGGCCCGCTCGGCGCTTGCGGGCAAAGGCATCAAAGAGGCCAAACTGGGTAACACGCTCGGGCCGATCACCATGACGCTGTACTACATGACGGACTTCGCGGACCGGCTCGAAAACGAAATCATTCCGGCACTGCGCGCCGGTTTCGTGGTGCTGACGGATCGCTACATTTTCTCCATCATGGCGCGCGCGATTGCCCGCGGCGAGAATCGCACCTGGATCGAGCATGCCGCCGGCTTTGCCCTCGTCCCGCACGCGGTCTTCTACCTGCGCGCCGAGGTGAAGGACCTGATCTCGCGTGTAGCCGTGGGGCGGGGACAGTTCGACTATTGGGAGAGCGGCATGGACCTGCGCTTCGGACGCGACATGTTTGACAGCTTCGTGCATTACCAGGCGCGGTTGATCCGCGTGTTCGATCAACTGGCTGGGCCGTACCAGTTTGAAGTAGTCGATGCCAAGCGCCCGCCCGGTATTGTGCTGGATACCCTTAAGGCGTCCATCGAGCGCGTTTTTAAGGCGACTCCCACCGGAACCGGAAAGCGCAAGAAGCTGCGGCGAGGCGCTCTCCCGGCCCGGGGTTGAAAGCCAAGGCGATTCTGGCGCAGCCCCATCTCCCCCAATCCGCCCTGGTTCTCGCGAAGCCGCAAACAGGAACGCCCTAAGTGGGGCACTCCGTAGAAGTGCCTTCGGAGGCCAGCGGGTATTGGTCGCGATGCCGGGCGCCAAAAATATTCCGCCCCAAACATGCAGCATCCAGATGTACTACGCTCTTTCGAAGCGCCCGGCTGCCGTGGCTCAATTTGCTTTCCTCCGGTCATGGCAGGGAATCGGCGTCATCGACATTGCTCAAGGTCGTCTTTGCGGCCTTTGGAATACCGAGCTTGGCGTGAATAGACGCGGCCCGGAACTGGCAACACCTCGCTCGCGCTGACGAGCTTTCGTGCAAAGACGCAACGCGCGCAAACATCGCCTCCAAGCTCTTGACCTTGTTCACATCGACAAGAGTTTTGTCGATGTTTGCCGCCAGACTCCACCAGTATCGCTTGCAGCGGCTTTTATTTTGTTGAGCTTGGCCAACTTCTATCGTCCCCGCCCGTCACGGCGGAGCTGTGGCAGGTATAGCCGTGGACGCCGGTCCGGGGATTCTTGACTGCGACAAACCATGCGGCCACGGCACTAGTCCGGCGGAAGCCTAAACGGTGGCCCTATGAAACTACGTGTGTTGTTTGTGGAAGACGATCCCGCCGACATGGATTTGGCGCTGCATCATCTACGGAAGGCTGGATTGGAGATCAGCGCCCGGCGCGTGCAAAATCCGGAAGATCTGGACCGGCAACTCGAGAACCCGGATTTCGATCTTGCCTTGTGCGATTTCCGGCTGCCGGGCTGGAACGGGTTGGACGCGCTGCGCCAGTTGCGCGGCAAAGCGCCGCAACTTCCTGTGGTGATGTTGACGGGGGAAACCACCGAGGAGCCTGTGTTGCAGGGGCGGAAGCTGGGCGCGGCGGACCTGGTGCATAAGGACCGCATGCAGTTGCTTCCGGCGGCGGTGGAGAATGCGGTGCAATCGAGGCGTAGTCTGGAGGCGTCAAAAGAGGCCCTGGAGGCGAGCGAAGATCGTTTCCGGAACATTTTCGATCAAGCTCCCACAGGCATTGCCCTGGCTGGGGCAGATGGGGCGTTGCAACAGGTAAACCCGGCCTTCTGCCGGATTGTCGGTTATTCGGCGGTGGAACTGTTAAAGATGCGATGGGATCATCTGCTGGCTCCGGGGTCGGACAATCCATTCCTGACACTGAGTGCCATAGACGAGCCGGGGCCGGCTTTGCAGGCGGACGTGCAGTTCCTGCACAGGAACGGGATGGTGGTGGATGTGCAGTGGAACCTGTGCCGGTTGCGTTACTCTCAGGGTAAACCGATCGGCCACATTGGACAGATTTCCGATATTACTCAGCGCAAACAGGCCGAAAAGAAACTTCAGCAGTACGCCATGATCCTGGACCGGAGCAACCGGGACCTGCAGGATTTCGCGTATGTGGCCTCGCACGATCTGCAGGAGCCGCTGCGGATGGTGAAGAGTTATTTGGAGTTGCTGTCGCGGCGGTACCAGGGGAAGCTGGACCAGGAGGCGGACGAATTCATAGGATACGCAGTGGATGGGGCAAAGCGGATGCAGAACCTGATCTCCGGGCTGCTGGCCTATTCCCGCATCAACATGCCGGGCAAGGCGATGTCGCTGGTGGACTCAGAGCACTGCTTTCTGACAGCACTGGCCAATCTGGAAAGCGTCGTGCGGGATTCGGGGGCGGCCGTGACGCACCAAGGGCTGCCGGCGCTCACAGGGGATCCGATGCAGTTGACACAGTTGTTCCAGAATCTGCTGGCCAACTCGCTGAAGTTTCGATCGGAGCAGGCGCCGCGGGTCCACGTGACGGCGGAGCGGGAGGAGGACGGGGAATGGAGATTTTGCGTTCAGGACAACGGGATTGGGATCGATGCGCAGTTTCACGAGCGGGTGTTCGGGATGTTCCAGCGGCTGAATGGTCCGGCGCGGTATGCGGGGTCCGGGATCGGGCTGGCCTTGTGCCAGCGCATTGTGGAGCGGCATGGGGGGCGGATCTGGGTCGAGTCAAAGCCAGAGCAGGGGGCGGCGTTTTGCTTCACTCTGCCCGATCATGCAGGTCCGAAGCGGCGCCAGGATCTACCGCAAGCGGACCGAGGCGGATCTTTGACGTCTTGATCGTGGAAGATAATCCGGCCGATGTGCGGCTATTGCGGTTGGCGCTGCGGGAAGGGCCGGCGCGAAAGAGACTGCACGTGGCCACGGACGGGATGATGGCGCTGGAATTTCTCGCGAGGCAGGGTCCGTTTGAAGACGCGCCAGTGCCCGATTTGATTCTGTTGGATCTGAATCTGCCGCGAAGAAACGGCTGTGAGGTGCTCGTGGAGATGCGGGGGCAGAAGGCGCTGCGAAGGATTCCGGCAGTGGTGTTTTCCAACTCAGCGGCGCCCGATGATATCGAGAGTGCCTATCAGGCTCAGGCAAACTGCTTTGTGACCAAGCCGTCGGATCTGGACGACTACTTCGCGGTTGTGCGACACATCGAAGACTTTTGGCTGACAACGGCGCATCTGCCCAACTCCCGAGCCGAATTCTTGCGATTCCCACGATAAGGGAAGCAAAGACACTGATGCTCAATGCCATCGAAGCCGATATTGCGACTGAGAATGAAGTTCGCGAGGCAACAAGATCGTGAGTAATCGATTTGAACTACAAGTGATGAAGATCCTGCTGGTGGAGGATAACGCCGGTGACGCAAGGCTGATGCAAGAGGAATTAAGAGCGGGCCTGGACGGCCAGTTTGAATTGACCTTGGTGGAGGATTTGAAAGCAGCGCTGAAGATGCTGTCCGTGCGGCAGCCCGAGGACGTGGGGGCAAAGCCGGTGGATGCGTCTTTTGACGCGATGCTACTCGATTTGAATCTGCCCGACAGCCAGGGCCTGGAGACATTTCAGAGTGTGCACTCGACGGCCCCTTGGCTGCCGGTGGTGGTACTGACCGGACTGGAGGACGAAGGGACTGGCCTGAGGGCGGTGCAGGAAGGCGCGCAGGATTATCTGGTCAAGGGGCAGGTGAGCGGGCCGGTTGTGGCGCGATCGTTACGCTTCGCGGTAGAGCGGAACCGGAGCCTGCAGTGGCACCGGGATAAGTCGCGGTATGTCTCCGGCGGCCGGATCATCAGCTTTCTTGGGGTGAAGGGCGGCGTAGGAACGACGACGCTGGCGCTCAACACGGCGGCGGTGCTGGCGCATGACAAACTGGTGATTGCTGTGGAATTGCGTGCTGACTATGGCAGTTTTGCGTCGCATTTCCGCAAGTTGACCGGACCGAACTTGAGCGGACTCTACCGCATGGATGAGGCTGAGTTGTCCGAGAGCCTGCTGGAGCAGCATCTGGTCAACTCGGAACTGGGCTTCTATCTGATGTTTGGTCCGCAATCGGTGGCGGATTTCCATGAAGTTCCGGCCGGGCATGCCGGGAAGATGCTGAGCCTGATGACGAAGATGGGAGATTTTGTGATTCTGGACCTTCCGCCGTCTCCGGATGTGGCGCAGGAGGTGATTATCCGCCGTTCGAACGCGGTGGTTCTGGTGAGTGAGCGGGATGATTCTTCGTTGATGTCGGCCAAGATGACGATCGAGCGCTTGCTCCGGCTGGGGGTATCGAGCGATGCACTGAGCGTTACGGTGGTCAGCAAATCGCCTTTGGTGGACGCCTATCCTGCCGAAAAGATCGAAGCAATGTTGAAGGTAAGGGTGCTGGGCATCGTGCCGCCGGCCCCGGATGTCTGCGCGACTTCACAAAAAGCTGGAACGCCGCTGGTGATACACCGGCCTCGCAGCGCTCCAGCCAATATGCTTACGTCCCTGGCACAGCGTACGGCGGCGATTGCAGCGGGCACATCGGCTGTCGTCGTGGCGCAATAGCTCTCTGCCTTACTCTGCAACCACCGGGTTGCGCAATTCGCCCAGCCCTTGGACGCGCACGACAACCTCGTCGCCGGCGGCAAGCCACCGAGGCGGCTTGCGCGCAAAGCCCACTCCTGCCGGGGTGCCAGTGGAAATGATGTCGCCCGGCTCAAGCGTGAACACGCTGGACAGGTGGGCGATCAGATCCGGGATGCGGAAAATGAGGTGCGTGGTATTTGAACTTTGCAGCACCTCTCCATTAATCGTGATGCTGATGTCGAGGGCGTGGGGATCGGGGATTTCATCGGCAGTGACAATCCAGGGCCCAATGGGGCAGAATGTGTCGAACGTCTTGCCCATCATCCACTGCGTGGTGGCCATCTGGAAATCACGCGCGCTGACATCGTTGAGGTTGGTGTAGCCGAACACGTGTTCCTGCCACCGATGGGCTGCGATATGGCGTCCGCCTTTGCCGATGATGACGGCAAACTCCGCTTCGTAGTCTGGCTGTGTGGAATTCTTCGGCAACACGATGCTGTCGCCCGGTCCGATGATGGCGGTGGGGAATTTGCAGAAAATGGTAGGGACCTTCGGGATCTCCATCTTGGACTCGATGGCGTGGTCGCGGTAGTTCAGACCGACACAGACGATCTTGGGCGGCCTTGCGATGGGAGCCAGTAGTTTGACTGCCTTGAGTGCAATTGAGCCTTGACCGGCGGATACTATTTCCTTGGCTTTGGCAAGCGCAGGAGCGCCGGCGGTGATGAAGTCGAGCGTGCTGGAAAAACCGGCGCCCGAGAGCGGGAAGATCAGATCCTCGGAGACTACGCCTGCCTGGGCCGATCCGCCTGGTTGAGAAAAAGATACAATCTTCATGAGTTGGAAATAACCTCCAAAAGGAGTCATTGTACCGCATGTCTTTATTGGCGATGAGTGCGATCACCTTGGCGATCCTGCAGTGCTCCGTGCTTTGCACCACGATTTATCTGCATCGTTGTTTGACGCATCGAGGCATTGCCGTGCACCCGGCGATGGCATTTCTGATGCATCTGGAACTGGCCTTGTTCACCGGCATTAACCCGCGGGAATGGGTAGCCGTGCACCGCAAGCATCATCAGTTTTCCGACGAGGAAGGCGATCCCCACAGCCCTTACCTGTTTGGCCTGTACCGTGTGCTGTTCGGCAACGCTTTCTATTACCGTAAAGTGGCCAAGGATGTTTCCGCGGTAAAGAAATACGCGCCCGACTACAAGGGAACTCTTCTGGACAAATTGCCGGGGAAGGGATTGCTGATACTGGCGGGATTGGCCATCTTCCAAGTATCTTTCGGGTGGGCATGGGGATTTGCGGCGTGGCTGTTCCATGTGGTGTTGTACATCCTGCTCAACTCTTCCATCAACAGCGTCTGCCACATGATCGGCTACCGTAATTTCGACAACCTGGCGACGAACGTGAAGATCATTGCGCTGATGACCGGCGGCGAGGGGTTGCACAACAACCATCACGAGAATCCCACTGCGGCGCACTTTGCCATGAAGCCGGGCGAGTTTGACCCGGCCTGGATCTTCATCCGGGGCATGGGTTGGTTGGGGCTGGCCAAAATCCGTTCGATGCCGGCGGCATAGCCAAGAGAATAGAATGATAGGGTGATCCTCTTCCTGCGATTGTCGACCCTGTTGCTGCTGGCCACCGCGGCTCTGGCGCAGCGCCGCGTCGAGTTCAACCGGGACGTGCGCCCGATTCTGAGCGACAAGTGTTTCTTGTGTCATGGCCCGGATGCGGTGAATCGCAAGATCCCGCTGCGGCTGGATTCGGAAGCGGCGGCCAAGGCGGACTTGGGAAACCGGCGCGCCATTGTCGAAGGCAACCCCAAGTTGAGCGGATTGATGCACCGCATCACTGCGGAGAAGACGGCTGTGCGGATGCCGCCGGCTTATTCCGGACTCAAGCTGAGCCCGGAGGAGGTCGAGACGCTGCGGACCTGGATTGCGCAGGGTGCGCGGTGGGAAAAGCACTGGGCGTTTAATCCGCCGCGGCGCGCCGAACCGCCCGCGGTGAAGCAGCGGGGCTGGGTGCGGAACCCGATCGACGCATTCATACTGGCGCGGCTGGAGCGGGCTGCGCTTGCGCCTTCCTCGGAGGCTGCCAAGGAAACGCTGCTGCGGCGCGTCAGTCTGGATCTCACCGGCGTGGCTCCCTCGCCCGATGAGATGGATGCGTTTCTGAAAGATCGTTCCGCTAACGCTTACGAGAAAGCCGTGGACCGTTTGCTGGGTTCGCCGCGATACGGCGAGCGCATGGCGGCGCGGTGGCTCGACGCGGCCCGCTACGCCGACACCAATGGATATCAGTATGACGGCGAGCGAGTGATGTGGCGCTGGCGGGATTGGGTGATCGATGCCTTCAACCGCAACCAGAGATTTGACCAGTTCACGCTGGAACAGGTGGCGGGCGATCTGCTGCCGGCGAGACGACTGGATCAGGTAATCGCGACAGGTTTTAATCGTAACCATCGCGGCAACACCGAGGACGGGATCATACCGGAAGAGTACCGTGTGGAGTATGTGGTGGACCGTGTGGAGACCACATCCACCGTATTCTTGGGGCTGACGCTTGGCTGCGCCCGCTGCCACAACCACAAGTACGACCCGTTCACACAGAAAGAGTTCTATCAGCTCTTTGCCTACTTTAACAATGTGCCCGAGATGGGCCGGGCGATGAAGTATGGAAATTCGCCGCCGCTGGTTCCGGCCCCAACAGCGGACCAGGAGGGCGCACAAAAGCGGTTACAGCAGCGCATCGATGCCTTGGAGCGTATCGTGAACGGGCATGCCACGCCGGCGTCATGGACCGAAACGGCGCATTGGCGTTTGAGTTCGGGGCTCGACGCATGGTTCCCGTTTGATCAGGCCGAGAATACAACCGCCGGAGTGTTCGACAAGGCAGGTGTGTTTGACGGTACGGCTGCGCCGGAATTTGCCGGAGTGGCGGCCTACGACATTGGGGATCACTTCACGTTGTCGGCGTGGGTAAAGCCCGAGGGGGCCGGTGGGGCGCCGCCCGCCAATGGAGCAATTGTCAGCCGGATGGCGGATACGGCGCGAGGCAAGGGGATCGGGTTGTATTTGCGGGAAGGCAAACTGCACTTTCACATTACGTCGAACTACAATGACGATGCGATCCGCATGGAGAGCGAGGGGAAAGTTCCGGCGGGAGACTGGCATCATGTGGCGGTGACCTACAACGGATCTGTGGCGGCATCGGGCGCGCAGTTCTACATAGACGGCCGGGCAGTAAAAGCTGTAGTGAGTCAGGACACGCTGTACAGGCCGTTCCGTAACGCGGGGAGCCGTTTTCGCGAGCCGTTCCTGATTGGAGCGGGGGGAGGTAAGGAGAACCGGTTCCGGGGCGCGATTGACGAGGTGCTTCTCTATGGACGCGCGTTGAGTTCAGAAGAGGTGGAAGCGGTCGCGGCGCGGAGCGCAACGCCCGGGAGCAGCCGTTTGCGCTGGAGTTATCTGTCCACGGACGCTCCGCTGGAGATACGCGAGGCCTGGGGTGAATTGCACCGGGTGCGGCGCGAAAAAGAGAAGCTGGAACGGAGTTTCCCCACGGTGATGGTGATGGGCGAGATGGAGACGCCGCGCCAAACGCATCTGCTCTTGCGCGGCGCCTACGACAAACCAGGAGAAGCGGTCGCCTCTGGCGTTCCTGAGTCGTTGCACAAGATGCCCGCCGGGGCGCCGGCGAATCGTTTGGGTTTGGCGCAATGGCTAATCTCGAAAGAGAATCCGCTGATGGCGCGCGTGACCGTGAACCGGTTCTGGCAGATGTATTTCGGTACGGGTCTGGTGAAAACAGTGGAGGATTTCGGAGTGCAGGGCGAGTGGCCCACGCATCCGGAACTGCTGGACTGGCTGGCTACCGAGTTTGTGCGCACGGGCTGGGATGTAAAAGCGATGCAGAAACTGATTGTGACCAGCGCGACATACCGGCAATCGTCGAAAGCGACTCCTGAGCTGATACAGAAAGACCCGGAGAACCGGCTGCTGGCGCGTATGTCCCGCGTGCGGTTGCCCGCCGAGATGATCCGCGACCAGATGCTGCATGCGGCCGGACTGCTATCGGAGAAGATTGGCGGGCCTTCGGTTAAGCCGTATCAGCCCGACGGGTTATGGAAAGAACTCACCATGCAGGACAGCGATTACGTGCTGAGCCAAGGCGAAGATCTGTACCGCCGAAGCCTGTATACGTTTTGGAAAAGGACGGTATCGCCGCCGATGATGATGAACTTTGATTCGTCCATGCGGGAGAGTTGCACTGTGCGGGAGTCGCGCACGAACACGCCGCTGCAGGCCTTGAACCTGATGAACGATGTCACGTTCCTGGAGGCGGCGCGGCGGGTGGGGGAGCGTATGATGCGCGAGGGTGGAGCGAGCCCCGATCAGCGGCTGGGCTACGGATTCCGGCTCTTGCTGGCGCGATATCCGGCGGCGGAGGAGCGCAAGATTCTCGCCGGCAGCCTGAGCTATCATCTCGACTATTTCGCCACAAAACCAGAGCGGGTGGATGCATACCTGACGCAGGGGGCCTCGCCCATCGCCGCCGGGCTTGACCGGCGGGAACTGGCTGCCTACGCATCGGTGGCGAGTTTGATAGTGAATCTGGACGAAGCGGTAAACAGGGAGTAGCGGACAAGGAGTAAGGGGATGAATGAGATCACGCGCCGGCATTTCTTTGCGAAGTCGGCCACGGGGCTGGGGCTGGCGGCATTAGGGTCGCTGTTGCCGGGCGAGGCGCAGGCCAGGGGAGGCTTGGGCGGGTTGCCGCATTTTGCGCCCAAAGCCAAACGCGTGATCTATCTTTTCCAGCACGGGGCGCCGTCGCAATTGGATCTGTTTGACTACAAACCAGAGCTGGCCAAGTTGCGTGGAGTGGATCTGCCGGCCTCGATTCGAATGGGGCAGCGGCTGACAGGAATGACGGCCTACCAGACGACTTTCCCTACGGCGCCGTCCATTTTCAAATTCGCGCAGCACGGATCGAGCGGTATGTGGCTGAGTGAACTGCTGCCACATACAGCCAAGGCCGCCGACCATTTATGCCTGGTGAAATCGATGCACACCGAAGCGATCAACCATGATCCCGCCGTGACATTCTTTCAGACTGGGTTTCAGCTTGCGGGGCGCCCGAGCATCGGATCATGGCTGAGCTACGGACTCGGGAGTGAGAGTGAGGATCTGCCGGCGTTTGTCGTGATGGTTTCGCAAGGCAAGGGCAACGCGCAGGCGCTGGCGGACCGGCAGTGGGCGAGCGGTTTTCTTCCAACCCGGTATCAGGGCGTGAAGTTCCGGTCGGGAGCGGATCCGGTCTTGTTTCTGAGCGACCCGAGCGGGTACTCAACCGAGGCGCGGCGTCGTTTCCTGGATGATCTGGCGCAGATGAATCAGGTAAAGCTGCGGGAGTATCAGGATCCGGAAATTGCCACGCGGATCGCCCAATATGAAATGGCCTTCCGGATGCAAGCCTCGGTGCCGGAGCTCGCCGACTTGTCCAAAGAACCCGAGTCCACTTTTGAATTGTATGGCGAGGATTCACGCACCCCAGGAACCTATGCGGCCAACTGCATTCTGGCCCGGCGCCTGGCCGAGCGCGGCGTGCGGTTCATACAGCTTTTTCATCGCGGCTGGGATCAGCACGGGAACCTGCCGGCCGACATCAAGAAGCAGTGCGTGCAGACGGATCAGCCGTCGGCGGCCTTGGTGCTGGATTTGCAGCGGCGCGGCATGCTGGAGGACACTCTCGTCGTATGGGGTGGCGAGTTCGGCCGCACCGTGTATTCACAGGGGACGCTTACGGAAACTAACTACGGGCGCGACCATCATCCGCGGTGCTTCAGCATGTGGCTGGCCGGAGGCGGTATCAAAGGCGGGATGAGCTACGGGGAAACGGACGAGTTTTCCTACAACATTGCGGGGAATCCAGTGGATGTGCATGATCTGCATGCGACCATCCTGCATTGCCTGGGCGTGGATCACACGAAGCTGACCTACAAGTTCCAGGGGCGGCACTACCGCCTCACCGATGTCCACGGCCGCGTGGTGAAGGATCTGCTGGCGTAGGATCGGCCTCCCGGCTGGTCTCCGGTCCGAAAATGTATCAAGGCGGCAAACAAGCAAGGCGGTATGTGGTGCGGGGGCGCGTGCAAGGGGTTGGGTTCCGCTATTTTGTGGAGCGGTGCGCGCAGTCCATGGGGCTGGACGGGTATGTGAAAAATCTGGACGACGGCAGCGTGGAGGTTTGGGCGGTGGGAACGGCGGAGGAACTGGCGGCGCTGGCGGGGCAATTATGGAAGGGTCCGCGATGGGCGGAGGTAAGGGGCGTCGAGGAACGGGATGAGGCGATGATAAAATACAGAGGTTTCCGCATACAACACTAGAACTCCCCAACCAAACTATGAATGAACTCAAGCAGATGATCCGCGAAGTGCCCGACTTTCCCAAGCCGGGCATCAACTTTTTTGATATTACGACACTGTTGAAAGACCAACATGGATTGAAGAAGGTGATCGACTCCATCCATGAGCACTATCGCCACACGGAATTTGACCTGGTGCTCGGCATAGAAGCGCGCGGATTTTTTTTCGCACCCACGCTGGCCTACACGCTGGGTAAAGGGTTTGTGCCGGTGCGGAAGCCGAAGAAGTTGCCGGCGGCCACGGTACAGATGGAGTACGCGCTGGAATATGGGATAGATACGCTGGAGATTCACGCCGACGCGATCGGCAAGGGACAGCGCGTGCTGATCATCGACGATGTGCTGGCGACGGGCGGCACCGCGGCGGCGGTGGCCAAGCTGGTGGAGAAGCTGGGGGGAACGGTGGCCGGTTTGGGTTTTGTGCTCGAACTGGACTTTCTCAACGGCCGCCAGAAGCTGGTTGGCTACGACATACACTCGCTGATCCATTACTAGACTCCATGTCAGCACCACGGCGGGCGAGGTTGAAGGCGTATGCGAAGGTCAATCTGAGTCTGCTGGTGGGCAAGCGCCGCCAAGACGGCTTCCATGAACTGCGTACGGTGTTTCAAACAGTTTCGCTGGGAGATGTTCTGGAGGTGGAGTACCGGCCGGGCGGGCGGCGGCGGATCGAGTTGGAGTCGAGTGTAGCGATTGCGGACAACATCGTGGCCCGCGCGGCGGACCGGGTGATGCAAACCATAAAGGCGGGCGGTGAACTGCGCATCCGCCTGGACAAGCGGGTCCCAATGGGCGGCGGGTTGGGTGGCGGGTCGAGTGACGCAGCGGCGGTGTTGCTGGCGCTGCCCGCGCTGGCAGGTGTCAGGCTCTCTGAGGAGCGGCTGCACGGCATCGCGGTCGCGCTGGGCAGCGACGTGCCATTTTTTCTGATGGGGGGGACCGCGTTGGGCCTCGGGCGTGGGGAGGAACTGTATCCGTTGCCCTCCTTGCGGGGGCGATACGGGCTGCTGGTGATACCGCCGGTGGCCGTCTCGACGGCGGAGGCCTACCAGGCGCTGAACCGGCCCATGGATGGCGAATTGACAGGCGAAACGAGTTTCCATAGAATGAAGGGGTTCCAGTCCTTTGCCCGGGCGATGGCAAGCTGCGCCCAAGGGCAGGATTGGAAGGCCTTCTGTGAGAATGATTTTGAGGCCGTTGTTTTCCGGCGGTATCCTCTGTTGCCATCTCTCCAGCGAAAGCTTCGCCGTCTGGGAGCTTGGCCTGCGCGTATGAGTGGGAGCGGTTCCACTTTGTTCGGATTGTTTGCC
The DNA here is from genome assembly GCA_016650235.1 of Terriglobia bacterium. Lineage (GTDB taxonomy): Bacteria > Acidobacteriota > Terriglobia > Bryobacterales > Bryobacteraceae > VFZE01. Next base: position 49,354 of record JAENWC010000305.1, read on the forward strand.
AGCCGTGAGGAAAGGGACCGGGCACAGACCGCAATGAGCAAGATGGGCGCCGGCCTACGGCTGAAGCCGATGAGTTTTGTCAGCAGAGAGCGTTACCAAGCGGAGTTTGTAAAAGCCTTGGCGCCGCCGGAGCAGCAAGAGAAAGAGAAGACGTGGCCGCCTCGAAGCCAGTACGAAGAATGACATTTGATCGACTAAAAGTGTTCACCGGGAACGCGAATCCGGCGCTGGCGCGCGAGATTTGCGATTGCCTTGGGTGCAATCTGGGCGAGGCCAGCGTCAGGACCTTCTCCGATGGTGAGATCTATCTCCAGATCCAGGAGAACGTGCGCGGGGCCGATGTGTTTGTGGTTCAGTCCACCTGCACGCCGGTGGACCGGAACCTGCTCGAGTTACTGCTGATGATCGATGCCTTGAAGCGCGCCTCGGCGGACCGGATCACGGCGGTGCTGCCTTATTACGGTTACGCGCGGCAGGATCGGAAGGATAAGCCGCGAGTGCCGATTTCGGCCAAATTGGTGGCGAGCCTGCTGGAGACCGCCGGCGCCAACCGGATTCTCACGATGGATCTGCATGCGGCGCAGATTCAAGGATTTTTTGATGTGCCTGTGGACCACCTGTTCGCGACCCCGGTCCTGATTGAGCCGTTCATGTACCAGGTCCAGGCGGGGGATGATTTTATTGTGGTGTCGCCGGATGCGGGCGGAGTGGAGCGCGCGCGGGCATTCGCCAAACGGCTGAGCGTGCCCCTCGCCATTGTCGACAAGCGGCGCGAGGAAGCCAATGTGGCCGAAGTGATGCACATCATTGGCGATGTGGAAGGCAAACACTGCCTCATTGTGGACGATTTGATCGATACGGCCGGGACGCTGGTAAAAGGAGCCGAGGCTTTGCTGGCCAGTGGGGCGAAGAAGGTTTCGGCCTGCGCCACGCACGCCGTGTTGAGCGGTCCGGCGGTGCAGCGGATTGAAGAGTCGAAAATTGCGAAAGTGGTGATGAGTAATTCGATTCCGTTGTCCAAGCAGGCCGAGGCGTGCGACCGGATTGAAGAGGTGTCGGTGGCGCCGTTGCTGGCGCGAGCCATACAGTCCATCCACGAGGAGACATCGGTGAGTTCGCTATTTGTTTAGAAGAAAACCAGCCGGACATCGGGGCCGCCACAGTATCTTAGGTTGCCGGTCCGGCGAAGAGGAAGAGGAAGTCAATGAGGAAAGATATCACCCTGGCAGCGGAAACGCGCCAAGCCAGAGGCAAGAATGAAGCGCGGCGCCTGCGGGTGGCGGGCAAGATTCCAGCAGTACTGTACGGAGCTGGCGGGACCAACGTCGCGGTGGCCGTCAACCCCAAAGAGATCAACAGGATTCTCCACAGCACCACGGGTCACAACACGATTTTTGACGTGGCCGTGGCAGGCGGCGAGACCGCGCCGGTGATGGTGGTGGACTGGCTGCACCATCCGGTGCGAGACACGCTGCTGCACGTGGATCTGATGCGCATCGATTTGACCAAGCGCTTGCATGTGAAGGTTCCCGTGCACATCACCGGCGAACCGGTGGGCGTGAAGATTCAGGGCGGACTGCTGGAAGTGATTACACGCGAGATCGAGATCGGGTGCTTGCCGGACGATATTCCGGAGCATTTCACCACCGATGTTACCGAGCTTTCCATTGGCGGAAGCGTGCGCGCCTCCGATATCCCCTTATCGGGTTCGATGAAGCTGTTGAGTCCGCCGGAAACCGTGGTTGTCCACGTGGTGGCCATCCGCACTTCGGAAGAAGCCGTGGTGTCCGAAGACGCCGCGGTCGCCGAGGTGGCCAAGACGGAACCGGAGGTGCTCAAGAAGGGTAAGAAGGAAGAGGCGGGAGCGGTGGCGGAGAAGCCCAAGAAGAAGTAGGTTTTGGCCCCCGGGCCGGATCACAATCGAAGCCGCGGTCATTATGAGGAACACACGAAAAACGTGGCGAAAATGGATCAGTCGTGGATGGTTGTGGGACTGGGGAATCCGGGGCCGGAGTACGAGTTGACGCCGCACAATCTTGGATTTCTTGTCGTGGACCGCGTGGCGGACCGGCAGGGAATCCGGGTAAACCGGAAAGAGAACGCGGCTTTGGTTGGGCTGGGAACATGTGGTGGAGCGGGCCTTGTGCTGGCCAAGCCGCAAACGTTCATGAACGTGAGCGGCCCGTCGGTGTCCGCGCTGCTGAAAAGGTATGAGATGGGGCCGGAGAGACTGGTGCTGGTGTATGACGAACTGGCACTACCCTGGATGCAGATCCGGGTCCGGCCGAAAGGTTCCTCGGCGGGTCACAACGGAGTGGAGTCTGTGATCCGAAACGTGGGAACGAGTGAATTTTCCCGGGTTCGCCTGGGAATCCATCCTGGCCGCGAGGTCGGGGATGGAGCCAAGTTTGTGTTGTCGCCGATCAAACGGCCACAATGGAAAGAACTGGATGAACTGCTGGACCAAGGGGCGCTGGCAGTGGAGTCCATAATTGCTGAAGGCGTCGCAAAGGCCATGACGAGGTTCAATCGTCGCGCCCAAGGCTTAAATACTGAGGATCAATGAGAATTTACGAAGAATTGTTCATCGCAAAACCGGACGCGACGGAAGAAGAGATCGACGCGTTTAACGGTCAACTGGAAGGGATCATCAAACAGGCGGGCGGCGCCATCGATAAGGTGGAGAAGTGGGGTGTGCGCCGGCTGGCCTATCGTGTACAGAAAAAGTCGGAAGGCTACTATGTTCTGATCCAATTTTCCTGCGCCGCCGAGGTGGTAAAGGAAGTCGAACGCCGTTTACGCGTAACGGACATGGTGCTGAAGTACCTGACGGTGCGGATTGATGAGAAGCTGAAGTGGTTGGAGAAGCGGAAAAAGGCACGGGCCAAGCGTGCGGCACGGCGGCCTGCGCCTGCCGCGGCTCCGCCGGCAATGCCGGCCGAGGCTCCGGGACCTGCGCCAGGAGCGCCGCCGGGAGGTCCTGCGCCAGGAGCGCCTGTTCCCGGCGAGGCGCACGTGGCAGTGGATCAGCAGACCCCGGTCGAGCAACAGCAAGGACAAGGAGAATAAGCCATGGCTGAATCCAGAGGCGGAAGACCAGTCAGCAATTCGATGCGGCCCACGGGCGGCGACAAAGCGGTCATGTCCAACAAGCGCCAGTTTTTCCGGCGGCGGAAGGTCTGCAAGTTTTGCGTGGACAAGATCGACTATGTGGACTACAAGGACGTGCGGCTGCTGTCGCAGTTCATTTCTGAACGGGGCCGGATTGTGCCGCGCCGGTTATCCGGTGTCTGCACGCCCTGCCAGCGCCGTCTGAGCGAGGCAGTCAAGCAGGCGCGCAATATCGCGCTGCTGCCTTTTTCGGGCGGAAGATAAACCGTAAAACGGGATTAGACCCGGCGAAGGCGGCCCATGCCGCCTCACGGGCCGGGTTCCATAACCGTTTGGACATTCAGCAAGGAGTAAGAAAATGGAAGTGATCCTCAGAGAGGACGTAGAGAAATTGGGCGGGCGGGGCCAGGTAGTAAAAGTGACCGCCGGATACGCCCGGAATTTCCTGCTGCCGCGCCGGCTCGCCGTGGCGGCAACGGAAGGCAACAAGAACATTGTCGAACAGGAGCGGCAGGCCCATTTGCGCCGGGAGGCCAAACACGTTCAAGAGGCGTCTGAGCTGGGCAAGCTCCTGTCGGCGGTGTCGGTCACCATCAAGAGCAAGGCCGGCGAGCAGGATCAACTGTTCGGTTCGGTGACGAGCAAGGATATTGCCGAGGCGCTGGAGAAGCAGAACTTCACCATTGACCGCAAGAAGATCCAGTTGGATGAACCGATCAAGCAACTGGGCGAGCACAAGGTGAGTGTGAAGCTGCACAGCGATGTGAGCAGTGTGATCACGGTGCACGTGGTCAAGGAAGACTAGTCAGGGCACTGGTCCATGCCTTTCTTTGACCTGACCGGACAGACGGCGATTGTCACGGGTGCGGCCACCGGCATAGGCGAGGCGATCGCCCGCCGGCTCGCCGCCGCCGGCGCCACGGTAGCCGTGGCGGATCTCAACGCGCAGGGTGCCGCTGCGGTGGCCTCCACGATTCCAGGCGCCTTCGCTGTTCTGATGGACATCACCAATGCGGAATCAGTGCGGGCGGCGGTGGCCTCCATGCTGGACAAGACCGGCCGGATTGATGTGCTGGTGAACAACGCCGGCATCGGCGGTAGGGCTGCCCCTCTGTGGGAACAGACCGCGGAAGACTGGCGCAAGATCATCGATATTAATATGACCGGGGTGTTTCACTGTGCGCAGGCCGTGATTCAACACATGCGTTCCCGCGGCTATGGGCGGATTGTGAGCATCGCCTCGATAGCCGGCAAGGAAGGCAATCCAAACATGACAGGCTACTCGGCCACTAAAGCGGCGGTCATCGGCTTCACCAAATCGCTGGCGAAAGAGGTGGCAACCGAAGGCATCTGCGTCAATGCCGTGTCGCCCGCCGTGATTCGCACCAAGATCCTGGAGCAGTTGACTCAGGAGCAGGTGGACTACATGACGCAGCGCATCCCGATGCGGCGCACCGGGACGCCGGAGGAGATTGCCGCCGTGGTGCATTTCCTGTCTTCGCCCGACTGCTCCTTTGTAACCGGACAATGCTACGATGCCAGCGGCGGCCGCGCCAGCTATTGACGTGATTCCGATACCTGAGCAATATGGCGAAGCCGGGGCTTACCATCTCCTGAAGGCCGCTTCCCTCGGCTACATCGCCTTCGACCATCGTTTACTACACGCGCTTCTCGATGATGCCGGGCGCACAATGCCCGATATTCTTCGGTTTGCGCTGGAGAACCGGGGCAATGATCGCGTCGATGTTTCGATGGATCTGATGCGCATCTTTGCTTCGCACCCGGATGCCGCCGCGCTCCCGTTCCTGATGAACGAGATCCGCCGCTATCCGGATGATGTTCCCGACGAGATGAGCGAGGCGCTGGTGCGCATCGGGGCGCCCGCGCTTCATCCCCTGCTTGCCCTGTATGCGGAACTGGATGAAGACGACCGCACCGAGATTCCATTTCTTCTCGTTTCATTGGGCCTGCGGGATGAAGGCATCGAGGATATTTTGCGGCAGGCCAGGACCGAGGCGCCCGAGGAAGAACAGTTTCTGCGGGAAGTCTATGATGGCGCGGCTGGCGAGCGTGACCTGCTGGAGCCGTTTGATATCTGGCGCCTCTATCCGGATGAGGAGGACCCGGATCTGGAGCACCTGCCCGATCGGGATCGTCTCGAATTTCTTGCCAGCCCGCATCCGCATCACCGTTCGCTGGCGGTCGAGAGTTGGATTGGCGAGGATCTTTCGCCCGAGCAGGTGGATCGTCTGATGGAGTTGGCGCGGAATGATCCCGACGCCGGCGTGCGAGGCTATTGCTGGGAAGCGTTGGGAACGCAGGTGGAGCAGGACCGTGTTCGTAAGCCTATGCTGGAACGGTTGCGGGACAGCGCCACGCCGATGCTTGAGCGGGTGGGGCTTGTCAACGCGCTGATTGAAATTCCCGAACCGGGGCCGGTCCATGAGGCAGTCATCGCCTGTTACCAGGAACCCGCGGTGCGGGCGCGGGCCATGCGCGCGATGGTCCGGAGTTTCGACAAGTCATTCACCCCCTACCTGGTGCGGCACCTGGAAGATGAGGATATCGATGTACGGAGGCAATCCGTATTGGGAGTGGGGTTTCTCGACATGCATGGCGAGACGCCGGCCCTCGAAAAACTGTTCGAGCATGAAGAGTTGCGCACGGACGCTTTGCTCGCCTACGCGCTGGCCGCGCCCGGCGACACCAACCGTGTGGAGATGCGCCGGTTATATGAGCGCATGGAGAAACTGGCGGGCGGATTTTCCGAAGAAGACGAGATGTCTGCGCAGGCTGGCATAGACCTGCGGCTGCGGATGCATGGCAAAGCCACGCTGTTTGCGCAGGAAGAAGAGGAAGGCCACCACACACACGCAACCCCGCGCGAGGAGAAAATCGGCCGCAACGACCCGTGCCCTTGCGGCAGCGGCAAGAAGTACAAGAAGTGCTGCGGCAGCTAAGGGGTTGAGCGTGTTCCACGAATCAGGCCGGTAGCGGCTTAACAACACTGGGTAGCGGACAGAAAAGGAAAAGCGGGCGCCTATTGGGTGATGAGGGGTGAGGGCGCCCGCTATCGTAACGGGGATGTACATATAACGATTCGCTGAATGGAGAGGTTACCCACCCCTACAGAATTTTTTCCCTCTTGACACCCTTTTTCTTTGGCGGTATTCTAAAGGCGAATAGAAAGCGAAAACAAAGGAGCCGCCTTATGCTATCCCCCATACGCACTGGCGTGGCTGGCTGGGATTTCCCCGGTTGGCAAGGCATTGTTTACCCGCATCCTGCCCCGCGCGGGTTCCATCCACTGGAGTTTCTGGCGCGGCGTGTGGACACGGTGGAGATCTCTTCCAGTTTCTACCAGTTTGTGCGGCCCGAACTGAGCCGGCTGTGGCTGACCAAGGTGGAGCGCAACCCGCAGTTTGAGTTCACCGCGCGTCTCCACCGCGAGTTCACGCATGAGAGAAATTTGGAACCGGCTTTACTGGCCAGGTTCAAAGCGGCGATGATGCCTCTGCACGAGGCTGGACGCCTGGGGTGCGTGTTGATGCAGTTTCCCGGTTCGTTCCGGTTCACACCGGAAAACAAAGCGTTCCTGATCCAGTTGCGGCGTAACCTGAGCAAATTTCCGTTGGTGGCCGAGTTGCGGCACGACAGTTGGACGAGCCAGGAAGGCATGGGGACACTGATCGACTATCACGTGGGATTTGCGAACCTGGACCAACCAGGGGGGCATCGTGCTACCCGCGCGTCCTCCCGCTTAACGACGGGGATCGGATATGTCAAGCTGCATGGGCGGCGTTGCGGGGCTGGATTTACGGCTTTTGACGACCGGAGCATTCAGGAGAGCGGAAACGATTACCTGTACCACCCTGGGGAATTGGCCGACTGGAAGCTACGCATAGAGCGTGTCAGCGGCTTTGCGGAAAAGACGTTCGTGATTTTCAACAACGACGGAGGCGGAAAGTCGCTGATCAATGCACTGCAGATGGAGGCGATCCTGGGCCACCAGCAGAACGCGGCAGGGGCGGGGATGCGGCAGGGGAGCAGCGAGCCGGACCGGCAGCCGCGGCTTGCCGTGCGATCGGCAGCTTAGGGCGGCATCGCAAACCCGCCGGCGCAAGGCCTTCGTCGATGACGACGAAGGCGGGGGAAAACACGCATCGCCGTTCTCGGAACCGCCAAGCTGTGGCTGCGCGGCCTCTTCGGCTCGGGACATGGACTGCGGAAAGCAGGCTGGCATGCATTCACTTCTCAAGCGGCTATCGGCATGGCAGGAGAATGTAAGGGCTTCCAGGTTATGCTTTTTCTCATGGACAGCAAGTTGATATTGGCTTCAGCCTCACCGCGAAGAGCGGAAATTCTGGCCGCGGTGGGAATTCCTTTTATCGTGCGTGTGGCCGAGGTGGAGGAAGTGCGAAGACAAGATGAGGCGCCGGAGGACTACGTGAAGCGCCTGTCACAGGCTAAGGCAGAGGCGGTGCGGACAGAACCCGGCGAGACCGTCTTGGGGGCCGACACTATAGTAGTGGTGCCAGGAGAGACCGGCCAGGCGGATGTTCTGGAAAAGCCGGCGGATGCCTCCGACGCAAAAAGAATGCTCGCTCTGTTGTCGGGGCGGGCGCACCAGGTGATTACCGGAATATGCCTGTTGCGGGGCGAGCGTGTGATTTGTGACGTTGAAACTACGACCGTGCATTTTCTTGCGCTCGACGAAAGCGAGATTGATGCCTATGTGGCGTCGGGCGAGGCGGCCGGCAAAGCGGGCGGATACGCGATACAGGGTCTGGCGGGTAAGTACATACACCGCGTGGAAGGCTGCTACTTCAACGTTGTGGGATTGCCGGTTTCGCGTGTTTGGAGGCACATGAAAGGGTAGGGCAACGCGTCCGCCAATGTTACAATAGAGGACTTTGCCATCTCAACTTAGGGACACTGTATTGCCAGCCACATCCGCTTTTGTAGAGCGCGCGGGCCGGTGGTTTCTGGAATCGGGGATTCAGGAGCCGGACGGCGGCGTAGCTCGCTATTATCTTGCCTCGAAGCAACAGAATCTGCCGGTCTCCACTGAGATTACCGGCTATGCCGCCAGCACACACGCCTACTTGTACCGGATAACCGGCGAGGCTGTGTATCTGGAAACTGCGCGCCGGACGGCGCATTTCCTGACGCGGGCGGCCTGGAACACGGAATTGGAGACGTTCCCGTTTGAACTGGCCGCCGCCTCGCCTGGTTACTTTTTTGACTGCGGCATCATCGTGCGCGGACTGTTGGCGGTTTGGCGGCTGACTGGAGAGCCGGAGTTGCTGGAGAAGGCAGCCGCCTGCGGGCGGAGCATGGCACGCGATTATCTGACGCCGGACGGGATTCATCCGGTGATTTCTCTGCCGGAGCGGATTCCGTGGCCGTATGAGAAACGGTGGTCGCGCGAGCCGGGCTGTTGGCAGTTGAAGTCGGCCATGGCGTGGCGGGCATTGGCCAAGGCCACTGGCGAGGCGGAGTTTCTACAGCATTGGGAAAGGGTGCTCAGGATGGCGCTGGACAACCACGAGCAGTTCTTGCCGGGCAGCGAAGAGCCGGAGAAAGTGATGGACCGGTTGCACGCTTACTCCTATTTCATGGAAGCCCTGCTGAGCGAGGCGGGCCGGCAGGAGTGCGACTCCGCGCTTGGTGTGGCCATGGGGCGGACCTCGCGCTACCTGCGCGAGATCGCTCCCTGTTTTGCCCGCTCTGACGTCTATGGGCAATTGCTGCGGGTCCGTATTTATGCGGCCGCGCTCGGAGTCTCCTCGCTCGCGGAAGCGGAGGCGATGGAGGAGGCGGATGCGATTGCCGGGTTCCAGTATGAATCCAGCGACCGGCGGCTGGATGGGGGATTTTGCTTCGGGCGCAAACCGGCGGGACTGCTGCCGTTTGCCAACCCGGTCTCGACCGGCTTCTGTGTGCAGGCGCTGGAAATGTGGCGCCAATTCAAGCACGGCGCTTTTTCGCCGGACCTGGAAGTTCTGATCTGAGCGAGCATGTACAGGTTGCCTTTGCCAGCGGGTCAGAGGACCTGATCCCGACACTGCTGGACGAGATGCGCCAGATACGGCCGGACCTGCCGCTTTATGTAGTGTCGGAGTTTCCGGTGCCCGAATTTCCATCGCCCGAATTTCTATCGAAGGATGGGCAATGGATTCCTTACCATCCGGGTCGGAGCCTTTCGCAAAATCTGAATCACTGCCGCTGGGTCTTGCGCGACAAGAAGATTTATCTGGCCGGATTGATCCTGCAGCCGCGCATGCCGTATTGGAGGCTGCGCCTGATGGCGGTGATAATGGGCGGCTGGCGGACGGCCTTCTTCAACGAGAATCTACATCATTTCATGCTGCGTCCGCGTTCGTTGGGCGTGATCGCGCGGCATCTTCTGTGGCGTGGAAAGAATCTTGTGCGATGGGAATTGCGTCCGGGCGGCGCAGTGTACACATTCCTGTGGCGGCTTTGGCATCCCAAGGCTTTTGTACGCCCCTGTCTGTACTGGATGGGGCGCATGGCGGGGGTGGCGGCGCGCTGGCGGAAGTCAATGCGCACGGAGACCTGCGAGCTGCCTAAACCAGACCGTGTGGAGCCGGGGATCTCGGTGATCGTGCCTTCCCGCAATGGAAAACACTTACTGGAGGAGTTATTGCCGGGGCTGCTCGGTGAGTTGGCTGGGCGCGAATGGGAGTTGATTGTCGTCGACAACGGCTCTGAGGACGGCACCGCGGATTGGCTGGAGCAGCACTACCGGGAAGTGACGCTGGTGCGGCATCCGATCGTGTTGTCGTTTTCGAGGGCGGTGAACTTCGGGATTGCACGCAGCCGCAAGTCGCACGTCCTGATGCTCAACAACGATATGGTGGTGGAGCCGGGATTCTTTGCGGCACTGGAGCAGGCCTTTGTTGCAGTCCCGGACCTGTTCTGCGCGACGGCGCAAATTTTGTTTCCTCCAGGCGAGCGCAGGCAGGAGACGGGGAAGGCTGTGATGCCTCCGGGATTGAAGAAGCTGGATTTTCCGGTACGCTGCGAAACGCCGCTGGAGGGGGAGGATCACAGCTACGTGCTCTATGGCAGCGGCGGGTGTTCCCTGTTTGATGCGGTGAAGCTGAAGCAACTGGGCGGGCTCGATGAGGCCTACCAGCCTGCCTATGTTGAGGATCTGGACCTTGGTTACCGCGGCTGGCAGCAGGGCTGGCCGACGGTGTTTGTAGCCGGAGCAAAGGTGGTGCACAAACATCGTTCCACCACGTCGAGATACTACAGTGAAGAACAACTGGCCCGCGTATTGGAGGTCAACTACCTGCGGTTCTTGGCGGGCACAGTGCGTGCGCCAGAGCTATTCGGCAAGCTGTGGCGCGCCTCACTCGACCGGCTGGACGGGCGCGCCTCGCGGATGGAAGGCGATGCCGTGGCGCAATGGGCGTTGCGCCAATCGATCCGGGCGCTGGAGTGGGCGCTGCGGCCCGGCAGCGGTCCGATGCTAGCGCAAAGGGCGCTCGCCGCGCCACCGCACCGCGCGGGCTCGCGGAAAGAAGAGCGCATTCTTGCGTTGTGCAGCGGGGATGTGGCGGTATTTCCCGGACAGCGGCGAACGGGACGCCCGGTAGTGCTGGTAGCGAGCCCGTACCTTCCGTTTCCGCTTGCGCACGGGGGAGCCGTCCGCATGTACAACCTGATGAGATGCGCGGCGGAGGAATACGATCAGGTGCTGATATCGTTTGCCGATCAACTGGCACAAGCGCCGGAGGAGTTATTGGCTGTGTGCCAGGAGATTGTGATTGTGCGGCGGCATGGCAGCCACACGCGCCCGCTCTCGGCGCGGCCGGATGTGGTGGAGGAGTTCGATTCACTGGCCTTCCGGGCGGCGCTGCGGCAGAGTGTGCGCAAGTGGAAGCCGGCGGTGGCGCAACTGGAGTTTACGCAAATGGCGCAGTATGCCGTTGAGTGCGCGCCGGCGCCGGTAATTCTTGTGGAACACGACGTAACGTTGGATCTTTATGCGCAACTGTTGCAAGGCGGCGAGGATTGGGAAACGCGGCAACAGTATGAGCGCTGGGTCCAGTTTGAACAGAAGGCATGGGGTGAGGTGGATGTGGTGGTGACGATGTCGGAGAAGGACCGGCGCGGAGTGCAAGGTCGGCGTGTGGAGTGCCTCCCCAACGGGGTGGATCTGGAGCGATTCCGGCCAGCGAGTTCCCTGGAAGCGCAAAGGGCCCGGCGCGAACCACCAAGCAGCAACGGAACACCTGTGCCCAGCGGCGCCGAGGCTCCGTTTTGCGCGAGTTCCCTGGAAGAAGAGCCTGAGGCCGGGCGCATCCTCTTCATCGGGTCGTTTGCGCATCTGCCGAACGTGTTGGCGGTGGACTTCTTTTTGCGTGAGGTGTTTCCGCTGCTGCCACTTGGAAAGCTGCACATCATCGCCGGGGCGCGGCACCAGTATTTCCTCCACCGGTATCAGGACCGCGTCCGTCCAAACTTGGAGCAACCCGGCGTGGAGGTGGACGATTTCGTCGCCGACCCGCGCCCGGCCTACCGGCGGGCCACCGTGGTGGTGGCGCCGCTGCTGGCCTCGGCCGGAACCAATATCAAGGTCATGGAAGCGATGGCCATGGGGAAAGCGGTGGTGAGCACGCCGGCCGGTGTAAACGGGTTGGAGGATCTGCGCGATGGCCACGATGTCGTGATTGCCGCAACGGGACCGGAGATGGCGCGCGCGATTGAGGCGCTGTTGCGGGACAGGGACCTGCGGCGGCGGATCGAGCAGCGGGCGCGGCAGACCGTGGAACAGCGGTACGGTTGGCCGGCGATCGCGCGGCGGCAGCGGGAGCTTTACGAAAGCCTGCGGGCAAGCACCGCGTAGTCCAGGTTCGCGAAGAAGGCGTTGCGGAAATCTTCCGGCAGTAGGGCGAGTGAAGGCATAGACTCGATGGCGGGCGCAAAGCGCTGGATCTCGATTTGACCGAAGCCGGACTCTTCAAAATAGAAGGCGAGCAGCGCGGGAGGAATGGGACGCGTGTGTGTGGGGTCGAGGAAGAAGTGCGTCGAGAAGATAGCGAGGCACTCGGGGTTGGGAGTTTCCATCGCCAAGCGGCCGCCGGGCTTGAGTTTTGCGAAGGCCAACTGGATGAGGCCGGGAAGACGATGCGGAGGAAGATGCTCGATGACCTGGGAGCAGAAGATGCCGTCCACACTCTGGGGACCGAGCGAGTCCAGGTAGGCGAACATGTCCGCCTCTTCCGCTTGCAGATCCTTTTGGCGGCACAATGCCACAAGTTCACCGCTCTGCTCGATGCCGCGCGCCGGAATGTTGTGTTCCCTCATGAGCTGCAGAAATTCGCCGCGGCCGCAGCCAAGATCCAGCACGCTGCGGCAGCCTTGAAAAAACGCTGCGTAACGAAGCTGCCCGGTTCGGACGTACTCTTCCGGACCGCGGAATTTTTCTGAGAATTTCAGATAGTCGAAGGCGAAGGGCGGATCCTGGGGAACTGCAAGAGCAGGCTGGGGAGGGGCAAGGGCGGCACGCTGGCGGACCAGGCGCAGCTCATTGTGGATGATGGACTCGTACTCGAGTCGAATCCGCTCAAGATCGGCCCACAGGCGCTCTTGGACATCGGCGGCAGCCCGTTCCAGGGCCGCGGTGAAATCGGCGTGCTGTGCGCGCATGAGATCGCGGAAGCTGGATTCGGCGAGCAGGGCACGATGCTGCGCGGAGGACTGCAGTTCCAATAGGCCTCGGAGGTAGTGAGTTTCGTTCTTGGCAAGCTTATCTTCCCAATCGGCGCGCCACTGCTTCCAATGGGAGGTGGCGTCCTGCATGTGCTGGGCATCGGAGGAAAAGTGCGCCAGGAGCCGGTTGTTCTCCTCAAGAGCGCTGAGAATAGCTTCGAGCGAAGTGACAACGGCCCGGTTGAATTCCACCTGCTCACGCACATGCCAGTCCAGGGAGCGCGAGACCATGCGCTTGCAGAATTGAACCGCGGAGTTGAGCAGACCACCGGGTCTGGGATTGACTGTTCCGATGGCGGCCACCTTGCCTTGCGCAACGTCGCGGGCCTGGAGAATCGGCAACAGGTCTGGTAGCGGAATACCGCCCGCGGCCGAGGAGGCATGGCGATCGGCAACCTGCTGGCGGATCTCGCCGAGCAGGGCGGCCAACTCGGACATCTTTTGTTGCTGGGCGCTATCCATATTTGCCGCCTCGGGGTTTGCGGCCTCGGGGCTTGCGGCTCCAGGATGCCGTGACTTTCGTGGTGAGGCCGCCGCGCGCCGCAAAGTCGCCGGTCACGGTGGCACAGACCGGTTTGCATGCCTTGACCACATCGGCGAGGAAACGATTGACAATGTTCTCCTGGAAGATGCCGAGGCTGCGGTAGGCCAGTTGGTACATCTTGAGCGACTTCAGCTCCAGGCAGAGCTTGTCCGGGGTGTAGATGAGGGTGAGCGTGCCGTGATCGGGCAGCCCGGTGCGAGGACAAAGGGAAGTGAACTCGGGGTTGTCGATTGTGATCTCATAGCCGGGATACTGGTTCTCCCAGGTTTCGATCTCCGGCAGCGGATCGTGGACGCCGGAGCGGGCATGATCATCGGTGTACGCCATTGAAGAACCCGCGCAAAACGGAGCTGCCCGCCGCGAACGCAGGTCCAGTGTTCCTTTGGGATTCGGTGGCGCGGCGAGCGCCCTTTGCGCTTGTTTCTTCTTCATGGCTAGGAGGTACCGAGCGACCTTGCCAGCAGATCCAGAAACAGGCCGACGTCGGTAACCACTCCGACGGCCTGCCCTGTACCGCGATCGCTGACTTTTGTGGCGACGGCGGGGTTAATGTCGACACAGACGATTTTGACCCAACTGGGCAGCATGTTGCCGACCGCAATGGAGTGCAGCATGGAGCCGAGGCAGAGAACGAGGCCCGCGCCCGTCAAATGCGCGGCATAAGCGTTCTGGGCCTGATTCATGTCAGTGATGGTGTCGGGCAACGGGCCATCATCGCGTAGACTGCCGGCCAGCACAAACGGCACGCCGGCCTTGACGCACTCGAAGAGAATGCCGCTGGATAGAGTGCCGTCGGCCACCGCCTGCGGAATGCCGCCGGCATGGTAGATGGCGTTGATGGCGCGCATGTGATTGCGGTGGCCATGTTCCTGCTGGCGTCCGTCGATCTGGCTGACGCCGAGCGAGGTGCCGAGGATGGACGCTTCGGCATCATGCACGCCGAGCGCGTTGCCGCTGAGGATGGCGTGCACAAAGCCGCCGCGAATGAGTTTGGAAAGCGGAGGGCCCCCTCCGGTATGCACGACGACGGGTCCAGCGACAACGATGATTTTGAGGCCCTGTTCCAAAGTTTGGCGGCAGAGTGCGGCGGTTTGGCGGACGGCGGTCTCCACCTGGCGCTCGCTGGAGATGCCATTACTCATGAAGGCAAACGAGTGGCGGTCTCGCTCCTTGGTTTCCGGCACAACACGGATTCCGCGCATTCCGACCACCACTTGATCGCCGGCGCGGACATCGCGGAGGCGGCGGCAAACGGCGTGATTATCCTTCACAACGATCAATGCATCCATGCGCTGGTTCGAGGCGGTGACCCAGGCATCGTTGCGGCGGACCATCGTGCGGTGGTTGGTGGTGGAGTAGAAATCTTCCGGAGCGCAACAATCGCGGACTACGGTGGCCAGTTCCGCATCAGAGGTGTCCACAGGCGAACAGCCAAGCCCGAGCAACTGCGTCATCATCCGCTGCAGAGCGCTTTCGGAAGGGGCCTCTATGCGGAGACGGAGATGGGAGGGGTCGCTGTTGGTACGGCCGATGTGAAACCGTTCGACCTCGAAGCGGCCTTGGAATTCCACTACGGTATCGAAAATTTGCTCCATGATGTGGGAGTCGATGAGGTGGCCTTCGGCCTCCACATGCTCACTCACCGGGAGCGGGGTGTTGGAATCAGGCATGCGTGCAGCTAATAGGATAGCGCAGCTGAACCGGGTTACTTCTTAAATAGATTGTCGAATGCCGCGCGGGCATCGGCGGGGTTGCGCGGGGACGCGTTCTGCGTTTGGCCTCCGGTGCCGGCGGCGGTGGAGTCGCGAGCGACGGTAACGCGAGGCGAGAAAAGCTCACATTCATTATTCTCGTCCTTGACGGGGATGCGGACGGGGATAGGCTTCCGGCACTGAAAGCGCGTGGACGGTTCAAAATGAGCGCATTGCTTACAGCAATGCAGGGCAGCATTGCATTTGGGACAAGAACCTTTGAAGTCGGCCTCCGGCGACAGCGTGGTGGAGCAATTAAAACATCTGGCGGCGACCACGGTCTGCACCATACGGGGCAGACGCGGGCCGGTGATGTCGAGCGGAGGCTTGGGCCCTTGCTGGCGCGAACGGTCATCCCGATCCCGGGGAGAGCTGTCGCGGCCTGAGTCCATGTAGCCGTGTTGTCTGTATTTGCGATCGCCTTCCATGGCGTGATTGAGTACTCCTTGAAGAATTAAGAACGGTCGAACCGCCACCGCAGCGACTCTGTTGGGGGGAGTATTGGACCGTCAGGAAACGCCCGGAAAAATACGGCTGAAGATCGAACACCTTGTTGAATTCAGCCTACACTATCTATCTATCACGGATTGGAACAAGAATCCAGCAAATAATTTGTAAAGGATTCGTCTTGCTAAGGTGTTTCCCTCCTTTATTGTAGCAAAGACAGGGAGACGCCTTAGAGGCACATGGGAGTAGGGGGTATGATCGCTCTGACGGGCGGGGACCACACTACCTTAGATCTGAGCCCATTTGAGCAGCATATTGCAGGGCCGCGTGAGGGGATCATCGGAGTGATTGGCGCTGATGCGAACGGCGTAGCCGAGCCGGCCGGTGTTTTCCGGAACAAACTCCTTGCCAAAAACGTGCTGCCCCTCCCGCTGCTCGATGGCCGGCAGTATGAGGACAGTCGTGTTTTCCAGATTGCCCTCGACGCCAACGTGGCCGACGACGGCCTCAACGCGGACATCGGTTGGGGAAAGTCCGGCCAAGTCGAGTACGGCTTGAAAAGGGATCGATTCCCCGCTGAGAGCGGGGTGGGCCAGATGGGGAGAGACAGAAAGGAACCGGACTCCCTGCCAAACGGAGCGGACGCGCGCAAGCCAGGCGGCATGATCTTTGGCCGGTTGGAAGCCATCCCGGCTGACATTGCTCCAGGCCTCATGAGCGGGCCGGTACATTTGAGAGTTGTATTCGGCCACCATCCGGTTGCAGTTATAGATGGGACTGAGGGACATGAGGGACTGCTTGACGCGGCGGATCCACTCTTCCGGGACGCCGCCGTCGCGGTCGCGATAGAACATGGGGACGATTTCGTTTTCGAGCAGCGAATAGATGGAGCTGGCATGAAATTCGTCCTGGTCCTCCGAGTAAGGTTCACGGTCACCGATGGCCCAGCCGCCGGAAAGCTCATAGGCTTCATCGAACCAGCCATCGAGGATGGAGAGATTGAGAACGCCGTTGATGCCGGCCTTCATGCCGCTGGTGCCGCAGGCCTCCTCGCCGCGGCGTGGATTGTTGAGCCAGAGGTCGACGCCCTGCACCAGTTCCCGGCCCACCTGGATACTGTAATCCTCGACAAAAACGATGCGGCGCGAGACCTCAGGGTCGCGCGAGAGGTTCCAGATTTCGCGGATAAAGGTTTTGCCGGGCTGGTCTTTGGGGTGGGCTTTGCCAGCAACGAGCACCTGCACCGGCATGTCGGGATTGTTGAGAATGCGCTTGAGGCGATCAATGTCTCTGAAGAGCAGAGTGGCGCGCTTATAGGTGGCAAAGCGACGCGAGAAGCCAATGGTGAAGGCATCGGGATCGAGGACTTCGGCGAGGCGGCGCAGTTCGGAAGCGGAGGCTTTGCGCTTGACCGAATAGGTCTGAACACGGTCGCGGACGAATTGAATCAGCCGGCGTTTGCGGCGGCGCCGCGCTTCCCAGAGTTCGGCGTCGGGGATATCCCGGATCAGGTCCCAGGTTTTGGGTTCGAGATAACGCTCCAGCCAGTCCGGCTGTAGATATTGATCATAGAGCGTGGAGAGATCCGAACTGAGCCAGGTGGGGAGGTGGACGCCGTTGGTCACCGAGGTAATGGGGATTTCCCAGGTGGGCAACTCTCCCCACAAACTTTGGAACATCTCCTGGGAAACGGTGCGGTGGAGGCGGCTGACGGCGTTGCGGTAAGCGGAGGTATGGATGGCCGATAGAGCCATGGAAAAGGGCTCGCTCTGATTGGAGGGTTGATTGCGCCCCAGGGATAGGAGTGATTCAGGGGGAATGCCGGCCTGGCTGAGGTAGGCCTGAAAATACTCGTGGAGGAGCCCTGGATCAAACAGGTCGAAACCCGCCGGGACGGCCGTATGCGTGGTGAATACGTTATTGCACCGGGCAGCGTGGAGCGCCTCCTCAAAGCTGAGTCCGTGGTCCTGCATGAGGAGGCGGATGCGCTCGATGGCGAGGAAGGCCGAGTGGCCTTCGTTCATGTGATAGACGGTGGGTTCAATGCCGAGAACCTTGAGAGCGCGGAGTCCGCCAATACCGAGGACAATCTCCTGGCGGATGCGGGAAACGATGTCACCGCCGTAGAGCTGGCTGGTAATTCCCCGGTTTTCCTGGAGCTCATTCTCCGCGATGTTGGTATCCAGAAGATAGAGCGGCACACAGCCGACCATAAGCTCCCAAACTTTGATATGAACCTTGCCGGTTGGCATGTCAACGGTGACCTTGAGGTCGCCACCCTGGCGCGCGCGGATTTGTTTGAGCGGGAGGGTATAGAAGTCGTTAACGGGGTTGCGTTCCTGCTGCCAGCCGTCTGGATTGAGGAACTGGCGGAAATAGCCTTGCTGATAAAGAAGCCCGACACCGACCAGAGGGAGGCCGCGGTCACTGGCGGCTTTGAGATGGTCGCCAGCCAGGATGCCGAGACCGCCGGAGTAGGTGGGCATGCAGTCCACCAAGCCAAACTCCATGCAAAAGTAGGCGATGGCGCCTTGCTTGGTTGCCTTTTTGTAGCGGTCGCGATAGGCATCGAGGCGCTCGCAGGCGTGGCGGTAGAGAGTAAGATAACGGGCGTCGGCGGCAGCCCTCTCCAGCGCCGCTTGGCTCAGTTGACCGAGCATGAGGACGGGGTTGTGGCCGGAACTGCGCCAGATGGCCGGGTCGAGGCGGCGGAAAAGCGCGCGCAGCGTGTGATCCCAGCTCCAAAGCAGGTTGTAGGCTAGCTCGTTCATGCGGCTCAACGCCTGTGGAAGCGCGGGGCGCACGAGAAACTCTTGCAGAGGTTTTACTTGAAAGTTCATTGGAACTGATGGGGCGCAGCCAACCTAACAAGATAGCAGAGCGGGTGCGGTGGAAGCACGAGCGAATCACCGGCCGGCAGCGGCCACCAGATCACCTTTCTCCCAAGCTGCATGCGGCACGCGGTAAACGCGTGCTCGTGATAGCGCCGAAGGCCGCGCTCTGCGTATTCAGATTGGCGCTGCCGAACTGGGTGTGATTGAGGGACCCGACGAGAATCCAATCCGAGCCGAGGTTGAGCGTCTGGAACTGCCCCTGAGCGAAAGTGAGAATGCCGTTGGTCTGCCAACCACCGGCCAGCAGATCGGCGACCTTAGCGGAATTGTATAGTGCTGCTGCAAAGGAACCAACGGGGATCCGATCTCGTATAATGTTTGGCAAGGAGTGTGGTGTGCGTATCCAACTGGTCCTACTCGGAATTGCCATCGTGTCAGCCGCTACCGCGGCGCCCAAGAAATCCACCGAGGTCACCTTCTATAAGGATGTGCTCCCGGTGTTGCAGAAGAACTGCCAGGAATGCCACCGCACCGGTGAAGCCGC
>JAENWC010000306.1 GCA_016650235.1 Terriglobia bacterium
CAAGCGCCTTTATACGGAGGATCTCAACCACGGCCAAACGGTTCCCGGTGTGGAGATCACAAATCCTTTTCTTGTTAAACAACGATGACTGGCCAAACCATCTCCCATTACCGGATCCTCGACAAGCTCGGCGAGGGCGGTATGGGTGTGGTCTATAAAGCCGAAGACACCAAACTCCGCCGCACTGTGGCGCTGAAGTTTCTTTCCAAGGAGATTGCCGGGGACCACGAGTTGCGCGCGCGATTTGTGCAGGAGGCGCAGGCGGCTGCCGCGCTGAACCATCCCAACATCTGTACCATCCACGAGATCGACGAGGAACATGGGTTCCTGGCGATGGAGTTTATCGAGGGGCAGAACGTTGCCGAGAAGGCCGGGTCGCGTCCGCTGCCGCTCGAGGAGGCTCTGGCGATTGCAATCCAGGCGGCCCAAGGGCTGGAGGCGGCGCACGAGAAAGGGATTGTGCACAGGGACATCAAGAGCGCCAACCTGATGGTGACGGCGAAGGGGCAAGTGAAAGTGATGGATTTTGGCCTCGCGCAGTTGATCGAGCGATCGAGGATCACCCGCAGCGGGATGCGTATCGGCACGCCGGCCTACATGTCGCCGGAGCAGATGCAGGGGCAGGCGACTGACCGGCGGACGGATGTGTGGGGACTCGGGGTAGTGCTGTATGAGATGGTGAGCGGGCGCCTGCCGTTTGCGCGCGAGACGGAGGCGGCGGTGGCGCATGCGATTGTGTCAGGGAAGCCGGAACCACTGACGGCGTTGCGCACGGGTTTGCCGGTAGCGCTGGACCGGATTGTGAGCAAGGCGCTGGCAAAAGATCCGGCGGACCGGTATCAGCATGCCAGTGATCTGGTGGTGGACCTGCGCGGGGTAGCGGGGGAGGCTCCAACGGCCAAGGGGAGAAGGACCTGGCTGATTGCCGCTTGCCTTCTCGCGTTCCTTGCCGCCGCTGGGTTGCTGACTTGGCGCTTCGCGCGGAAGCCGGAGACAGACACCATTCGCAGTCTCGCGATTCTGCCGCTGAAGTCCTTGCAGCGCGGCGGGGAAGACTACTTGGAAATGGGACTTGCGGACACGCTGATCACCAAGGTCAGCCAGATACACGGGTTGACGGTGCGGCCCACCAGCGCCGTGCGCGGCTACGCGAGCAAACAGATGGACGCTTTGCAAGCCGCCCGGGAGTTGCAGGTGGAGGCGGTGCTGGATGGGAGCCTGCAGCGTTCGGGTGACCGCTTGCGAGTAAGCGTGAACCTGCTGCGGGTACGCGACGGGACTTCGCTTTGGGCGGAGACTTTCGATACCCGCTTCACCGATATTTTCGCGGTGCAAGACGAGGTGTCGCGACAGGTGGTGTCGCGCCTTCGCCTGAAACTCAGTCCCGAGGAAAAGCAACGGCTGGCCAAACGCGGCACTTCGAACCCGGAAGCCTATCAGCTTTACCTGACCGGACTGGACATTTTCAACCGCCGTACGGCGCTCGTCATGCATGAGGCCACCATTCCGATGTTTGAAAGGGCGGTGGCGGCCGACCCTGGCTATGCGCTTGCACACGCCCGGCTGGCCCATGCGCGCGTGTGGAAAGCACTCTTCATCGACGTGGGGAACGCCTCCTTGCTGGAGCAAGGTAAGCAGGCTCTGATGAAGGCGGAAAGCCTGGATCCGAACTTGTCTGAGACGCATGAGGTGCGATTCGAAATGTTGTGGAGTATCCATGGAGGATTCCGGATCCGCGAAGCGATTCTGGAACTCAGGCGGGCAGTGGAACTGAATCCAAATGCTGGCTATGGGAGCCTGGCGGCCCTCTACTCGCACATGGGGCTGGAACAACAGGCCTTGGCAGGCATGGAGAAGGCGATCGCGATCGACCCGTTGAGTCAACTGGTTCGAAGCCGGATGGTTGAGGGCAACGCGCTGCTCGGTAGATTTGACGAATCGATCGCGCTGGCATCGAGGTTTCAGAATTTTCAGGGGGTCAGTTGGGCGCTGGTGGCCAAGGGACGCCTCGAGGAGGCGCAACGGCAGATCAATTCCGATCTGGCGGCGAATCCGAAAGCGCCGCACGCGCTGGGTCCACAGGCGATCCTGCTGGCCATGCAAGGAAGGTTCAGGGAAGCGGAAGCAATTGGCGTAAAGATGGAGGGCCTCGGGAAGGATCGCTCCTATCATCATGCGACCTATGCGCTGGCCTGCGTCTATGCGCTGGAGAGCAAGCCGGTAGAGGCTGTGAAATGGCTGCAAAAGACGGTGGAATACGGCATGCCGAACTATCTGCTATTCACGCGAGATCCCAACCTGGGGCGCATTCGCAGCTCGCCCGAGTTTGTGAGATTCATGGCGGAACTGAGGCCGCAATGGGAAGGCTACATGCGCGAGTTTCAATAACGTGACCGGACAAACCATCTCTCACTACCGCATCCTCTCCAAGCTCGGCGAGGGCGGGATGGGTGTGGTCTACAAGGCCGAGGACACCATGCTGACCCGGACGGTTGCACTCAAGTTCCTCCCTCAACACGCCTCCGAAGACGAAGAACACAGGACCCGCTTTCTGCGCGAGGCGCAAGCGGCCGCCTCGCTCAACCACCCCAACATATGCACCATTTACGAAATCGACCAGGAGCACGGATTTCTGGCGATGGAGTTCATCGACGGACAAACTGTCGCCGAAAAAATCAAAGCCCGTCCGCTCCCGCTCGAAGAGGCGTTGGACATCGCCATACAGGCCGCGCAGGGTCTCGGGGCCGCGCATGAGAGCATTATCACTCACCGAGACATCAAGTCGTCGAACCTCATACTCACCTCCAAGGGCCAGGTCAAGGTGATGGACTTCGGGCTTGCTCAGCTTTCCGGCCACAGCCGGCTCACTCAATCGGAGGCTGTCATCGGCACTCCGGCCTACATGTCTCCCGAGCAAGCACGGGGCCTACCAACCGATCGCCGTACCGACATCTGGTCTCTCGCTGTTGTCCTCTATGAAATGCTGGCGGGCCGCACGCCTTTCACTGGAGAAAGCGCGGCTGCCCTCACTTATCAAATCGTACACGAGCCGCTGCAACCCCTCACGGCGCTCCGGAGCGGTCTCCCCATCGATCTCGACCGCATCCTCGCGAAAGCCCTTGCCAAGGACGCCACCTTCCGCTACCAGCACATCGACGAACTTGCCGTCGAGCTCCGCACCCTGAGAGATGCCGCCCCATTGCCCTCTCCTGCCGGGAGAATTCTCACGCCGCGCCGAGCCGTACTGGCGGCAGCTCTTCTTCTATTCGCGGTAATCGCGTTCCTTTGGCGGCCTCGCTGGCTGGGCTCGACGGCGCCGCGGGAATTCTCCATCGCGGTTCTCCCCCTCGACAATCTTTCCGGCGATTCCGAACAGGACTATTTCAGCGACGGCATGACCGACATTCTCATCAACAATCTCGGTGGCATACGCGCCCTCCGCGTTGTCTCCCGCACCTCCGTCATGCATTACAAGAAGTCTCCCAAACAGATTCCGGAGATCGCGCGGGAGCTCAACGTGAGCTACATCCTGGAGGGCTCCGTCCTCCGCGCCGGCAATCGCGCCCGCATCACCGCTCAGTTGATTGACGCCTCCGCGGACCGCCAGATCTGGTCACGCAGCTTCGAGCCGGATTTGAAGGATCTGCTCACTACGCAAAGCGAAGTGGCGCTTCAGATCGCTCGCGAAGTCCAGGTAAAGCTCACCCCGGCCGAAGAGGAACAATTAACGTCGAAACGCCCGGTTAACCCGGCTGCCTATGAAGCCTATTTGAAAGGCCGGATGCAATGGAACAAGCGCAGCGCCGAAGGCCTGCGCAAGGCGATCGAATATGCCAATCAGGCTCTGGCGATCGATCCCAACTATGCCGCCGCCTATGCCCTCTTGTCGGATTCCTATCCTTTGCTCCAGACATACGCGGGTGCGTCGCCCACTGATGTATTTCCCAAAGCCAAGGCAGCCGCCGCGCGGGCGTTGGAACTGGACCCCACGCTGTCTGAAGCGCATGCCTCGCTCGGTTACATCAAACGGGTTTACGACTGGGACTGGACGGGCTCCGAGTTTCATCTCAAGCGGGCCATGGAACTCAATCCCAATTACTCCACCGCCTGGCACCGCTACGCCAATTTCCTTTTCACGGTCGGCCGTTTGGAGGAATCGCTCGCGGCGATCCGTCACGCGGAACGTTTGGATCCGCTTTCTGTTCCGATCAAGGGAATCGTTTGCTACGTCTTGCTTTGCATGGGCCGGTTCGACGAGGCCATTCTCACCGGCCGGAAGGCGCTGGAAATCGAACCGGATTCCGCAGCCACCCATCAAACAATCGGCGAAGGTTATTCTCTCCAAGGCAAGCACGATGCGGCTCTGGAGGAGTTGCAAAACGCCCTCCGGCTTTCCCGGAACAATATCAATATCCATGCTCAGTTGGGGGTCATCTACGCTCGGGCCGGGCGAAAAGCCGACGCCGAAAAAGTGTTGACCCTCCTGTTGGATGAGCGCCGCCGCGGGGGATACGCTCCCGCCTTCCGCGTCGGCGAGATCTATCTCATTCTGGGACAAGCGGAGAAAGGCTATGAATGGCTGAACAAAGCGGTGGATGAACGGGACGGCGACCTTCGCTTGATTCTGGCGGAGCCTCAACTCGGCCCCTTCCGATCCGATCCACGTTTTACTGCCGTGGCAAAGAGAATGGGGCTCAGATGACCGGCCAAACCATCTCCCATTACCACTTCCTTTCCAAGCTCGGCGAGGGCGGCATGGGTGTGGTGTACAAGGCCGAGGACACCAACCTCCGCCGCACGGTCGCGCTCAAATTCCTCCCTAAGGAAACCGCCGAAGATCCCGAGCTCCGCGCCCGCTTCCTCAACGAAGCTCAGGCCGCCGCCTCGCTCAACCACCCCAACATCTGCACCATCTACGAAATCGACCAGGAGCACGGCTTTCTGGCGATGGAGTATGTCGACGGCCCAACTGTCGCCGAGAAAATCAAGGCTCGCCCGCTCCCGCTGGAGTAGGCCCTCGATATCGCCGTCCAGGCCTCGCAAGGCCTAAAAGCCGCGCACGAATCGGGCATTACCCACCGGATATCAAGTCCTCCAACCTCATGCTCAACTCCAAGGGGCAAGTCAAAGTCATGGATTTCGGTCTGGCTCAACTTTCCAGCGGCACTCGCACCACCAAAACAGGAACCTCCTTGGGCACTCCGGTCCTACATGTCCCCCGAGCAGGCGCAGGGCCAGCCCATCCACCGCCGCGCCGACATCCATTCCTTCGCCGTTGTGCTCTATGAAATGATCGCCGGCCGGTTGCCGTTCCCAGCCGGCCAACAAGCGGCTCTCATTCCTCCATACTGAACGTCGAGCCCGAGCCCCTCACCGCTCTGCGCACAGGCGTGCCGATGAGCCTGGAACGCCTTGTCCGCAAAGCCATGGCGAAAATTCCGGCGAACGCTATCGGCACGTGGACGAACTGCTCGTGGATCTTCGCGCGGTGCGCATGGCGGCCGGGCCGCGGGAAGTAACTCAGGTCAGGCGCCGGTCCTGGCGAGCAGACCGTCAACTAAATGGGGCCTCTCCATTCTGCTGGTGGTCGCCGCGGCCGGAGTCCTTTGGTGGGCGCGTCAACGAGCCGGTCCAGCGGCCGGCGAGGCCTCATTGCTGGCGGCGAGGGCGATGGCCCAATCGGGATGGAGGTGATCGACATGAGGATAGGGAATGAAGGCGTGAAGCGGAGTATCGATAGAGGCGGGGACCTTGTTGCCGGCGAAGGCGCACGAGGGATACAGGTCCACCATTTCGTCTTCGAACTCCTCGCCGCGGTAGACGCCTTTGAGGGCATCGAGCCGGTCCATGTAAATGTCACTTTCAGAATTAAGTGGCGCACTTCCGTCAACATTATTTGGCATGTTTGGCCTTCCTCGCTGACGGCAGCGTCCGGGCAAGAAGCCTGCTGACGGTGGCCGGATGGATCTTGAACAGCCGCGCGGCGTCGGCGGCCGTCTTGTCGCCCTTCGATACCATCTTGCGGATTTCAACCTGCTGTTGAGGCGTCAGCTTCGGACGGCGTCCGCCGATGCGCCCCTCTTCGCGGGCGGCATCCAATCCGGCTTTGGTCCGCTCTTTGAGCATCGCCCTTTCGAACTCGGCGAATGCCCCGACCATCTGCATCATCATCCGGCCTGCCGGTGTCGTCGTGTCGATGGCTTCGGTCAAACTGCGGAAGCCCGACCCGAATTCGCCGAGCCGCTCCATGATCGTAAGTACATCGCGGAGGGAGCGAGACAGCCGGTCGAGTTTCCAGACTACGAGCACATCACCCTTGCGTAGTTGGTCGAGCAGCCGGTGAAGCTCAGGCCGATCCCAACGGCCACCAGAGGCCTTCTCACGATAGATCCGCTCGCACCCAGCTTTCTTGAGCGCCGCCACTTGGACGGCAGTGTCCTGATCGTCGGTCGAGACTCTAGCGTAGCCGATCTGCATTGCTCAAAGGTATCGCCAATCGAATTGAAAACGCAATACCTTTTTGCAATGCAAGAAGCCCAGCAAATCAGCTTCTGTCGGGTTGTTGCACAACCGGACGTTTGCGCAATACGGCAAGCGCCAGGAAGTCTCTACGAATCGGCGGGATAGAGGCGGAGCGATTCCGTGGGTTCCGAGCCAACTTCCGGATACGCCGTCATCGAGGAGTTGGCTGTTGTATTTGAATCGTGGACGGCGCGGTGACAAAAATGTAGAAAGTCTGCGGGAATTGGTGTGATTGACGAGTTTGTCCATTATTTCAGTGCACTAATCCCCGGGATGAGGATGTCCGAACATTCGGGCAACAATCGTCCACTCATAAGGTACAGCAGTCCACTGTTTAGATGCAGCGAACTGTTGTACTTAAACGTGCAAACCATTGAAAAGACGTGGACGCCGTTCCACTCATAAACTACAACGCGACACTTGATCAGAAGGTCAGCCAGTTGGCGGCACTGGAATGGGACAGCGCAGGTCCTAAAAACAGCCGAATTGATCGGGGCAACTGCCCGACTCAGCGGGCAAAAATTGACTTTTCGCGGTTTTAGTCAAAAACACCCAAGTGGCAGTAGATGGCTCCGGAGCTGTTCCTTGCGCCGTGCGTTGGTGTTTTCGGTACTCGCTCTCGCTCAGCGATGTTTCACCCGTGCATTCGCATATAGTTGACCGGGGAGTACGATGAGGTTAGCTCGAACTGGGCAGAGCCACGCCCCTTTCTTCCCCCCTTGCCGGGCGCTCCTCGAGGTGTACAATGGTTTCGGACTTTGGGGCCCCAAAGGCACTCGGTAGGATCCATCGCTGTCAGCATGGCTGGGACCGATTCAGGAACGGAAAGTTCCGAACTCCTGTATTGGGAGACTATCAGAGGTCTGCTGCAACTCGGTCAGGAACGGAGTAGGGACTTGGAAAACACCTTGAAATCCGTGAAGCCCTGGGTGATGTTCGCCGGCGGAGTGCTCGGTGTCGCCGTTTTGTACTGGGCACAGACCGTCCTCGTGCCGATCGCCCTCGCCATCCTTCTTACGTTCGTCCTGACGCCACCGGTCACCTGGCTCCAGCGCCGAATCGGTCGGGTCCCAGCGGTGCTGTTTGCGGTCACGCTGGTCTTCGCGGCGCTCGGTCTCGGCGGTTGGGTGCTGATGCGGCAGATGGACAACGTCGTCGAGGACCTGCCCAGCTATCGTGCCAACATCCGAAAGAAGATCGCCGACGTGCGCCGTGCGAGCAGGGGAGGCACGGTCGAGAAGCTGCAGGAAACACTGGAAGGCATCAAGACTGACATGGGAACGGAGGCGCCGAAAGGCACCGTGTCGCGGCCCGTCGTGGTGACCTCTAACCCGGCTATGGGTTTTTCGGGTTTCGCGTGGCTCGGGCCTTTCGTCGGGCCGCTGGGCACGGCGGGGTTCGTCGCGGCGCTGGTTATCTTCATGCTGCTCGACCACCGCGATCTGCGTGATCGCCTGATCGGGCTGATCGGGCACGGACAGCTCGCTACGACCACGAAGGGATTCTACGAAGCTGGAGGGCGCGTCAGCCGGCAGTTGTTGATGCAGTCCCTTGTGAGTCTTGTGTACGGCATACTGGCCTTCGCCGGGCTGTATCTCCTCCACGTCCCTTACCCATTGGTCTGGGCGGCGCTGGGTGCAGTGCTTCGATTCATCCCCTACATCGGTCCCGTGCTCGGAGCCGGCGCGCCTATCCTCGTCAGTCTCGCGGCCCTGGAGGGGTGGACTGAACCACTGATTGTCTTCGCCCTATTCGTCGTCCTGGAGCTGTTCACGAATCTCGTGCTCGAAACGGTGCTGTATGCCGGGGCAGCCGGCGTGTCGCAGGTGGCGCTGCTGGTATCCGTCGCGTTCTGGACGTGGCTGTGGGGGCCGCTCGGGTTGCTGATGGCATCGCCGCTGACCGTGTGCCTCGTCGTGATCGGCAAGCACGTGCCCGGCCTCGCGTTCGTCGGCATGTTGATGGACGACAAGCCGGCGCTCGCGCCCGAGTACGGCTACTATCAGCGCCTGGTGGCCCGCGACCTCAACGAAGCGTCCGAACTGATCGAGAGCCACATCAAGACCGATCCCCCCGAATCGGTGTACGACGCGCTGATGTTGCCGGCGCTCAGTTATACCGAGCGTGACCGTTTGGAGCAGCGGCTCTCTTTGGAAGAAGAAGCGGCGGTCATCGAGGCGACCCGGGAGTTGATCTCGGACGCGGCCGAGAGCATCCGGCGCCACGCGGACACGAAGCCACCCGCCGCATCCACCGATCCATCGCTCTTGGAACCACGCCAGCCGCTGGCCGTACTGGGCTACGCGGTCAACGGGGCCGCCGATGAAGTCGCGCTCGCGATGCTGGCACAACTGCTGGACGATCTGCCGATCGCCATGGAGATCACCGGTGGGCGCATGCAGGCGGTGGAACTGCTGTCGCTGGTGCGAGACCGACAGTTCGCTGTCGTTTGCTTCGCTGATCTCCCACCCAGCTCGGCGTCGAAGACACGGTATCTTGTGAAGAGGCTTCGCTCGGCACTGCCCGAGTTGCAAATCGTGGTGGGACGATGGGGACCGCCGGCGCTGGCGGACGAGAGCCCGCAGGCGCTCGTCGACGCGGGTGCGAATCACGTCGCCTCTCTGTTAGTCGCGAGCCGGAATTACCTCGGTAGCCTTCTGGAAATGCCGCGCATTCCGGTCCCGGATACCGCGCGGACGTGCGGCGATGCATAGGCCGTGCACGAGCAGCAGGCAAGACTCTGCTCAGAGGGACTATCCGGCATGAAGCCCCAAAGCGGCTTTCTGAAATTCATCGTTCGTTTTGGGTTTCTCGCCAAGGGCGCGGTTTATCTCGCCGTTGGATTGCTGGCCCTGCAGGTCGCGGTTGGTTTCGGCGGCGAAACGGATGACACGAAAGGCGCTCTCGAGGAAATCGGCCGACACCCATTTGGGGCAACGCTTCTGCTAGTCCTCGCGGTCGGCTTGCTGCACTACTCGGCGTGGAAGTTCGTGGAGGCGTTCAAGGACCCCGAACACGTCGGCAAAGGCCTCCGGGTATTGTACGGTGCCAGCGGTTTCCTCCATATCTATCTCGCGTACGTGGCGGTGAGGATAGTACTGTCGGGGTTCGGCTTGATGGGCGGCGGGGAGAGCGGGGATCAATCCGTGCAGTCGGGGACGAGTTGGCTGATGTCGCAGGGGTTCGGACGCTGGCTGGTTGGGGCCCTGGGCGTGGTGGCCTTTGGCATCAGTATCAGTCAGCTGGTGGTGGGCTACCGGGCGAAGTTCCGCGAGAAACTCGCGCTGCGCGACATGCATGCTTGGGAGAAGGGTGCGATGATCACTCTCGGCCGGATGGGCTTCTGCGCGCGGGCTTTGCTAATCGCACTCGTCGGCCTGTTTCTCGTGCAAGCGGCCGTAAGTTCCGACTCCGAAGATACGGGCGGCATGGCAAGGGCGCTTGCGACTCTCCTGGAACAACCTTTCGGCCCGTGGCTGCTCGGCGCCACCTCCGCTGGTTTGATTGCCCACGGCTTGTTCACCTGGGCCATGATGCGTTACCGCGATCTGGGCAGGGACGGATCGAATTGAATCCGCCTTCAATCAAATTCAACTCGCAACCTTCAACTCCTCGCACGGCAAGGCGATCGCTTCGTTTTCAAGGGCTCTTTCGCACCCTGTCAGCGTAGAACTTGGCCGCCTCAATTTTTTAGTCTAAAGGATAGTCTGAAACTCGCTAGGCCTTACCGGTGACAACGCCTCCGAGCAGGTGCTGGCGGCGTTGAAGCTCGTCTTGGATCTTTTACCTGAAGCCACAGGACGGCTGCTCGCGCCTCTCGCGTACCATGAACAGCACCTCGATTCCCGCCTAATCGAGTTGATGCTCCCTAGGCGCCATGGATCGGCGTTTGTAGGGGCAGGCATGTCCCTTGGCCTTTTGTGGATTCAACGTGTGCTTCGGAACTTTGCTACCTGCTTCTCTGCTTCTTCCCGGGCGATGCCGTACCGTTCTTGGACCCGACCGACCAGTTCCTCTGCCTTGCCTTCGATCACGTCCAGATCATCGTCGGTGAGCTTGCCCCACTGTTGCTGGATTTTTCCTTTCACCTGTTTCCAGTTTCCTTCTACCTGATCCATGTTCATAGGTCGACTCCTCGCTTTCTAAGACTATCAATAAGAATTGTACACTTCTGAGATCGCAGATCTCTCACTAACTTGACCGTCTCGCTGACTGTCAGCCCACCTTGTCTCACAAGGCGTCGCAGCTAGGCGAGTAGAACCCTGTGGATACGAGGCACGTGCCGCCTGGCGCGCGGAGCGTACTGGAACAAGTACGGCGGGCACACCCAAGCAGCAACGAAGGGACAGCTGATCGTGCTTCTAAGCTGATGGTGTTGTCGGGCTTAGCACCTCGCCGCAAAAGCCTCGTTACCGCCGCACGGGTCGGTCCGTTACCTCTTTAATCTGCGCCGTCTCCCCCTCCATTCCCGCTGTGGCCGACACCAAACTCCCTCGCTACTGATGAGGGCGCATTTTAACGCCTTCGGCCAGTTCGAATTCGCCACGAATGCCGCTCAAGTGATGGAAATGGCCCTTGGTGACGCGACTGTTGGATCTAGGCGATACTTGAAGAGTACGCCAAATAATGTTGACGGATCTACGCCAAATAATTCTGAAAGTGACAATGTAAAGGATCGCAAAGCCATGGTTGCGAATGCTGCCCAGATCGCCGCCGCTGCCCTTGACCGCCCTGACGGGCGTGGTGCGGCCAGTCATGGGGTCGATCACCTCCTACTTGGAACTGGTATTGCCGCCGCCGAAGTTGGTGATGTGGAGGTCCGCGCCGAGCAGATTCGAGCGGTAGCGCAGGATTTCCAGGGGATCGGTGGAAGTGGGGTTATCCCAAAGGCTGGGGATGAGCGTTGTTGTAACTGGCCTGGGGGTAAGGCGAAACTACAATTCTACAGCAAAAATTACACAATTCTGACAAACCCTGGCCCGAAACTTTGCTAACTTGGAAGTAGCAGAGCTACATCAATGACTGATATCGTCACCATGTCTAACCCACGGAAAATGAACTGGATCACTATCATTGTGCTGGTCCTTTTCCACATTGGCGCCGTGGCAGCCCTTTTTATGTTCAATTGGCAGGCGTTCCTCACCGCCGTTCTGCTGTATTGGATCGCCACCGGCTGGGGGATCAGTCTCGGCTACCACCGGCTGCACACCCACCGCGGTTATGAGACGCCGCTGGCGCTCGAATATTTCTTCGCCATTTGCGGCGTGCTGACGCTGGAAGGCGGGCCGATCTTTTGGGTCGCCACCCACCGCATCCATCATCAGAAATCGGACAAACCGGGCGACCCGCATTCGCCGCGCGACGGAGCATGGTGGTCCCACATCGGTTGGATCATTTTTGGAGAAGCCAAGCACAACGACACCAAGATGATGTCCAAGTACGCCCCGGATCTGGCCAAGCACCGCTTTTATGTATGGCTCAACAACTGGCATTGGGTGCCGATGGTGCTGCTCGGGCTTGCATTGCTGGCCATTGGCGGTCTGCCGATGATGCTTTGGGGCATTTGCCTGCGAGTGGTGGTCGGCCTGCATGCCACTTGGGCGGTGAACTCGGCCACGCACATGTGGGGCGCGCGGCGCTTTGCAACGCGCGATGATTCCCGCAACAACTGGTGGGTAGCGTTGATGACGTTCGGGGAAGGCTGGCACAACAACCACCACGCCCACCCCACCTCGGCTCGTCACGGTCTGGCCTGGTATGAGCTCGACATCTCCTGGATCAGTCTGAACATCATGAGGTTCCTGGGCTTGGCCAAGTCGATCCAGGTGGCCACCCTGCACAGCGACATCGACGTAAGCGAAGCCGCTTAAACGCGACAGGCCACTATAAGGAGGTCTGTCCCACTTGTTAAGCTGGAGGCATGGTTGTTCCAGGCCGGAAAAAGTCGATCGCGTTCTTCATCGCGCTCGGTATCGGTCTCATCTCGGTTATCCTCCTTCTTTACATCGGTTGGGTGCTGCTCAACTGGCGCACCGGCATTCAGCTTTTCCTTGGGGCGCTGCTGCTCATCATGCTCATCTGCGGCGTGGTGCTCAATACGGTTTTCCTGGTGCGGGAGATCCGCCGCAATGAACAGCATGACGCCTTCATCAATGCGGTTACGCACGAGCTGAAAACCCCGGTCGCCTCCATCCGCCTTTACCTGGAAACCCTGCAAACACGATCGGTGGACGAGGCCAAGCGCAGCGAGTTCTATCGCATCATGCTGGATGACAGCGACCGGTTACTGGGCACCATCGAGCAGATTTTGCGCACTGGCCGCATCGGCGCAGCCAGAGGCCCCCTGAATCTTACCCGCATCGACGTTGGCGAGGTTGTGGAAACCTGTATAGCGCGGGCGCGCAACCTCTATCATGCTCCGGCTGGATCGATTCGATTCCAAAGCGGTCCACCCGCCGCGGTGCTGGGAGATCCGGATGAGGTGAAGGCAGCCGTTTCCAACCTGATCGACAACGCGGTGAAGTATTCCGGAAGCGATGTAAATGTCACAGTGGAAACCGCGATTGTGGATGGGAAGTACGTTTCGGTGCGGATACGCGACCAGGGTCCGGGCATCCCGAAGCCCGAACTAAAGCAGATCTTTAAGCGTTTCTACCGTGTGCCGGGCCAGTTGGCGACGCGCATCAAAGGCACCGGTCTCGGACTCTACATCGTCCGATCCGTGGCCAAGCGCCATGGCGGCCGTGCCTGGGCCGAAAGTGAAGGACCAGGCCGCGGAAGCACCTTTGTGTTGGAACTCCCCATCGCCAAATGAGCAGCATACTGATTGTCGAAGACGAGCAGCATCTTGCCGATGGTCTACGGTTCAATCTCGAGGCAGAGGGCTATCAGGTGCAGGTGGTGGACACCGGGGAGGCAGCGCTGGAGTTGCTGCCGGCCAGGCAAACCAGTTTCGACGTGGTGGTTCTGGATGTCATGCTCCCGGGCAAGGACGGCTTCACCGTGATCTCGGAACTGCGTCAGGCGGGCCAATTTATCCCGACCCTCATGCTCACCGCGCGCGGCCATCCCGAGGATGTTTTGAAGGGCTTCGCGGCCGGGGCCGATGACTACCTGACCAAGCCGTTTGAACTTGGTATCCTGATTGCCCGTATCCGCGGACTGCTGCGCCGCCGGGAATGGTTGCGCGCCTCCATCAATCCATCGCCGGAGCCGATAGACACCTTCTCGTTTGACGGCAAGACCGTAAATTTCGACCAGTTGGAACTGCGGGTTCTGGACCAGGTCTTCCCGCTCACTCTGATGGAAGCCAATGTGCTCCGGTTCCTGATACAGCATGAGGGGAAACAGGTCTCGCGCAAGACGATGCTCGAGGAGGTCTGGGGTCTTCACGAAGACACCGACACGCGCGCCATAGACAACTTCATCGTCCGGCTCCGGCGGTACATCGAGGACGACCCTACGCGCCCGCGCCATCTTCTGACGGTCCGGGGAGTAGGCTACCGCTTTGTAGCGTCTCCGCCGGACCTGGCCTGACTGCTACTTGGCCGTAACCGGGCCCGCCGGTGCACCGGGTTCGAGCTCACGCGCGGGATCGTGATTGGGGTTGGGCCGGGGAAGCTGCGCGTTCGTTTCACGAAGCCAGGCCTCGAGCCGCCGGCGCAGCCCAGCGGCTTTGGCGGGTTGCGCGGATGCAAGGTCGTTCGTTTCGCCGATGTCGTCTTTGAGATTGTAAAGTTCGGCGCGATTGTCTTCGAAGAACAGGATCAGCTTGTCGTTGCCGCTTCGAATGGCGGCGGAGGGTTTGCCCAGTTGCGGGCTGTAGTGCGGGTAGTGCCAGAAGTTATCGGCGCGGCCAAGTGTGGAGGCGCCCTTCAGGAGACTGGAAAAGCTGCGGCCGTCCATGCCCGTTATCTTTTCGCGGGCAACTCCAGCCGCTTCGGCAATGGTGGGCGCATAGTCGTAGCTGACGATGGGCTCATGGCAGATAGCGCCGGGCCTGGTGACGCCGGGCCAGCGAACGAGGGTGGGAACGCGGATGCCGCCTTCGTAGAGATGGCCCTTGCCTGCGCGGAGGGGCGCATTTGAGGTGACGGGCCGGTTCTTCCATTCGCGCGAGGACACGCCGCCGTTATCGGCTGTGAAGATGAGGAGCGTGTTTTCTTCGAGCCCCGCTGCTCGCAAGGATGCAAGAACACGGCCGGCGCTCTCATCCACGCTTTCGATCATGGCGGCATATTCACCGTAATTCTGCGGATTGTCCGGCCGCGAGAGGGCGTCATACTTGCGGACCTTATCGGGCTTGCCCTGGATGGGGGTGTGCACGGCGAAATGGGGCAGGTAAAGAAAGAAGGGCCGGTCTTTGGACGACTGTATGAAGTCCACCGCCAGATCGGTGAGCCGGTCTGTCAGATAGTCGCCTGTCTGGCCCTCCAGCGGAATCTTCTTTTTCCACTCAGGGAAAAAGAAGTTGTTTGTGGAACCGGCTTCATCGCCGGCCAGCGATACATCAAAGCCCTGGTCCGAGGGAAGGAAACCTGTTTTACCCAAGTGCCATTTTCCGATGCAGGCCGTGCGGTACCCCCGCTCGCGGAGAAGCTCGGCTATGGTGGCCTCGTTCAGCGGGAGTTCCAGGCGCGCGTTGGGTTGCAGGACCTTCGTGTAGTGGAAGCGGTTGGATGCGCCTTGCAGATGCGAGGTGACGTGAAGGCGCGCCGGATACTTGCCGGTCATGATGGCGGCGCGTGTCGGGGAGCAGACCGGGCTGGCGGAATAGCCATTGGTGAATACCATGCTCTCTCGCGACAGGCGGTCAATGTTCGGGGTTTGATAAAAGGTGCTGCCGTTGTATCCGGTGTCGCGCCAGCCATAATCGTCGATCAGGATGAAGACGACGTTCGGGGGCTTCCGCTGCGCCGCAAGCGGAGCAGCGGCGAGGGTGGAAAGGAAGCTGCGGCGCGTGAAAGGGGTCAAGGGCTGATCTCTCACCGGGTTGGCCCTACTTCCTGTACCTGCCAGGATTCATCAAAGAGCCCGGCGTGTGCCACCTCCGGAACTTCCACTCCATCCTGAACCTGCAGAAAGGCGAAGTCGCCCAGCTTGGGCATGCTGTAGTCGGACTGGTATTCACGCTCGTCAATGGTGAGTCCGGAATTGAGGACGACGTAGTGCGACGGGCTGAGGGGGTTTGGATAGACCAGAGCGGGCAGATGGGAAGCAGCCGGGAAGTTCTGGCTGCCCAGCGCGACCGTCTCCTTGGTCCAGCGGAGAGGCAGACGGGGCGATGCATTGCCGGTGAGCCGCGCGATCCAGCGATTGCTGCCGGGGTCTCCGAACAGGACGATGTTGTAACGGGCCAGGTCTTCCCTGGTGACGTCCTTATCGTCTTTGATCCGGGGATGGGCGCGGTACCAACGCGCATAGACGCGGTCAAACCTGGCTAGAATCCGCAACGCCTGCCGATGCGCGGCCTCATTCCAAGGCGTGCCCGTTGGGCGCACTAAAAGGTAAGGGTCCAGGAAGGCGTCATCGATGGGACCCTGCAGGGCATGCGTCTTGCGCAGTCGCGCCGGCTTGCGGCCGGCGGTCCAAACCGCACCGGACTTTTCGAGATGGATCTGGGCGGCCGCCTTCACGCGCAGGGACTGCCCGTCGATGTTGATGCCGGCGGCATGGGTGGTTTCGCGCAGCGTGAGGCTGGTGAGATTCTTCGTCGCGATCTGATACTGTTTGCCGTCCTTGCCGCGCCGCGCCTCCACTTCCGAGCGCTGGTAGTGTTGCTCGATCCCGTCCACGGAAACCCAGTGCGAGCGGTTGTAGCGTGTGGTGTAGGTGAGGAAACGTATGTGGTCCGGGGAGACAATGCCCTGATCGCCCCATTGTTTGAGAAAGTCATCCACGCGCTGGCGCACCAGCGGGCTCACGCTGTGCCCGGTGTTCTCCGAGATCAGGAACAGGGCCGGCGTGTTCTTGACGCGCCAGAAATTGGGTTCGCCCTCTGAGGGAAAGCCCTCTTTTTCCAGTTGCGCCCGCACGCGTAGCGAGGATTCGAGTTGGCCGCGGTTGGGTTTACCGTCGGACGGCAGGCCCGAGGCGCCCGAATCGCTATCTCCATCATGGGCGGCCAGAGGCAGGTTGAAGGCGTTGAGCGACCAGTCGATGATGTTTTCCCAGATGCGCAGGGTCGCGGCCTGATAGGGAGGAAAGCCCGGCATTGTGGAGCGGCGCGGGTAGGTGCCGGCTCCGATGTCGGCGGCGGCAAAAGCGCTTGGGTGGTGGAGCGCGATGTGCCATGCGCCAGCCCCGCCGAGCGAGAATCCGCGGAGGATGATCCTGTTCGGGTCGATCTTGTAACGTCTTTTCACGGCATCAATGGCTTCAAACACGTCTACTTCGCCGGCCCAATGGTTGGCGTTGTTCCAACGGCCATAGGCGTCCAGCGTGACCTGTCCCACGTCGGCGGTCTGGTAGGTGATGCCTTTGTTGGGAGCCGGAAAGCGGTAGATGAAATTGGCTTCGCTGAGGCGCGCGTCGCGTCCATGAAGCCAGACGTAAAGGCGCGCTGGACGGGAGGCGTCGTAGGATTC
>JAENWC010000307.1 GCA_016650235.1 Terriglobia bacterium
ACTATAGTGGACCCCAGATTTCAGACCACGCAATAAGCTAAGATTTCGACGGAGTCGTTGACAAAGGAGCGATCGATGACGACGACGAGAAAACAGTACAGTCCGAAGTTTAAGGCTCGCGTGGCGGCGGAGGCAATCCGCGGCGAAAGAACGCTAAGCCAGTTGGGATCGCAGTTCAAGGTCCATTCGATTCAGATCGCGAAGTGGAGGAAGTCCGCGCTGGAGCAACTGCCGGAGCTTTTCCTGGACGGGCGGAAGAGCAAGAGCCGGAACGGGGAAGCCGACAGCGACGCGCTCTACGAAGAGATTGGGAGGCTGAAGGTGGAACTGGACTGGCTCAAAAAAAAAGTCGGGATGCTCGATTGAGAAGATGCGGGCGCTGGTGGAGCGGGGCCACGCGGAGATCAGTGTGCGGCGGCAATGCGACTTGCTGGGCGTCAACCGGTCGGGTTTTTATTACGAGCCGGTGGGCGAGAGTCAAGAGAACCTTTGGCTGATGCGGCTGCTGGACGAGCAGTATACGCGGACGCCGTTCTATGGGAGCCGGAAAATGACGGAGTGGCTGGCAACGGTAGGCCATACGGTGAACCGCAAACGCATTTCGCGGCTGATGGAGTTGCTGGGCATCGAAGCTGTGTATCCGAAGCCGAAGCTGAGCCAGCCGGGAGAGGGTCATCGGATCTACCCGTACTTGTTGAGAGGAACCACGGTGGAGCGCATCAACCAGGTGTGGAGCACCGACATTACGTACATCCGGATGACGCAGGGTTTCTTGTATCTGGTCGCGGTCATGGACTGGTTCAGCCGGTTCGTGCTGAGCTGGTCGCTGTCGTTGACCATGGAGGTGGGCTTCTGCATCGAGGCCCTGAAGCGTGCTTTGCGGCGGGGTCGGCCGGAGATCTTCAACAGCGACCAGGGATCGCAGTTCACTTCCGAGAAGTTCACCGGGGAGTTGGCGGAGCGGCAGATCGCCATCAGCATGGACGGGCGGGGCCGCTGTATGGACAATATTTTCGTCGAGCGATTGTGGCGTTCGCTGAAATACGAGGAGGTGTATTTGAAGGATTACGCGTCGGTGCCGGAGGCGCGAGTGGGCATCGAACGATACTTCCGGTTTTATAACCATGAGCGTCTGCATCAGAGTCTCGATTACCGGACACCAGCGGCGATCTACCTGGCGTGAGGGCAACTGTGATGGCCAGACAGACTAAGGATAGCCAAGGGCTGCGCCCTTGGCTATTGTTAGTTGTCAGCCGTACCCCATTCCTTGGTTTGGAACTCGGAAAACGGCTTCTGCGGCGGCGTGCAGGGCCGGCCATCGCGCTACTAGCACAGCATCGCCAACAACAGGGTGGGCTGTCTCGACCCGGGCGACTGGGTCAAACTGCTCTGCTCATAGTTGGTACTTGGGTAGGTCTCATACCCAGTACGTCCGAGCTCTAGTCGTCGTACAGGTACCCTTTCCCGGTCAACTTGATCATCACACGCCGGGCTGCGGTTTCCGGCATCTCTCGACCACCATCTACGACTAGCTCGGGTTTCTCTGGCGGCTCATAGGCAGCCTGAAGTCCAGGTACGGTCTCTGCTTCTCCCTCGCGGGCTTTGCGATAGATTCCCTTCGGGTCCCTGGCGATGCAGGTTGCCAAAGGGCAGTCTACATACACCTCCATGAACCGGGGAATTTGCACCCGCGACTCCACGGTGGAGTAAGCCCGACAGACAGCGCGCACCAGATCTTCTCGTGACGTGTTGCCATCCGCGCTGAGGATAGCGCTCTGCTCGACCCAGTCAGCCAAATCCACGATGGCGGCGTCGGGCGAAGGCAAGACTGTAAGGTCTTTCATCGTGGGGTCTTCGTCTCAGGTCCGCGGATCACGAGCGCGCTTTTGCGACATGCCCTCGAAAAGGTCCCGCGCAAGGTCCTCTATTTCCCGGGCCAGCTGCAGCGCCTCAACATCCCGAGCCGTGTATCCGGTCGTCATCGTTCTGAGCGCCTTTTGCAGGTTCTGCTTGGCCTGCTGAAAGGACTGGCGAAACACGCGCTCATCCCCTTGGCTAATGTCCCGGGCGACAGATAGTGGCAGCCCATCCCTTAGCGCTAAGAGATGACCAATCTCTTTTTGTCGATCGTAGTCGAGGCTGCCGCCAACAGATGGTGCGTCACGCCGTACTGCACGACGTGCGGAGCGGACGAATACCGGGCGGCGTTGCGTCGGTTGGCTGGCCCTCTCGGCGGGACTCTTTGCGACGCTCTTTCCGCAGTCTCACCAGTTGAACTGATTTGTGTGCCTGACTGGGAAGAGGCGCTCGCCGGCGCCTCTCTGTTCCCATCCTGCTGGCCAGCCTTATGCTCAGCGCCGGCCTGTTCGCCTTCGACCACTACTACATTCCGGAGGCCAACCGAATCCAGGAGGGCATCCTCAGCGAAATCAAAGGCCGCCCCGTCCAGACTTATCTCCGTCCCGACCGCAAATGGATCAAGGGCCATGGCTCGCGCATCTACTACTACAAATACCTGGACCCCGCCCAGAACCTCATGGTTGGCGTCAACGTCTACGACCTTGACCCCAACTCCTTCCGCCTCCGCCGCCACATCAACGCCGAAAGCGCCCGCTGGGAACCGGGCCTCAAAACCTGGATCTTTCAGAATGGTTGGACCCGCGAGATTGAGGGTGTCCGTATTAAGGAGTACCGCCCCTTCCAGGCCACCACCTTCCCAGAACTCGACGAATCCCCCAGCGACTTCCTCATGGAGGTCAAGCAGGAAAAGCAACTCAATTTCCGCGAACTCGATTCCTACATTCGCGAACTCGAACAAAGCGGTATCGACACCGTACGCCTCAAGGTCCAGTTCCACAAGAAGTTCTCCGTGCCCGCCTTCGTCCTCATCATGGCGCTCATCTCCGTCCCCTTCTCCTTCCTCACCGGCAACCGCGGCGCAATGGCCGGAGTAGGCGTCAGCTTCGGCATTGCCATAGCCTATTGGGCCGTCAGCAAACTGTTTGAAGAGGTGGGCAACGTCAATCAACTCCCCGCCATGCTCGCCGCCTGGTCCCCCGACGCCTTATTCTCCATGGCCGGAATGTACCTGTTCACGCGCATGCGATCCTGGCCTTGGCCAGATCTACTCGATTTCTTTGCCGAACGCCTTCATGCTTCTCGCGAGCACCGTCAGCGGGAACTCGCCGGAACCGCACAATTTGAACGAGCCGAAGTCCTTGTACCAGTCGCCATCGGGCGCCCCCGGCTCCGACTTGACCCATTCCCGCAGCCGGGTGAGGTCGGCGATCGTGATCTCGCGCTCCTGCACGCGTTCGAGCAAGTGTAACCAGAGACCGCGAGGGAGATCAGAGAACCGTATCTTCGGCAATCGCGTCCTTCCCGAAGATGGCGCGCACCAGATCTTTTCCTGCTTCGTTCTTGCGGGCAGGCTCCTGCTCTTCCATAAACCGCCTATAGGTGGCCTTCAGGTTTTCTTTCGCGTCTAACTCCGCGCGGACGCCACGCTCGGCCAGGGAGACCAGGGCGCGGCTCATGGTGAGATGGCGCTCTTTCGCGACGCGGCGTACTTCCGCCACCAGCGACGCCGGGATTGTCACGCTTTGGCGTACCGGCCTGCCCTTGGGGCTGCGAGGCGGCGGCGTCTTGGCTCGGGTCGGCATAATCCCCATTGTATGGCACATGTGAACCAGTGTGGTGCAGTATGGGTCAGTGACAATCAAGTAACACTTCTGCCGTTCGCGGAACCGCGAAGCCTGATGAGTCACATTTATTTTCCCGGCCTCGCTCGGACCGGGCGGGTGCAGTTGCTTTCCCAAATTGTGGTATAGTTCTGCTAAGCAGTAAACGGGCTTAGCAGGCCCGCAACAATTGTTGAATGTCTAAAGTAAACTCTCAGGGAGGGTAATGATGAAGAAAATCTTCGTTCTGGCAGTATTGATCCTGGCGCTCTTTGCCATGTCCGCAATGGCGGGCGAATGGAAAGGCACCATCTCCGAGTCCGGCTGCGGCCTGAAGCACGCCGATGGCGGCGCAGCGGCTGAAAAGTGCGTTGCCGGTTGTGTCAAGAAGGGCGCGGCTCCGGTATTCGTCACCGACGGCAAGGTGATCAAGATCGCCAATGCCGATAAGGTGATGGATCACCTCGGACACAAAGTTGTGTTGACGGGCAAGCTCGACAACGACACCGTCACCATCGATACAGTGAAGATGCAGTAGTTCGGATCGATCAGTTTAGAAACCAGGGGCGGGGCAGGCTATTGCAGCTTGCCTCGCCCTTCTACTTTCCACACCTGTTCCACTTCCCCGTTCCTCACCCCATAGACCTGCTCGTGCAGGTTCACGGCCACGCAGATGTGATTGGGGATCACACGCACGCGGTCCCCCACCTGGAAGCTCGTCTCACTGACGCGGGCAAAGCCGTGCTCTTCATTCATTTTGGTGAACACCGCCTCCGGCGCGTCCACGACGCGGCCAAAGGTTGGCTCGCCGGTGGTGGCGAGCCGGTCTGAGGAGAACGTTTTCGATCCGCCGTCAATGATGATTTGCCCTTGCTTGGCGGTGGAGACCACTGTCACCAGGATCGAGGCGGCGCAATCCTCCCACCGGCAGGCCCCGCACTCAACCGTATTCCGGTCATTGAATATGTAGGTGCCCGGCCGTATTTCGTTCAACCCCGCCACCAGGTGCGATTGCATTAACGTTGGCGTGGAGCCCCCCGATACGATATCGAGTTGCAGTCCGGCCGACTGGAACTGCCGCACCATCGAGCCCACCGTTTCCGACAGCTTCCGCACGGCCTCCATGCCGCTTTCATCCATGCTTTTGATGTGGCCCGGATAGAATGCGGCTCCGGCCAGCTTCATGTACGGCAAATTGGAAACCGCGCGGCCGAGCTCGACCAACTCCGCGCCAGGAACTATGCCTACCCGTTCCAGTCCGACATCGGCCTCCACCAGAACCTGGATCTCCACGCGCTCCTGCCGCGCCACCTCCGAAATTTGCCGCGCCGTGACCAGATTGTCCAGCGACACGGTCACCTTGGTCTTGCGCGCCACCTCGATCAGACGCTCGATCTTCTTGCGCCCGATGACCGGATAGGCGACTAGCAGATCCTCCACGCCGGAGGCCAGCATCACTTCGGCCTCGCTCACCTTCGCAACAGTGAGCCCCGCGGCTCCAAGGTCCAACTGCTTGCGGCCGAGCGCGGGCGTCTTGTGCGTTTTCGTATGCGGACGCAGCCGAAGATCGTGGTTGCGGGCGTATTCGGCCACGCGCCGGAGGTTAGCCTCCATGATGTCCAGTTCAATCACCAAAGCGGGCGTATCGAGTTCTGAGATGCGCATGAATTGTTAGGGACTGAAGCTACTTGGGCTGCAGGAACCGTATGGAGAGTTTTTCTCCGCCGCCGCGGTAGAGCAGTTCCAGATGCTTCACTTTCTGTTTGCCTTCCATCAGGAAGTAGAGTTGACCTTGCGCCGGCTGGGAGATTTCGCTCTCCGGCAGCACCTTTTCTTTCAGCGAGGCCAGCAGCGGGGACTCTTTCTCTTTGCCGGAAGCCTCCTGCACTGCCCCCACCGCCTCCGTGGTCCCGGCCGAATTTCCAAACCCGCCGCCGGACCCCGGCATACGGCCCATGCCGCCGCCCAATCCGCCCCACACCGGTCCACGATCCTCCGCCGCCACTCCGCCGCCCCCATAGCGCGTATTTACGCGCAGAACGCTGGCGCCGGCAATCTGGCTCGGCGAATAAGGGGTTGCGCGCTGCCCGTCGTTATCGGAGCGCAGCAGGAAATCATCGCGCACTACGTTCAGCTTCTGCCCGGGCGCAGGGATCAGCTTCACTTCCACCACCACGATCCCTTCCTCCATGCCTGGACCCACCGCCTGTTGTATCGAACTCTTGTCCAGATAGGCGATTGCCTCAATCTTCAGCTTCTTGCCGCTGGCCTCGCCCTTCGGCAGTTCCTTCTCCGCGGCCAGGCACAAGCAGCCCGACGCGACTATGAAGAGGAAAATGGGAACACGCATCATTGAATCTCGCTGGTAGCAATTATACCTCCGGGGTTTCAGCGGGCGCTGACCAGGTCCGCTGGAATCGCCTTTAGCTCCACACCTTCACGGCCCCCGGCCTTGATCTCTACCTTCGTGCCTTCCGCGTCGAACTTGGCCAGGATCTCCGGATCCTGGTGCGCGCCCATCTCGAGCTGCTCCCAGGCATGGACACGATATTCACCCGGCCTCAGCCCGGCCATCCGGAACACACCGATCTGATCCGCCGTCACATAGCGGTACATCTCGGTCCAATTCTGGAACTGTTTGGCTGGCGCAAGCGTCACCACCGCCCCCGGCAACGGCTCGCCCTTACTGTTGCGCACCAGTCCATCAATAACGCCGGCCCCCGGCACCGCAACAATCCTGAACTCCCCGCCGGGCCCGGCCGACAGGTCCACTCCCGTCTCGTACACCTCCTGCTCCCCATAGCGCACGGACTTCACCCAATAGCCTTCCGGCAGCCCCTGCAGGTTGATCCGGTAGCGGTCCGGCAAGGCGTCGTTCAATATGAAACTCCCATCCTCTTTGGGACGCGCCACCGGCGGCGGGACCATCGACATGGATTCGAGCGGCATCAACTGAATCGCGACGCCTGCCAATGACTGTGCCTCAACACCCTCGGCGGCCAACTGCCCGTTCACCGCAAACGGATCGCGCATCTGCACCTCGACTCCCTCGAGCAACCCCTCCCCCACGGAAATATCGACCCGTCCCTGCGCCCGTGTGCCGCCGCGCCCGCCCCTGGTGGCCACCAGTGTGTAGCTTCCTGGCACAACACCCCGAAACTCGAAGCTTCCATCCTGCGGGCTCACAGGCACAGGCCGCAGACCCATCGTCGAAAACCTGCCCGGGACATTCGAGAGGAGAAACACCATCGAACCGCTGCCGCCCGCGTTGACCACCCTGCCTCGCACCCGCGACACCGGAACCTTACGCAGGCGGAGATCCATGCCATTCAATGTCTGGCCCACCGTCAATTCGAGCGGGGTCGAGGTGGAAGCGTCCCGGGCGTCCGGATAGAACACGGCCAGATAGTCAGTCTCAGTCCCGCCCGCTTCCGGCCGCCGGTTCATCCCCGGCCGCCAATCCCGGTTCTGCTTTCGCGCACTCAGATAATACTTACCGGGCGTGATGCCGGCCAAGCGGTACTCACCCAAGTCATTGG
This sequence comes from Terriglobia bacterium, assembly GCA_016650235.1. Lineage (GTDB taxonomy): Bacteria > Acidobacteriota > Terriglobia > Bryobacterales > Bryobacteraceae > VFZE01. The sequence continues at coordinate 7,220 of JAENWC010000307.1, forward strand.
TGTTGGCGCCATTGCTGGGCATTAACTGCCGCTTGCCCCCCACATAGGAGAGACGCCACAGTTGCACGCTGGCATTCTGGAGCGGATCATTATCCTCGTCAGTGACCTGCCCGGTCACCACTGAATGCGGCGTCATGGGAATCAGCACGTCCTTGACTTGCTGATCGGGTGCGACGCTGATGGTCCCGCGGCCTTGCGCACCCACTAGGTCGGCTAGCCCGCGCGTGAACCCAGTTCGCTCGACGTTGACGCGATAGGTGCCGGGCGGCACATGCTCAATCCGGAAATTTCCGCTGGCATCGGTGGAGGCCTCATACATTTGAATTCCACGCCCGGAATTGGCCAATCGTACGGTCGCCTTGCGCAAGGGCTCCTGCGTCACCCTGTTGATCACGCGCCCTTCCACACTGCCGTTCCCGGCAGGCTGCTGCGCAAGCTGCGCCCAGCAAAGGCAACCGATCAGCAATAGTGCAGTCCGGCAAAGCATGATCATTGTCTATTTTAGACGGATAGTGCCGCGCTGGGTTTCAATTCCCATCCACCCCGAAAAGTAATAGACTTCAAGTAGGGTCTGTTATGGTCTTGAAAACTAAACTATTTGTTCTGTTTCCCGTCCTCGTTTTACTCGCTGCGGCCCAAACACCATCGGCGACCGTCGTCGGCCGCGTCACCGACCCCAGCGGCGCCGTCATACCGGCGGTCGCCATCAAGGTGACCAACCTCGACACCAACATCTCCCAACAAACCTCGTCGAACGAGAGCGGCGACTTCACCATCCCGTACCTCAACCCAGGCCGCTACAAACTCGATGCCCAAGTGGAGGGGTTCCGCGGCTATCAGCAATCCGAGTTCACGCTGGCAGTGGACCAGATCCTGCGCATTAGCGTTCCGCTGCAAGTGGGGGCCGCGACCGAGAGCGTCACTGTTACCGACATCCCGCCCGCGCTCAACACCGAGAGCGCCTCGCGCGGAGAGGTTGCCACCGGCAAGGAGATCACGGAAATCCCGCTGGACGGGCGCAATTTCAGCGACCTTGCCTATCTCACCGGCGGCGTCATCCCCAAAGGGGACGGGGGCGATGGCTCCTTCGCCGTCAACGGCGGGCGCGCCGACAATTTCGGTTTCTACGTCGACGGCATCAACAATACGCAGCGCCGCAACACAGGCGCGGTTATCAATCCACCCATCGAGGGCGTGCGGGAGTTCAAGGTGATCACCTCGGGTTTCAATGCCGAATACGGGCGCTACGCCGGCGGCATGATGAGCGTGGTCACCAAGAGCGGCGCGAACCGTTTCCACGGCTCGCTGTACGAGTTCCTCCGCAACAACGCCTTCGACGCGACCAGCTATTTTGACGTCGAGAAATCCAAGCTCCGCCGCAACCAGTTTGGCGCAACCGTCACCGGCCGCGTCATCATCCCGAAGCTCTACGACGGCCGGGACCGCACGTTCTTTATGGTGACTTGGGAATCGCTGCGGCTGATCGACGGTAAGACCCAGCGCGGCATTGTCCCGCTGCCGGAAATGCTCCGCGGAGATTTCTCGAAAGCCACGGATGCCCTGGGAAGGCCGCTCGCACTCAACGACTCGCTCGCCCGCGCGCCGTTCCCGGGCAACCAAATCCCGGTCAGCCGGCTGGACCCGGTGTCCTTGCGCATGGCGGCCTACTATCCCACACCGAACCTTGGCGGATCTGTGAACAACTACATCTCCCAAGGCAACCTCACGAGCAGCTTTGACAACTTCGGCATCAAGGTGGATCACCGGCTCGGCTCGCGCGACCAGCTCAGCTTCAGCACGTTTTGGCGTCCGAACTCCAACTGGGACCCGGTGGCTAACTCCCGCTCGCCGTTTCCCGTTTTCGGATCTTCCAACAACACGCTTGACCTGCTCTCCTACGTCAGCTACCTGCGACCCATCGGCAACTCCTGGTTCATTGACCTTAAGGCATCCTTCTCCCGCAAGACCAATAATCAACGCTGGCCCTACAGCGAAGAAAAGGACTGGGCAGCGGAGATCGACTTCCC
>JAENWC010000308.1 GCA_016650235.1 Terriglobia bacterium
CGCACATCATTGATGTATGCCTGCAGCAGACCGAGCGCGAGGAGATGGGCGACATACCGCCTTTCTACGAAAAGCTGATTCGCAAAATCAAAGCGCCGGTCATGATCGACACCACCGATCCGGCGGCCGTGGAGATGGCGCTGACCTATTGTCAGGGCAAAAGCATCATCAACTCCATCAATCTCGAGGATGGCGAGGAGAAGTTCGAGAAGATGTGCCCGGTGGCGCGGGCCTATGGCGCGGCGCTGGTGGTGGGCTGTATCGATGAAGACAAGCAGCAGGCACAGGCATTCACGCGGGAGCGTAAACTGGCCATTGCCTTGCGCTCGCATGCCCTGCTGACCGGCAAGTATGGCGTACCGGCGGAAGACATCATTTTCGATCCGCTGGTTTTTCCCTGCGCCACAGGGGATGAGAACTACATTGGCGGCGCGGTGGAAACGATTGAAGGCGTGCGGCTGGTAAAGCAGAAGATCCCGCACGTCAAGACGGTGCTCGGTGTGTCCAACATCAGCTTTGGGCTTCCACCCGCGGCGCGCGAGGTGGTCAACTCCGTCTTCCTTTACTACTGCACCAAGGCGGGGCTGGATCTGGCCATCGTCAATGCCGAGAAGCTGGAAAGGTTCGCCTCGCTTCCGGAGAATGAGCGCTTGCTGGCGGAAAATCTGCTGTTCAACGCGCCCCTGTTGGGGGATGTGCCCCAGGACTGGCGGGAGCAGTCGCGGGAGCGGAAGATCGCGGCCAATCAACACCACATCGCGGCGATTGCGGAGTATTTCCGCGGGGCCACGGCGCGCGTGAAGTTGAAGGCGGCGGATCTGCCGCTCGACCAGCGGCTCGGCAACTATATCATTGAAGGCACCAAGGACGGGTTGGTGGCGGATCTGGAGTTGAAGCGAGCCGAAGGGGCGGCGCCGCTGGACATCATCAACGGGCCGCTGATGGCGGGGATGAATGAAGTGGGCCGGCTGTTCAACAACAATGAGTTGATTGTTGCGGAAGTGCTGCAGTCCGCCGAGGCAATGAAGGCGGCCGTGAGCCACCTCGAGCAGTACATGGAGAAAGCCGATACGGCGGCGCGCGGCAAGATCGTCCTGGCCACGGTCAAGGGCGACGTCCATGACATCGGCAAGAATCTGGTCGAGATCATTCTCTCCAATAATGGTTACGTGGTTGTGAACCTGGGCATCAAAGTTCCGGCCGATGATCTCGTGCGCGCCTGGCGCGAGCATTCCCCGGACGCGATCGGATTGTCGGGACTGCTCGTGAAGAGCGCGCAACAGATGGTGTTCACGGCGGAGGATTTCCGGCAGGCCGGCATCGCGGTTCCGTTGCTGGTGGGCGGCGCGGCGCTGTCGGAGAAATTCACCAGCACCAGGATTGCGCCGGCGTATGGGTCTCCCACCTTCTATGCCAAGGATGCGATGACCGGACTGCGCATCATGAACGAGATCATGGACCCTGCTACGAGGGATGCGGCTTTGCGTGCGCACTTGGCAGATGCTTTGGTAATTGTGGACGCGGTTGAGACGGCGGCTCCTGTTGCGATTTCCACGGAACGCAGCACCAAGGTTCGTTTGGATATTCCGGTCCCGCCCGCGCCGTATCTGGACCGCCGTGTACGCCTCATCGGCAATCTGGTCGAGGTATGGAGCCACATCAATCCATACATGCTGTACGGGCGCCACCTCGGCTTCAAGGGGAATTTCGAACAGCGGCTCGCCGAACGTGATCCACAGGCCCTGGCCTTGTATCACGACGTGGAGGAGGTCAAGAAGCAGTCGCTCGCGTTCCTGCGTCCGCGCGCGGTGTGGCAGTTTTTCGAAGCAGAACGCGACGGGAACTCAGTGCACCTGTTTGCAGCAGGCACCAGCACTGTTTTGCACACGTTCCAGTTTGGAAGACAGCCGAGGGAGAACGGCTTATCTCTGTCCGATTACGTCCTGGCTCCACGAGACCATATCGCAATGTTCGTCGTGACCGCCGGCGAACGTGTGCGGGAGGAATCGGAGAAGGCAAAGGCTGCCGGCGAATACTTCAAGGCGCACGCCTTCCAAGCCCTCGCCATCGAGACGGCCGAAGCCTCGGCGGAGTGGCTCCACCGCCGCCTACGTGAGGAATGGGGATTCCCCGATGCGCCGGAGATGACCATGCAGCAGCGGTTCACTTCGCGCTACCGCGGCAAGCGCTACAGTTTCGGCTACCCGGCCTGTCCCAATCTGGAGGATCAAGCCGGAATCTGGAAGCTGCTGCGCCCGGAGGAGATCGGAGTGGAGTTGACCGAAGGTTTCATGATGGATCCGGAAGCCAGTGTCAGTGCACTGGTCTTCCACCATCCGGACTGCGCCTACTTTACCGCGGCAGCCGCCGAGGATTTGGTCGAAGACCCGGTGCTGGGTTAGGCCTCTTGGCGTCCGTCGTGGCGGCTTTGCGTGAGACCCTTCCGTGCTGGCTCTCAGTTCCAACCCAAGTCGGAGTTGCCTACATGGTGACCACTTGGACGTGGAAACGCTCCGGTGGCAGGGCGGAGATGGGCTGGGGGTTCATCCGGGCCCAAGTCTGGTAGGCGGTATTGGCCAGGGCTGAGTTGAGGTAGAAAAGGAACTGGTCTGTGCAGCAGGCCAAGGGCGGCGGCTGCCGGAAAGTGAGGCGCATGCCGACAGCGCGCTCAATTTCGACGCCGCCGGTGTCAACCGCTTTGTCCGCGAGAAGCGTAACAAAGCTGCTGCGTCCAGCATGCGGCCAGACGTCGGGGCGTAGCAGCCGTTTGAGATCGGGGCGCGAGTCGAAGGTAATTTCACATTGGCGTATCCATTCCAGGATCGCGTCTCCCCAATGCCAGTGGCGGATCAGCCCCATGTAGGTTTCCACCAGATTTACCGCCATCTCCATTTTGCGGCGCTCGAAGGCAAGAGATGTGGCAGGATCCTCCGGTAGGTTTTCAAAGCCCGCGGGGAGGTTCAGGTGTGGGACGAGATCTTCCTTCTCTACCACTTGGGAGGCAAGGCCCATGACGCGGTGCATGCGTCTGGGGTCCTTGCCGTCGTGGATCAGAAGCGGAGGCAGGTCCAGCGCGTCATCCCCTGGAATCTCGACGAATTTGCGGTCACCTAGGATTTCCATATTTGGCTCCCATGCGCCTACAACTACGCTTTGTTATCGGCCGAGTCGAAAGTTTACTGTACCATTTCTTATATCGTTAGACGGAAGCCGCGTCAAAACCGGTTCCACCACTGAGTGCGCAGATGATGTGAATTTCGTCTCCGGCCGCGAGCCTCTGCTGCAAGGTTGTCGTCAGATCAGTGTTTACAAACAACTTAATATGAGGACGGATGCGGTCCTGTTCATCGATCATGCGGAAGCGCATGCCGGGAAACTGTTCGTCCAGATTGTGGAGCAGGTCCTCCAGAGTTGCCCCTTCCGCGCTTACCTGTGAGGCGTTGCGCGTGTAGGAGCGGAGCGGCCCGGGAATGTTCACCTTCATAGGTGCGCTATCGCAACACTCTGGATTCTGGGCAGATGGCGCGCCAGGCACTGCCATCGTTCTCCTTCATTACGGCTCGCCCAAACCTCGCCGCTGGTGGTGCCGAGGTAGAGCCCCAGCGGGTTGCACTGATCGGCCGTCATGGCCTGCCGGAAGACGGTCCACCAGGCGTTTTCCGGGGGCAAGCCGGCGTCCTGCCGGGTCCATGATTTTCCGCCGTTGCGAGTAACGTAGGCAGCCGGTTTTCCGCCGACGCTGGTGCGCGGCCAGACGGTGGTGCCGTCCATGGGAAAGACCCAGGCAGTGCCCGGGTCGGCCGGATGCAGGACGATGGGGAACCCGATGTCGCCGATCTTCTTGGGCAGCTTCAGACCGATTCTTTGCCAGCGGGCCTCGGCGCGGTCCATGCGATAAACGCCGCAGTGATTCTGCTGATAGAGGCCGTCTGGCATCAAGGGGTGCAGGCGGATGCAGTGTGGGTCGTGCCCAAAGGGTACGGTTGGGTCGGGGAGAAAGTCGGCGGCGCAGCCCGTATTCAACGGCTCCCAGGTGTTGCCTTGATCGGGGCTTTCAAAGCAACCGCCCAGCGACATGCCGATATACATGTGCTTTGGGTCGCGTGGATCGATGAGGATGGAATGCATGCGGGCGCCGTCGGGCGGGGCATCCTGAGGGCCGCCACACCAAGCCCTACGCATGGGATGAAGGTTGAATCCGTCGACGCTGTTCCAGGTGGCCCCATGATCCTCGCTGCGGAATAAGCCCTGCGGAGAGGTGCCCGCGTACCAAACGCCTGGCTCGGAGGCGTGGCCGTGGGCGAGGTAGAAGACGTGGTCGACGGCAAGACCATCGGCGGCTTTGGGAAATGCGGGTGGGCGTGTAGCCTCTTTCCAGCTCTAGCCGGCGTTCGATGAGTGATAAACGGTTGGCCCGAGGTGTCCGGTCTTGGCCGCCAGCACCATGCGCCTGGGATCGCGCCCGTCTTGCAGAACGTGATAGACGATGTGGCCGAATAGAGACGGTGCGCCCATGGTCCACTTTCGGCGGGCCGGGGACGACTGCAAAACAAAGGCGCCCTTCTTTGTCCCGATCCAAACGTGTAACGTATTTTCCATTCTTGATCCTTGTCAGATGGTATTCTACGGCAGTATGACCGACTATTCTATCGGAGTGGATCTGGGCGGCACAAACTTAAGAGCCGCCGCGATGGACGTCAATGGTAAGATGCTGCAAAAGATCGCGGTCTCCACCAACCTGCGTGCCGGACGCGAAGCGGTGATCGGCGATATTGTCGGCGGGATACGCCAGTTGCGCGACAACCTGGGTGCAAAGTCGATGGTAGGGGTTGGCATTGGAGTGCCGGGATTCATTCTGATCGACAAGGGCATGATTGTCGGTTCGCACAACATGCCGGGCTTCGACAATTTTCCGGTTCGGGATGCCATTGCGAGCCAACTGGGATCCCCGGTGATTCTAGAGAATGACGCCAACGCCGCGGCGATGGGAGAGAAGTGGATGGGTGCCGGCCGCGATGTGAATGACTTGATCCTGCTGACCTTGGGGACCGGAATTGGCGGAGGAATCATCTCCGGGGGAAAGATACTACATGGACATGCGGGGATGGCAGGGGAGTTGGGGCACATGACGGTGATCCCGTATGGGAATGTGTGCGGGTGCGGCAATCGCGGGTGTTTGGAAAAGCACGCTTCGGCCACGGCGATCGAATCCATGTCGAACCTGTTGAGTTTGGGCGAGCATTTGACGGCGCGGGATGTATTTGATCTGGCGCAGGGGGGCAATCCTGGGGCGCTGCGGATTTTTGAGAGCATGGGAGCGGCGCTCGGATTGGCTCTGGCAACATTAATTAATATCTTCAACTTTCCGTTGTATCTCCTTAGTGGTGGGGTACTTCCTGCCTGGGAATTCTTTGCTCCGGCGATGTTTGCGGAAGTGAGCGCCCGGAGCTTCACCTACCGCAACGCCGAATCCAGGATCGAGAAGGCCACTTTGGGGAACGAGGCCGGTCTGTATGGGGCGGCCTGCCTCCC
>JAENWC010000309.1 GCA_016650235.1 Terriglobia bacterium
AAATTGCCCGCCTCCCCCAATCCCAACATTCCGCGCCAGAATCCCAGGCTGATCAGCCCCGACGATAGCGCATGGCACATCGCCGCCACTGACCACCATCGCCGTCATCCATACAAACAGCGGCGGCCCGATCATCGAAGCCACGTTCGTTCCCGCGTTGAAGATCCCCGTCGCAAACGCCCGGTCCTTTTTTGGAAACCATTCCGCCACGCTCTTGATCGCCGCCGGAAAATTGCCCGCCTCCCCCAATCCCAACATTCCGCGCCAGAATCCCAGGCTGATCAGCCCCGACGATAGCGCATGGCACATCGCCGCCACTGACCACCATATGATCGATACCGCATACCCCAGCCGCGTTCCGAACCGGTCAATGAACTTTCCCATGAACAGGAACCCGACCGTGTAGGTAAGCTGGAACGCCCCGTTGATGTACCCGTATGCCTGGTTGTCAATGTGCAGATCTTCCCGGATCACCGGTATCAGCACTGAAAACAGGATCCGGTCCAGGTAATTGATGGTGGTCGCAAAGAACACCAGCGCCAGCATCGCCCATCGTACGCTGGTCATCTTGCCCGGATAAAAGGTCTGCTGTGGCACCCCAGCGATTATAGTGGATTGATGCGCAAAGCCGTCATTCTTGCCGCTGGACGCGGCACTCGTATGCAGGATGCCGCCGGTGATCTTCCTAAGGCGATGATCCCGCTCGCCGGCAAACCGATGCTTGAACACATTCTCGACCGCCTGCGCCAAGCGGGCTTTACCGATGTGGCTCTCGTAGTCGGCTACCGCGCCGGAGCCATCGAATTCCACTTCGCCTCGTACCCTCTAGCCCTCACCTTTATCATTCAGACACAACTCAACGGCACCGCCCCCGCTCTCCTGCTCGCGCGCGGCTTTGTGGGTAACGATCCGTTTCTGCTCACCTTCGGCGATACGCTCACCACCGTTGACGATTACCGCCGCATGTGGTCCCGCCTCACCGCCGACCCCGATGCTGCTGCCGTCGCCGTCGTCAAGCACGTCGAGGACCCCTGGCAAGGCGCCGCCGTCTATGAACAGGATGGTGTCCTCACGGGCATCATCGAGAAACCCGCCCCGGGCACTTCCACCACCCATTGGAACAGCGCAGGCTCCTATGTCTTCCGCCCGGAAGTCTTCCCGCAACTCGAACGCGTCCCGCTCTCCCCGCGCGGCGAGTATGAGGTGACCAGCGCCGTTTCCCAGATGATAGAAGCCGGCAACCGGTTGCTCCTCTATCCGCTCCAGGACGGTTGGCGAGACGTCGGACGCCCCTCCGATATCGACGCCGCCGAAGCTCTGCTAAGCGAACAGAGGGAGCGCTAAACTACTTCGTGCACGCGGCTCGGTTTCGGAATTTGTATTTACAGCCACTGACTGGTATCCGCCCAGAGTAAGCGGTCCGGCCAAATCACTTTTGCGCCGGGAAGTAGACTAGAGCGACAGCGGCCATTCCCGGCCGCCCGGTTCGCCGGGCCGTGTTTTGCCGGGTGGAAGGAAATCCAGCGTGTCATGCATCCACTTGCTGAGTCGCATTTTCATGCCGGCCAGAACGGAGGCGTGAGCTGGACTTGCGGCGAGATTATGGAACTCGTTGGGATCCGCTTGCAGGTCGTAGAGTTCGAGGATGGGCCGGGAGGGATCGAGCAGGCGCATGTGCTGCTCGCTCAAAAGCCCTTTGCGGGCCTCCTCGAGGTAGGACTTCCAGGTGGGCGAGCCTTCCAGGTCCCAGGCGGGGCGGTAAGGGAAATGCGGCGCAGCGTTGAAGATGAGCTTGTGGCGGTGTGTGCGCACGGCGCGGATGGGGTCGAAGTTGTCGTGCCAGTTGCGCTCGGCGCAGATCTCGGTGCGCGGCGCGTAAGCGCCGGAACCACGCGCCAGATTGAGGAAACTGCGTCCTTGCATTTTGGCGGGCTTGGCGATGCCGGCCGCCTCCAGCCAGGTGACCGGCAGGTCCACATGCGCGATGAGATCTTCCTTTACCGTGCCGGCCGCGATGCGGCCTTGCCACCAGGCCAGCAGCGGGACATTGAGGCCGGGATCGTAACAGGCTCCTTTGGCGCGCGGGAAAGGCATGCCGTTGTCGCCCGTGAACACGACGAGCGTGTTCCTGTCGAGATTACGACGGCGGAGAATATCAAACACCCGGCCGCACTCGGAGTCCATGCGTGAGATCTCATCATAGTAGTGCGCCAGATCCTTGCGGACAGCGGCAGTGTCCGGAAGGTGAGCGGGGACGGTCACTTGGGCGGGGTCATGCGGCTTGGCAATCGCGCCGTCGGCGTAGGGCCGATGAGGATCGGTGAAGCCGACATGGAGAAAAAAGGGCTGGTCCGCGGGGCGCTTGTCGAAGAATTCGTCGAAGCTTGCCTTGGCGCTGCCGTAGTAGTTCCAGCGCTTGTCGAAGGCCGCGCCCTGGTGCACCTTGCGGTAAGCGCCAACAAAGTAGCCCTTCTCCTTGAGAGGCTCGAGAAAGCTCGGCTCCCAATCCGGCATGGGCGTGTGCAATCGCGAGGTGGAGGTCGTGTGCGGCGCGCAGCCGGTGAAAATGGAACTTCGGTTGGGACTGCACTGCGGAGATGTCACAAAGCACTTATTGAAGCGCATGCCCTCCCGCGCCATGCGATCCAGGTGCGGGGTCTGTATGGCGCTGTTGCCATAGCAGCCGAGGCCGGGCGCGCTGTGATCATCCGAGATCAGGAACACGATGTTCGGCGGCGCCTCGCGCGCCTGCGCCACAAGCGGAGCGGCTCCGGAGGCCTGTAGCAAAGTCCGCCTCGTCACTTAGTGATCCAGACGGGGGACGACCACGCCACCTGCTCATCCACCTGCTGCACTCGGACGTAGTAGTAGCTTTCCTTGTCGAGCGGTTGGGTGTCGGTGAAAGTGAAACTGGCGTCCTGCAGGAGCGGATGCACGGCGTGTATGAACTGGTTGTTGCGGATGATGTCGATCTGGCGGATGGGCTTGGTGCCCCTAACGGAGACTAAGAGTTTGGGCGAGCCGGAGCCTTTCACAATGGAGCCCTGCATGTGGCGCCGGCCGGCCAGCTCCAACTGATAGTCGAGAACAATATTGTCGGTGGCGCCGTAGGATTGGCGCGCGCGCATGGCGTCGAGCAGCCCCTGTTTGGTGAACTGTTCCGCGATGGTGCAGGCGTAGGATATGTGTGTGGAGAGATGATCGGAGGAGACCTGCACGCCTAGCTTGTAACCTTTGGCCCAGGCATTCCAGACGTAGCCGGCAGGTTGGAATCCGCCGGGGGCCGTAGCCCGGTTGGCGGCATGCGCTGCTTTGGGAGCACCCTCATATTCATTGGAGACGCGGTCGCCCTGGTAGATCTCCACCAGCGGTTCCACCTCCGGATCGTTGTCGCGCCAGTCTGTTCCCATGCTGGAGGCCGAGGTGTGCGAGATGGCGATTCCCTTGTACTTTTTCAAGTACTCGTAGAGGGGCTTCGCGCCGATCCTGGCCTTTTGCTCCTCGACAGGGATGGGCAAGGTTGGG
>JAENWC010000310.1 GCA_016650235.1 Terriglobia bacterium
ATGGATGTCACCAAAATGCTGACGGATTTGCGCCAGGAGCGCGAACAAATTGAAGAGGCGATTACGACCCTCGAAAGGCTGGCGAGCGGTCGCGGTAAGCGCCGCGGCCGTCCCCCGCTCTGGCTCGCTGAAGCCAAGAAGCGGACCGACGCCCAAACTCGAACGGCACTTCCGGCGGGCAAACTAAAGACCAATTCGGCGGCCGCCAAGGCGTCTGCCAACTAGCCTTCCCTCGCGCGATGAAGGGGGAGCGGCGGCCTTAGCGAAGTGGATGCGACTCAATAGAGCAGATACTTCGTTCGAATCCCAAGGAACGCTTCCAACCGCGCCCTCTCCCGCTCCAGGATCACTCTCGGATCTTCCCCCTGCTCCAGCGCCGCCATCACGGCCCAGTTGCCAATCAGCTTTTGATTGACCTCCAGTTTGGACCGTCCTGGAAACAGCCGCAGTAAGCCGGCCGCCAACTCCAGGCCCAACTGGCTGCTGGAAAATTGATCCCGGTCCGTGATCAGAAGGCGGACGCCCTCCACCGTCTTTCCCGCGAAATTCGATGCGGTTGGCTGAAATCGCGTCGCATGAAACCGCACTCCCGCGATCTTGCGGCTGTTCAGGTACGCCGCCAAGCGACGGCCATCCATCCAATCCGCCCCAATCTGCTCAAACGGGGCGTCGGTTCCGCGACCGACCGAATAGTCCCTCCAATACTCCAGCATCGCTACGCCCGGATACAGCAGCGCCGCCTGCAGGCTCCGCATATTCGGCGATGGATTCACCCACACAAGCCCAGTGGAATCCCACCAATCGCCCCGCTGCCACCCCTCCATTTTCACTACATCCACAGGCGTGCTCCAGCCACGCTCACCCTGGGCCATCTTCGCAATCTCGCCCAGGCTCATTCCGTGCCGCAACGGCAAAGGGTAGCAGCCGACGAAACTCTCCAGATCCGTATCCAGCATCGGACCTTCCACCTGCACCCCGTTCAACGGATTCGGGCGGTCGAGCACCAGGAAACTGATGTTATGCCTGGCGGCCTCTTCCATCGCGTACAGCATTGTGCACATGTAGGTGTAAAAGCGCGTGCCCATATCCTGGATATCGAATACCAGTACGTCCACATTGCGTAGCATGTCCTTACTAGGCCGCCGATTCTTTCCCTCGTAGAGGCTGTACACGGGGATGCCGGCGGCGTCCCGCGCGTGGCCGACGTTCTCATGATCTTCCACTCCGGCAATGCCATGTTCGGGCGAAAACAGCGCCGTCAACCGCACGCCCGACTCCAGCATGAGATCCACGTTCCTCTTACCATCCCGGCTGAATCCCGTATGGTTGGTAATCAATCCCACACGCTTACCGGACAAACGCGCAAACTTCTCCTTGACCAGAACGTCCAGCCCGGTGAGGACTTCTCCGTTACGCGCCACGCGCCGCCTTGCCCCGGCCATCGTCTCGTTGTATCCGCTGAGGTACGCCCCCGGCTGCTCATAACCAGCCTGCGCGGCTACAATCGTGGCCACCTTGGACCGCAAGGAACTGATGGGACCGATTACCCGAGGATGCACGCTGTTGGTGAGCAAAATCACGTATGTCCTCGACACCGGATCCATCCACATCGAAGTTCCCGTGAATCCCGTGTGCCCAAATCCTCCCAGCGGAAACAGTTCGCCCCGGTTGGCCGTGAATCGCGTATCCATGTCCCATCCCAAACCACGTATCATCATCCGATCAGCCGGACTTTGCGGCGTGGTGAACTTGCGCACCACCGCCGCGCTGAATATGCGATCGCCGCTACTTGCTCCCTCGCCCAGCAGCATCCCGGCGAACTTAGCCAGGTCCGCCGCGGTCGTGAACAGCCCCGCGTGACCCGCAATGCCTCCCATGTAGCGTGTGGTGGGATCATGCACCACTCCGCGCAACGGTGCTCCGGATCCGTTCAGACGCTCGGTCGGGGCGATCCTGCCGAGTAGCCCTTCCGGTGGTTGGAACATCGTATCCTGCATTCCCAACGGATCAAACACAGTCTCGCGCGCATACTCGGCCAATGACTTTCCGCTCAGCCGGCGTACCATCTCGCCCAGTAATAAATAGTTGATGTCGCTGTAGAGAAACGTCTCTCCGGGGCCGGCCACGGGCTTGTCGATGAGCGCCAACTGTATCCCTGTCTCGTAACCGCTCCAGGCCGGTTTCAAGTCGACATCGGGCCGCAATCCCGAGTAATGCGTCAACAAATGGCGCACGGTGATCTCGCTCTTGCCACCCTGAAACTCCGGCAGGTAGCGCGTCACCGGATCGTTCAGCCGGATCTTGCCCTGCTCAAACAGCTTCATCACACAGGAAGTGGTTGCCACCACTTTGGTCAGGGATGCCGCGTCGAACATGGTATCCATCGTCATCGGCTCCACCGCCGGGACCAGCGCGCGGTTCCCATACGCCTTACTGTGCAGCACCTCCGGCTTTCCTCCGGCCCCCAACTTTCCCACCCACAATACTGCGCCCGGAATCTCCTTAAGCCGGATGGACTCCTCAACCGCCTCATCCAAATCTCCCGGGCTGCCGCTGAGAAGGATGGATGCAAAGGCGATCGCGAACAATACTGTTCTCATGCCAGCCTCTTGGCCAACCCTTCCAGCAGGTGCGCCAGACTTACGTCCTTGTCCGTGATTCCTCCGCTATCATGCGTGGTCAGGTCCACCGTCACGCGGTTATACACGTTGCTCCACTCCGGATGATGATTCCGCGCTTCAATGGCCACAGCCGCGGTTGCCATGAATCCGAACGCGTGCACAAAGTCGGGGAACTTGTATTCGCGGTGCAGCTTGCCGTTCACAACGCTCCATCCGCTAAGCTCGCCCAAGGCCGCCTGCAACTGGTCTTCATTCAATTTCATCTGTTCAACTCCTTTGCTCAGCTCCTGCCATACAGGGGAATCAACGCCCCCGTCACGCCCGCGCCCGCATCCGAACACAACCACAACATCATCGACGCGATCGAGTCCGGGCTTACCCACTCGTCCATATTTGCCCCTGGCATCGCAGCGCGGTTGGCCGGCGTGTTGATGGTTCCAGGAAGCACCGCGTTCACCGTGATCCCCTGCCGCTTCCACTCCTCGGAGGCCGACTGCACCGCCGCGTGCAAGGCCGCCTTCGATGCCGCGTACGCCGATAGTCCCGCCGACGGACTTACTCCCGCTCGCGAGCCGGTCAGCACCATCCGGCCTTGCCCGGCGCGCTGCATCACCGGCGCCGCCGCCCGCATCAGCCGCACCGCGGTCCGCAAATTCACTTCCAGCATCTCGTCCCACACCTGGTCCGGGGTCTGCTCCAACGTTCCGCCGCTGGCATATCCGCCAGCCAGATGGACCACTGCGTCCAGCCGCCCCCAATGCGCCAAGGTCCCGCGCACTACCATCTCCGCTGCATCCGCGGACGCTAAGTCCCCCTCCAAAGCGAAGAATCTCTCGTGCTCCGGCGCATTCTTCCACCGGCGGGACAGCCCGGCCACCCGCAGCCCCGCCTCGAGAAAAGCCGCCGTGACCACTGTTCCCAGCCCTCCGCCGGCTCCCGTAATCAGCGCTACCTGTTCTGTTCTCATCGGCATTGGTCCTCTAGTCCGCAAAGGGCCGGCCCGGCCCTCGATACACCTGAGCAACCGCCAACCACTGCGCCGGGACGAGCTCCATTTTGCGGACGGTTACTTAGAATTGTACCCTTAGTCAATGGAGCATCCCCTCTCGCTGCACTCATCAACGGTGTTGGCCCCGCTGCGCAACAACCTGGACTTCATGGCCAGCCCGGTCGAGGACCGCCCGGGACTCCTCATTCGCGACCCCTACCAATACTCCGACGTTACTCTCATCATCCCACCCGTCCTGGTCCAGGTCCTCGAACTTTTCGACGGCGTCTCCACTGCACTCGACCTCCGGCAGGCCCTCGTCCGGATCACAGGCGAGCTTAGCGTCGGTGACGCCGGCGCACAACTCATCGATTCTCTCAGCCAGGCCGGCTTTCTCGAAAACGAAGCCTACCTCAATATGCGCCAGGCGCGGCACGACGAATTCTCCAGCGCCCCCACGCGCCAACCAGCGCATGCCGGCACTGCTTATCCGGATGAGCCCGCCGAACTCCGCCAGTTTCTCGACGGCTACTTCTCCGCACCGGACCAAGATCCCGCGCCCTTCTTATCCAACGGTAATCTGATCGGCTTGGCCGCCCCGCACGCCAGCCCCCAAGGCGCATGGGAAAGCTATCGCGACGCCTACCGGCTGCTGGGCCCCGCGCACCACGACAAGATCTTCGTGGTACTGGGCACCTCGCACTATGGCGCTCCGGAGCGCTTCGGTCTCACGCGCAAGAACTTCATCACCCCCACCGGCGAGGCGCGCACCGAGCGCTCCATGGTCGATTGGCTCGCCGCCGAGGCTCCCTCCTCCATCGAGATGGAAGACTACTGCCACGCCACCGAGCACTCCATCGAATTCCAGATCACATTCCTCCAGCACGTCTGCGGCGCTGGCGTGCGCGTGCTGCCCATCCTCTGCGGGCCCTATGCCAAGAGTATCTATGAGGGTGGCGCGCCGGAACAGGACGAGGCGGTCCATCGCTTTCTCTCCTCACTGGGCGAACTTCACGCTAAACACAAAGACCAGCTCGTCTGGGTGCTCGGTGTCGACATGGCTCACATTGGACGCCGTTACGGCGACTCGTTCCAAGCCGTCGCTCACCAAGGTGAAATGCTCGCAATCTCCTCTCGCGACAAGGACCGCATACAGCGTATCGCCGGCGGCGATGCGCGCGGTTTCTGGGACATGATCCAGGACAATCAGGATGACCTCAAATGGTGCGGCTCCTCGCCCATCTACACTTTCCTCCGAGCTGTTCCGGAGGCGCGCGCGCACCTGCTCCGCTACCAGCACTGGCAGATCGATCCCCAAAGCGTTGTCAGCTTCGCCGCTCTTGCCTTCACCGCATGATCTCTTAAGATGAAGGCTGCCCGCATCATTCAAACCGAACTGCTCGATGGCGCGCCACCCTCCATCGCCGAGCACAATCTGCGAGACCTGGTCCGCATCAACCGCTATTTTGGCGGTCACCGCATCATGCGCGGCCTGCTTGCCTCGGTTGCGCCCGCCACACCATTTACCGTTCTCGACATTGGCGCAGCGGGCGGGGACCACGCCCGCGCCATACGGTCCTGGTTCCCGCAGGCTACCGTCACCTCGCTGGACTGCAACAGTGTCAATCTCGGAAACGCTCCGCCTCCCCGTCTGCTAGCCGATGCCACTCGCCTCCCGTTTGACCGGCGCAGCTTCGACTTCGTCACAAGCGCCCTGTTTCTACACCACTTCCCGGACGCGCAAATCGTCGAGATGCTCGCCTCGTTTCACCAGACGGCAAGGCGCGCCCTCATCGTCTCCGATCTGGAACGCAACCGCCTCGCCTACTACACGCTGCCGGCCACAGGCTGGCTCTTTGGCTGGAGTCCGATCACGCTGTATGATGGACCCGTTTCCGTCCAGGCCTCCTTCCGCAAGCGGGAACTGGCCGATCTGGCCCGGCAGGCTGGACTCCACCGGGCGCGGATCCGCCGCCACATTCCCTGGTGCCGCCTCTCCCTGCTCGCCCCGCGATGAGCGCTAAAGCGTGCGATCTTCACGTAACGCTGAGACGCATACACGTGGGATATTTTGGCAACAGCATCGCATGCACGACGCGAGAGGATTCGCGCTCCGGCCCGATCCCAACGACGGCATGCGATCATTAGGCATCGCCACATCGCCAGCGGAACAATCGCGATGCACGCACCCAGCAACGCGAACGTCCCGAGCAGCGCTGGCTGGCGCCGGCGTAGGTAGCCGACCGATGTTAAAGCCATGGGGGCGTTACATGACATATAGGCACTTAAGGCCGCACGCTCCGGTAGCTGTGGCTGAAAATCAAAATGGGAGAATGTGATACCATTGACGGCCCGTGATGGCAGGGATCCGCGGGAACTTGCGGCGATGGGCCTAGACACGCACCTCGAAGACAAGCTTCTCAGGAGGAAGTACGTATCGACCATGTTCGATATTCTCGCGCCCGGCTATGACGCATTTACACAATTGTTCTCCTTCGGAATGGATCGCGGGTGGAAGGCTCTTCTGGTTAGAGAAGGCTCAAGGCGTGCTGCTAGAGCCCCCTGCATCGTTGATTTAGCATGTGGAACCGGCGATTTGGGTATCGATTTGGCCGAACGTACCGGCGCTACTCTTGTTCTCGGGTTGGATCTCAGCCCCCAGATGCTTGCAGCGGCCAGAGTTCGTTTGCGGAACAACGGCACGACCTTACTGCTTGTGGCATGCGACATGCTGGAGCTGTGCCTTCGTGAAAACCGCGTAGACGTTGTCAGCATCGGCTATGGTCTTCGAAACACCGCGGATCTCGGCCAGGGTCTAATCGAGATTGCGAGAGTGCTTAAGCCGGGCGGTATCCTGCTGAATCTGGATTTCTACAAACCCGCTGGCCGAGTTTGGCGAGAGCTATTTCTTTGGTACATGTGGAATGCCGGGCGCCTGGCAGGATGGCTATGGCACCGCGAACCGATCGTGTACGGCTATCTTGCGCCGTCGATCCGCCGATATGTGACCATGCCGCAGTTCGAAGATGAACTGGCGCGTGCCGGTTTCACTGTGGAATGGCGAGCATCGCGACTGGGTGGCGGAATCGGGCTCCATGTCGCCAGGCTGGTAACCAAGCCACCGGAAACCAGACCCGGCTAAACCTGAGAACCACATACTAGTGTAGTGTCCAACAAATAACTAGACAGGCAGATGCTGTTTGTCTTATCCTGGGACATGAGCAAGTCATGTCATCTTTCCGCCGTGGA
>JAENWC010000311.1 GCA_016650235.1 Terriglobia bacterium
CGCCTTGAACACCACGTGCGCAAACTCGCGCTGAACGCCCAAATTCCACTGCTGGACCTGAGAGTTGCTCAGGTTCTGGGCGATTGCCGGCGAGACAGCGCCGAAGTTGAGTACGTTCTGGGCCAGATTGCCCACCTGGGCCTTGGTCTCAGCCTGAATCTGCGCGGTTCCGGCGACGAGCTTGTCGACCGTATTATTGCCGGCAAAGCTGGCGGCGCCGCTCAGAGTGCCTGTAACGATGAACGGGGGCAGGAAGCGCTGATTGGTGATTGGATTGAGGAAGACGAAGTCGTAGGCAACGCCATAACCGCCGCGGACGACCGTTCTGCCACTCCCCGGAGACCAGGCGAAACCGAGGCGCGGGCCCCAGTTGTAGTTGCTGTCGAAAGCGGGTTTGCCGTTTTCGAGCAGGCCGAACGGGCCGGCCCCGGCAGCGCCATGCGCGGTCCTGTTGTCGAGATTCAAGTTCGAGATCGTGCCATTGGCCTCGGTGGGGCCGCCGGCAAACTCCATGCGAATCCCGAGATTCACCGTGAAGGTGCGGGTCACTTTCCAGTCATCCTGAAAGAAGGCGAATACGTTCTTGACGCGATTGGCGCGCTGAGAATTTCCGAAGCGCTGCTGATAGGTGGCAGGCATGCCGCTGGCAAAGCCAGCGAAGGTGGCGTAGGTTAGAACCGGCCGCTGTAAGGCATCGAAGATAGAGTCGGCCTCCAGACGGTAGTACTCGGCGCCGACTTTGAGGCTGTGCGCTCCCTTAACGAGCGAGAAATTGTCAGTAAACTGGTAGGTTCTCTGTTCGCGCCCTTGCGGCAGGCCTTCCCAGACGCCTAGACTCGTGACTTCGGCGCTGCCAAAAATGATGCGCGTGCCGAGCGGATAGGGGGTATCGATCGGGAAATCCGGTTTGCTCTGGCCAAATCCGAAGCGGAATTCATTCACCGCCGATGTGCCAAACACGTGCGTTTCGGCCAGCGTTGCCTGCCGCGGATGGTTCGTGCTGGTAGCGCCGAAGCCGGGCAGATTGGAGCCGACGAACGTCAGGCTCGTAGCGGCTTCCTGGCTGTCGTAGACACTGTAGCGCGCCCACAGGGAGTCACGTTGCGTGATGTTCACGTCGCCACGAATAGCAAATTGATACGTGTCTGCCTTGTTCGGCGCCGCGGTTTCTAATTGACCGCTTGGCGAAGTGGGGACCTGGTACTGGGTAAAAAGCGCTCTTGAGGTTGGGTCGGTGATGGAAGCGGCCTGTGCGGGGGTGGGAACACGCGCGATCCGCGTAGCGCCCGCGCCGCGCTGCCAGAAGCGTTCGTAGGTGGTGTGCCAGAAGACACGATTGCGTCCGTCGAGCACTTTCGGAATGAACACCGGGGCGCCGACCGCCCATCCAGCGGTATTGATCTTGGTGATGTTGGTCTTTCCGGTGCGGTCGAAGAACGGCCGGGCATTGAGTGAGGTGTTCTGAACGTAGTAGTAGGCTTCCCCGTGAAGCTCGTTGGTGCCGCCCTTGGTAATGTAAAGAACCTGGGAGCTCGCGTTGCGGCCGTACTCCGCGCTGAAGTTGTTGGTGATGACCTTGACCTCTTTGATGGCGGAGAAATTCAAGGGTCCCAGCGGGCCGCCGGTGCCGGTTACAGACTCGTCGGTTGCCGTGATGCCGTCGACCATGATGTTGTTCCCGCGGCCTCGTCCGCCATTCGAGTTGAAGCTGCCCGATCCGAGGAACGGATTGTTAGACGTAACGGGAGTCACGCCCGGCGCGGAAAGCGCAAACAGGTTCGGGTTGCGATTGACCGGAATATCCTGGATGCTATCGCCGGTAAAGGAGCGCTGGATCTGTGCGTTCTCGGTGTCGAGGCGAGTGGCCGCATCACTGACCGTGATTGTTTCGGTTACCTGGCCTACTTCGAGCTTGAATTGTAGGTAGCCGATCTCGCCGGTCTTCACTTCCACTTGCGTGAGCGCGGCGCGGAAGCCCGCGGCCTCGGCTCTCACTTCGTACGGTCCGATCTTCAGAAGGTTGAACACAAAGACGCCATCGGCGGAGACGCCGGCAGTTCGAGTTTCCCCGGTCTCGAGGCTTTTCAGCGAGATCTTGACGGAAGGAACCACCGCCCCCGAACCGTCGAGGACGCTTCCTTTCAAATCACCGGTGATCTGGGCGCTCAACGAGCCGGCCAGAACGAGAAGAAAAGCGACGGCCCATACAGATCTGCGGACTGCCTGTGCGAAGGCGGGAAGAGCCAGCCTGGATGCTTGCATATTTTTCATAGAAACCCTCTCCTAGGTCTATCGGCTTTATAAGCAGCACTTTTCACTCCAATCAACAACAAATCAAAGGAGATTGAAAACAAAGGAGTTTCAGACGTTCCGGGCGCGTTCCTATACAATGTTTA
This sequence comes from Terriglobia bacterium, assembly GCA_016650235.1. Taxonomy (GTDB): domain Bacteria; phylum Acidobacteriota; class Terriglobia; order Bryobacterales; family Bryobacteraceae; genus VFZE01. The sequence goes on from JAENWC010000311.1 coordinate 2,397, forward strand.
GGAATGTAGGCTTCCAGAAACAGTAAACGACCTTTAATATGCCGTTCTTCCGTCCGTTGCGAACTTGTTGAATCTAGGAGGCTTTACCCGCGCCATCTGATCCAGGCCCGCTTGTAGTTTCCGGCGCGCCGCCTGGGCTTCCATGCTTCCGCTGCCAGCCGTAATGGGGGACTTCTCCAGCACATCATTCTGGATATCAAATAGCCGGCCATCCATGTAGAGCTTGTGCCGGTGATCCCAGGCGAGGCGCGTCGGCGTGTAGTTCACCTTGCAGCCCGGGTGGGGATCATAGTGAGCAAAGGCCCACTCCCGCGCGTTCCCCTTTTTACCACGCACTTGCGGCAGGAAGCTACGGCCATCGAGCGGCCGTCCGGCAAACCACTTGGCTCCCGTCGCATCCATCATCGTGGGAAGGAAATCAGTGGACTCGATCAAGTCGGGGCATGTGCGTCCTTCAGGCGTCACCCCCTGCCACTGAGCCATCAGCGGCACATGCATGCCCGCATCGGTGGTCCGCCCCTTGCCGCCCGGAACTACACGGTCTCCCATTCGCGAAGTGATCTCCGGCGGTGTGCCGTTGTCCCCATAGAACAGGATCAGGGTTCGCGAGGCCAGTCCCAGACTGTCCACTGATTTCAGCAGGCGGCCTACGATGTCGTCCATGTACTCCACCATGTCGCCAAAGTATTTCGGGTCGTTCTTCAGACGGTCTCCTTTGGCCCAGCCGGCGCTCCTGGGCGTCGGATTGAACGGCCCGTGCGTCAGAGTCATTGGATAGTAGGCAAAGAACGGGCGCTCCTTGTTGCGCTTCATGAATCCGTTCAGAAACTCGAGCTCGAGATCCGGACCATACTTACCCTTGGCGTCCTGCCGCAGCTTGCCATTCTCGTTGATCACGGGATCGGCATAGCGCGAACCTTTCGTCTCCGTGTAAAGGTCATGCCAGAGCAGGTATTCATGAAAGCCGCTTTGTTCGGGCTTCATCCCCGCGCCACGCCGCGGCGACCCCTGTCCCTCGTAACTATAAAATTGCCACTTTCCCATGATGGCGGTTCGATAACCGGCGCCCTGCATCATGTGGCCGAAGGTTTTCTCCGTGGGGTCCATGGTTCCGAACGAGCGCCAGTTGCGAAAATTGTGTTGCCCGGTCATCAACTGCACCCGGGTAGGCGTGCACAGCGGTTGAGCGTAGCCGTGCGTAAAGCGCACGCCGGTGCGGGACATGCGGTCCAGGTTCGGCGTGCGGTAAGATGTCCCGCCGTTGCAGCCGAGGCACTCGAAACCTAAATCGTCCGCCATCACCAGCAGGATGTTGGGGCGTATTTCCGCGGCGGCTCGGGCCATGCTTGCCGAAGCTAGAGGCAAGGTGGAAAGAAATCCGCGCCGGCTGAGGCTGTTGGGCAAAGTGCGAGGTTCACGGATCATACTTTCCGTACTGTATCACCGTGCAAGCAGATGTGCCGGGGGCTACCGCCATACAACCGCCGGTATAGCCGGCCAAACGGGTCAAACCGCGCAGGTGCATCAAATCAAGGACCCGGGCAACCCTTTGCCAATCTACCGCAAGGTGTCGGCCAAGGAAAAGATGGGGAGATACAGCGCAACCAGAACAAAGGCGACAAAGCCGCCCATAAACAGCATGATCACCGGCTCTATCAAGGCCAGCGTGGCGCTCATCTGCGTGTTCACATCCTCTTCGTAGAACTCCGCCACGCTGGACAGCATCGCCGGCAAGGCGCCAGTGGATTCACCCACCTCAATCATGTCGATGGAGAGCGGCGGAAAGATGCCGGTGGAGGCCAGCGCTCCGGACAGCGGCTGCCCTTCTCTCACCAGCCGCCGCGCCTTGTCGAGCGATTTACGCAGGAGCCGCGCTCCCAATGATTCGCCCGCCGTCTCAAGCGCCTGCACCAGCGGGATGCCGCCCATCAGCAGGGTGCTCAACACGCGGGCAAATTGCGCCACTTGGTATTTGATCCAGATATTGCCCAGGATGGGTACTCCCAGCCGTATGCGTTCCAGCCTTTCCGCTCCAGACTCGGTTTGCGACCAGTAACGGAACGCCACGACGCCCCCGATGATTCCCACCACACCAACCTTCACATAGTCCCGTGCGGTGGTCCCAAAGGCGATCAGCCATTGGGTGACAATGGGCAGCTCGGCCTCAAGCGACCTGTAAAGATCCGCAAAGCTTGGCACAACGTAGGTAATCATGAACACGATCAGCGTGAGCACCAGCACCACCAGCACGGATGGATACAACAAACTCAGCATGATCTTCTTCCGTACCGACAAGGCAAGCTTGGTATAGCTGACGTAGCGCTCAATCACCTCGCCGAGCGATCCGCTTTTTTCTCCCGCCATGACGGAAGTGACATAAATGGCGGGAAACACCCGCTGCTTGGCAAACGCATCCGACAGTCCTGTACCCTTTTTCACTTCATCCCGCACGGCCTTGATGTGCTTGCCCATTTTAGGATCCGTCAGCCGGTCGGCCAGCAGGTCCAGGCACTTTAAGATCGGCAGCCCGGCTCGCACCAGCGTTAAGAATTGCTGGTTGAAGATCAGGAATTTCTCGAGGTCGAGTTTTCTCCGCCCGCCGCCCAATCGAATTGAAATCTCTCCCCGCGGCTTGATGGAATAGATGAGGAAACCCTGCTGGGACAAACGGTCCCGCAATTCCTTTTCCGATTCGGCCTCGGCCACCTGGCGGTGAATGGTACCTTTGGCGTCGGCGTACTTCAGCAGGAACTCAGCCATGTTACTGCCTGCCTTCCTGGCCGTTCACATCCACCATCTCGGCCCCCGCCGGCAAACTGAATTGAAACAGCTTGTCCTCGATGGGCGGATTGATCAGCTCATGGCTCAGCTTGAACTGCATCACGCTGCGGTCATGCCCTATCACCTTCAAGACACTGATCTGGTATGACGGTTGCACCACGAATTCCACACTTGTGTAAGGGGCTTTGTCCGACCTCGGCGTTGCAACCAGATGCGTATCCGCGCCATCGGGCCAAGTGCGGTATTCCCGGAAGTCGCGTTGAAAATCCAACTTTCCCATAAGGAACGCGATCGGCGCCCGCATGTCGTCGCTCTGCTTGAGCTTGGACCGCTCGGCCCGGCGTGTTGCCGGACTGTAAAAGTACACATTCTTGCCATCGGAGAGAAACAGCTTCCCCTCTGGGCTATGATACTCCCAGCGCATCCGGCCCGGTTTGCGCAAGTACAACACGCCGGACTCGACGCGCGCGATGCGGCCCGTCCCCGTAAGCGACTGCTCAAACAGCATTTGCATCGTCCTGGGGGAGTTGTAACGGTTCTCTATCCCCCGGAGCAGCCGCCCCAGGTCAGCCTGTGCCTCCGCCATCGTGATCAGGCATAGCAATGCCAATAGGAGCTTCACTATCAAGCTGACGAACAAACTGTGAAAAGCGTGTATGAACTCCCGGCTGCGTCTGCAAGCAAGCCGATTAAGATTTTCGATTTTCGTTTAATCGTGCTTGACTATTTTACTTCCCGGGCGCAAGATAAGGCCAAGCGAGTGTCCGGTCTGGAAAAGAAGGAGGTTGCCTATGGCCGCCTTACAGAGTTTCCGTCCTAACCCGCTCCGCACGAACGACACCGTTGTTGTGTTGTCTGTGAGCCCTCTGGAGGAGACTCATTCCAGACTGCGGAGCGTCCTTCAACACACAAATTGGGCGATGATCGAGTCCCATGAGTGTTGCGAAGCGATACAGGTTCTTCATCAAAACAGCTTGGCCGTAGTGGTTTGTGAACGGGATCTGCCCGATGGAACTTGGCTCGACTTGCTCAACCAAGCCGAAGCCTTGCCCTCCCCGCCTCTTATCATCGTCACCGCCCGCGATGCCGATGAACAGCTCTGGGGAGAAGTTCTCAATTTGGGCGGCTATGATGTTCTGCCCAAGCCGCTGGATTCTGTCGAAGTCACGCGTGTGATCAGTCTTGCCTGGCGGCATTGGCAGCAGAAATGGTCCATTGCCGGCAAACCCGCCGACGCCGCAACTGGGGCTGTTGTTCAATCCGCCACGGCCTGAGGACAGATCGCCGTAGTTGCTTTCCGGCGCGAAATTGATTTGGCCGGACCGCTCCCTCGGGTTGCGCCTCCGCAATTTTGGCCATCCTTGCGCTGGTAAGTAACGGGGAAGGAACTCGCGCCACAGCCGGGATTGGCGGCAGGCCGCCGAGGAACCGCGTGCAATGTCCGCCGCGCACGAGCAGATTGAGGAGACCCGGTAAGCGGCGGATAGGATACGGAGGATTCGGGCGGATTGACGTCCGCGGGTAGCGAAGCCGTTACTCGCTATCACACTGAGAGGCTGATGGTGAAATCGGCAATGTGGATCCAGGAGGCTTAATTAAGGGCTTGAGCTGCCCTTCCAAGACTTCCCCAGGCGCGCCAGAATCGCTTATCCGGGGCGTTTGGGGCGCGGTCTGGGGTTAGACACCCCCCAGGAAATCCACGGCCTCCTGGAACCCGCAATGCCTGACGGCGCGGACCAGGTCAATGGCGCCGCGGCCTTTGGCGTTGCACGAGAAGCAGGAACCGGCCATCAGCGTCATAGCTGAAGCTGGTGGTGTTGGTTTTCGGTTCGTGAGGGGGGATGCAGCACGGGCCGTAATACTCTTGGCCCTTCTTCCTCACTTTGTACTTGGACAGGTCGATGCCGAGCGCAGAAGCGAGCGCGGCAAAAGGCAGAGAGCGGATACTCTCAAATTTATCTACACGATATTCCTCCTTTGTACACTCACCCCTTGCGCTCGTGCAAGGGGACAGGGTATAAAAGGGTCATGTTTCCGGAGTGGTTTGCCCAGCCTGACACACTCTTCAAGACAGTATTGTGGCTCTTGAGTCCTGTTTATGTTTGGCTCGTAAAAACGTTGTGGAAGAAGATTAGAGAAGTACATTCTTTTAGCTCGCAAAAGACTGCCAGAGTTCAAATACTTTCTCTTAAACGTGCTCTTGAGAATCCGCCCACCTTATTAGGTTCTATCGCCTATTTAGTCTGTTTTTTGCCCATTCCAATTGCTTTTATAATGACCGTGGGAACTCTATATTTCGCACCTTATCCTAGGGTTCCATCACCTCTCCTCGATGCCCAAACAGCAGAAACCGTACTACGTACAGTCTATTTTTTATTGTTCCTCATCATGTATATACTTTTTGCTGTACTGGCGATTTATGGCGTCCAGGCAGCCTACCGATTAAGACACGGAGAGGCTAGATATGTTGAAATATGTTGATAATTATCGAGCGGGAATAGAGAAGAAGATTCAGCGGCTAAAGAGAAAGTTCCCCACTCTTGAATCAGCTTAGCGCACTGGTTCCGGGTTCTCATAGATGTTGCCGATGACCTTCATGTGCTTGGATTGGCGCATCGCCAATAAGCCAAGCTAAGGTAGAGATAGAACACGCCGCCTCGGAAGCCGTGCGTGTTGTTGCTCGAGCAGCTTCTGAAGCCGCGGGTTCGGGCTACACTGCCAGCGGCGATGCCGGCCAGGCTGTCAGCAGTCTGCTCTCCACGATAAACGCGGCCGAGGATAGGTATTGACCGAGGTGGCCGTGTTGCCCCGGCCTTCTGTCTCAAGTTCGGCGATTCGGTTGATGACTGCCGCCTTGATTTAGTGTGAGGTGTTGAGTTCCAGCTTCAATACCGGTTCGAAGGCTTGCAGGCTGTATTTGTACCAGTCGAGGGTTGCGGGTGAGACGTTCTTGAGGAACTTCTTTTCCTGAATGAACGCCGGAACGGAATTTGCGAGAACCATGAGGCAAGCGCCCTTTCGAAAACGCCTGTCCAGGTTGTACGGGGTAAACTATTGAGGGGTTTAGGTTTGGTCGGGCCGCCGAGATTTGAACTCGGGACCTCTTGCACCCCAAGCAAGCGCGCTAGCCAGGCTGCGCCACGGCCCGAATCTCCATTCTACAGCAGTTGCGGCCGTAGCGCTTAGTTGTTGAGAAAACAGCTCGGCGCGCGAGGCCGTCTGGTTGTCCGGTTGGTCTTCAGTCTACCTTTGAACAGCGATCCAATACCAAGTTGTGGCCGGATCACCCAATGCTACTCTCCAACCATCCGAAGTGCGTTGAGCGGCGGCCGGGGCCGCCAGCGCTTGGCCGGCTCCGTCCAAAGCCAGGCAGGTAACGCCGGCAGCCTTTTCCAATCCACGTAGAACAAGGCCGCCCCGCACCGGCTCAACAAGCGATGGCGGGCCGCCTTGCTGCGTCAAACCCGTTCGCGCCTGATTCCACCTCATGCCGGTGTTGGCGACGCGGGAACCAGCCGTCTACAACAAACGAGACGAGCGCGAGATCGGCTCTTCGTCAAGCGAGACCAACACCAGAGCCGCAAAGGGCGTCTCGATGCGGGCCGAAAGATTCTTCGTGCTTTTCGGGTTGGCGGCCAGGAACCCAATCAAAGCCTGCGTTCGCTCCGTCTCCACTGTTACTACGCCATACTTTCCCTCGGCGCGATGCCAAGCCAGTTCCCCGGTATCGGACACGATGGGGTCCGCGGCGGCGAGCGTAGGGACCGGCGTGGCGGCGCCATTGAGCGAGCCGATGCGCGAGGTATGTGTGAGCGGCAGCGCCAGCGGAAAGCCAGGGGTAAAGTAGGGCGACTCCGTTGGCGGGAGCCTCCGGCTGTCGACCACCTGCTCTCGACTATAGCTCCGGACGATGGTTTTCCTGGCGGCTCGAACATCGCCGCGCAGAAACATCAGGCTCCCGGACGCCATCTGCGTCATGCGAACCGGATCGAGTGAAATGTCGAACGGGTCTCCCACGTAGGGTGGCCAGTCCGCCGCCCGCTTCGGTTCGAAGGTATATAGAAAGATCGCGTCCCAGTCCTGCAGGCTTGCGTAGGCTGCGAGAATCGGAATTCCCTCGCTCGCCCACTCGTTCGGAAAAGGGTGATTGACTTCACTTACGGTGTAGGGCTTGCCGGCAAAGGCGGTGCGGGACAGCTTTACCACGGTCGAGTTAAACGGGTCATTCACCATCGGGGTATTCATCACACGCGATCCCGGATGCTGCCAATAGGTGTGGCCATCCATGATATCGAGGCGTGAGAGCGTGGCCAGCATGGGATAGCTGCTCCCCGTATGGCTGTGATCGGCCGTACCAGTGATCGGTACGCGCACACCGAGCTCTTTGCGAAGATAGTGCGTCATGTCCTGGTAGAAGCGGTCTTCCATTTCCGAGTAGAAAGCCATTTCTGCGTGAAAACGCTCGTGGGAGGCCGCGGCTACTTCCGGGCCTTTCAAACGTGGCGCCGGGACGTCATTACGCTTTGCGAGCCACAAATTGTAAATTGCGGTCAACTGCTCATCGTAGAACGGAGTAGGAGCGCGATAACCCATGTAGAGGGCGTTCTCATTCAGGATTTCAACGATTGCCACCGCGGGCTCATTGCGATATTCAGTCCCCGTATAGGGATTCTTGTGCGTCAGGATCTGGCGCGCATACTCCTTTTGCAACTCGATCAAGCGCGGATCGAACAGCACGAGACCCTTGTCCCATCTGATCCTGTCGTGATCGGTGACGCCGTCGTCCTGCTTGTAGGAGCGCCCAACATTCAGATTCAGGTCTACATAAATCCCGCGTTTCTTGAACTCCGCAACCAGAAAATCGAGGCGATCGAGTTGATTGGAATCGAACGTACGGCTATCGTCACGCGAGCGGTCAATGATTCCACGCGGCGCGAACAGATCGATGAAATGAAGCCGCACGCAGTTGACGCCATGGCGCGCCAGGCTGGCAGTCTTTTGCCGTCGCCCCGAGCCAAGTGCCCGTCGCGGATGCGAATGAACCCGTGTTTGCCCGCCGGTTTGTCCAACTGGCCGGAAAGATCGACCGGTGAGTTTCCGGTCCACCGGTGGTTTATGAGGAAGGGCCGTAGCCGGCTGTCGTCCCATTGCGCGAAAAGCAGCGCCGGCGAAAGAAGCACTACGACGCCGCGCGGGATGCTATTCGTTATGCGAGGCTTACGGAAAGATTTATTCAGCGAGTACCCAGTTCTTATCCTAGTCCTGGCTTTCCCCAAACGTCACCTGTCCTAAGTTGGCGTGCCTGCGAATGCTCTCCCCGGTTTAGCGGCGCAAAGGTTTTCTTTGTTGCGATTGCGAACTGGACTCACAAGAACTCGACTTGGCCGATCCTCTCCGCCGGGGCCCAGTGGGCGGTCGTGGCATCACCGGAAGGACCGGCCCGATCAGTCAGCGGGCCAGCGCAACAACTGTCCAGCGACGGGTTGGATCGGGCTGTTGACCCATGCGCTTCGGAACTGCTCCAGGAATTCGGGACCACGGAGTTGCGGAATCGTTACGAGTACGACGCAGAATTCAGGAAAGCGTTTTAACGCCCGGGTTGCAGACTCGCTGAAGAGACGGTCGCGCGTAAGGACGCACTGAAAACCGGATTGTTGAGCCGCTTCCACCAGGGCACCGTTGTTGAGACCGGCCCACCCTCGCTCGCCGGCGCTGTGAGCCTCAATTCCAAACTCGCCGAGAAGCCCGCCGATCTTCTTCGGCAGGTTAACGTCAAGCAGCCACATTCGGCGCGTCCAGGATCTCCGACGCCGCTCGCATCACCTCAGGGATCGCCTCGCGCGGAAACTGGCCGTACGTTTCCTCGATTTCCTCCACACTCATCCCCTCGGCCAGGCACGACAAAATGAAAGAGACCGAGAACCGGGTTCCCCGAATCGCGAGTTTACCCCCCAGAAGTTCCGGATCGGCCACGATCCAATGGAAGTTCTTGAATTGCCTCAGCACACGCTCCTCCACTATTGTTCACCTGCCTCCCACTATTACACCACGCGGCAGCTTCAACGAGGCGTGGGGGAGTTGCCGCCGTCTCGGGAGAGAGAACAACGCCAGAGCATCCCACCAGAGCATCCCAATGGATACCACGGCTACCAGTGGTGAGTTTGGTTTCTTTGGCCGGGCCGGGATTTGAACTCGCGACCCTAAGCAAGTGCGGACGCCTGCCTCTTGAGGAACACGCGCAAAACGGAGCTGCCCGCCGCGAACCTAAGCCTCGTGTTCCTCCGGGGTTTGGTGGCGCGGCGAGCGCCCTTTGCGCTCTTGAGAAAATAGCTCGGCCAGCCCGGGCTAACTTTTTAACCCGCCCAGCACCCGTCGCATGTTCGCAAACGACTTCACCATCCCTGGCAACGGATTGTCGGCGTCGATTTCGTACTCCAGCATCACCCCGCCTGTGAACTTCATCTTCTTCAATTCGGCGAAGATCTCCTTGATCGGCATGGCGCCCTCGCCAACAATGCACTGGCTGTCTTTGTTGCTGAGACTGCGCAGATCCTTTACATGCAGGTCCAGCAGGCGCGAGCCGGCTTCGCGAATCGATGCCATCACGTCTGCGCCCGTGCGGGCCGTGTGGCCGATGTCGATGCAAAGCCCCATGCGCGGATCCATCCCCTTGACGGCATCCAGCACGCTTTGCGGTGATGGGAACTCCTTATCCTCGGGCCCATGATTATGGATGGCGGCCTTGATGTTGTACTCCTTCACCAGTTTCTCCACCAGTTGCACGTTGTTCCTGGCCGGAGCGCAAACGATCAGAGAAAAACCGGCCGCCTTGGCATAGTCGAACATTTTGCGCAGCTTTGGTTCATCGCCCTTCAGGTCAATGTTGCCGCCGCCCAGCACCTCCAGGTGAGCCGCGGCAAATTCCTTGCGGGCCGCCGCGATCTCCTCCGGCGTGCTGATGTACTTCAGGTGAAATTCCTTGATGTTGATGTAGGGAGTGTTCAGCTCCTTCATCCCGGCAATCGCCTGCGCCCGGGTGAGCTTGCGGAAGGAGTAGGACGCAACGCCGAGCTTCAGTCCATTCTCGGGTTTGGCAAAAGCCGCGCCGGCGGCGAGCGCCGCGCCTAGAAAAGTTCTTCTGGTTGTCATGCTTCCTGTAGTCATTGGATACCTCACTAGTAGTTTATAAACATCGGGCTTGACCATGCGATCATCCCGTCTTCCTGCATCAGGCGCACGTAGTAGAAATGCCGTCCGCCAATCTCACCCTTGTCGGTGAACTCGAAGTCCACGTCCTGCTTCTTCGGTTCGGTGGTGTAGATCACCTGATTATCCTTGATCACGTCCACGCGCGCCACCGGACGCGGCCCGTGCGCCTTCACCTTCAATGGCAGTGGTTTGCTCAAGCGAAACTCATCGCCCATGAAGTACTGGCCCATGCGCACATCCATGATGATGTTGTCGGTGGCGCCATAGGTGTGCCGCTTGCGAATGCCGTCCAACACGCCCTGCCGCGTGGGGTTGTCAGTATAAACCATCGCGAATGAGATGTGCGTGGATCCGTGATCCGAGCTGGTGACGATGCCCAGCTTGTATCCCTTGGCCCAGGCGTTTTTCACCATGCCCTCCGGCTGGTATCCGGCGGTGGCCATGTGCTGGTCGTCTTTGCCAGCCACCACTACATAGGGGAAGCCCAACTGTTCATAGCTGGTGCGCGCGCCCTGGAAGATCTCCACCACGGGTTCAATCTCCGGATCGTTATCGCGCCAGTCGGTGCCCATGCGCGTGCCGGAGGTGTGTGAGATGGCGATGCCGTTCAGCCGCCGCACCTCCTCGTACAACAGCTTTGTGTCATTGGCTACCAGCTCCGCTGTTCCGACGCCGGGCTCATCGCCCATCGGATTCTCGCCCAGGCCAAACAGGTTTGCGCCCGCCTTCAAATGGAACGGCGTGACGCGGGATTCGGACCGTTTGGCAAAGAACATGTTGCGATGGCCGTTGGGAAAAATCGCGCTGCGTTCATAACCGAAGATGGGAACGTAGCCGCCCGGGACATGGTACATGTCGGTCATCTTCTGCGTATACCACCACCAATATGGCCACGCGCCGCCCTGATGATCCGTCGAAGCGCCAAAGTCCATGGATGCCGCGTCGATCATGTAGCGATAGAAGTCCTGCAATGATCCATCGGCCGCCCCGCCGCCATCCCAGCTCAGCTCCGTATGCCGATGAAAGTCGCCGCGCACAATGTGGAGCGGCTTGCCCGCCACCTGCGCCGTGTAGGACCGGATCAGTTTCAGATCATTGGCTTCACCCGGATGAGCCACCGTGGGCGCCGGGAGATTGTCATCGAGCGCCTGACCCCACGCCGGAGAGCCGGCCGGGGATGGCGTGAGCTTGCCGGCATAGACCTGTTGCCGGTTTGGACGATGGAAGAAACTTTCCGTGCGGCCGTCCGTGTCCCACGTCATCCACAACGATGAGTCGGCGGCAAGCGCGGCGTTGAGGCGCGTGCTCGAGCGGCCCCGGCTATTGGGCAACTCCACCGACGGAGACCATTTGCCGCCCTCGAGCCGTGTGAGGCGGTACTCCCACCAGCCCCGATTCCCGGGCCGGGCCGTGCCCTGTTGCACCATGCGGTTCATGCGCGTTTTGGCCGCCACGTAAACGGACCCTTTGCCATCGCTGAACACATGGGGCTGGTAGGTGTTTTGACCGCTGGGGAACGCCGAAGCCAGCGGCTCCACCGTATCGCGCCATTGTCCGTTTTCGAAGCAGCGCAGGCGCGGCGCCCGCACCCCGCCCAGTTGAACGCCGGTCTTACGGTCGCGAATAATGTAGCCCTGGTCCTTGCCCCAATTCGGCATGCCTGCCTCCCAGGCCACCCACACGCGATTCGATCCATCCACGGCCACGGTCGCGCGTGACTCAAAGCGACTGGTTGCGGCCACTGTCGTTTCCGCGCCCTGCACCGCGCCTCCGCTCACTCGCGACATGAACACGTCGTAGTTGCCGTTGCGATAGCTGTCATAGGCCACCCAGGCATTGCCGCTCGCATCCAGCGCAACGGCGGGCTCCCAATCATTGGCCGCGCGGCTTGTGACCCGCACATCGGCAGACCATTTGTCGCCCTCCAGGTTTTTAAGAAAAATATTGGAATTCTTGCCGCGGAATCCTTGCCAGACCAGCGCCATGCGGCCCTTGCCGTCCGACGCCAGCCGGGGGTTGATGTCGGGCATGGGATCGCTCGTGAGGCGCTCCATCGATCCCCACTCCTGCTTGCCCGGATCAAAGCGGCGTGCATAGAGATCCCAGTTGCTCCCCGCCATCTGCGACCACACCACCCACACGCGGTTGCTCGCGTCCACGCCAATCTGTGGCAGCCAGCTATCGCCGCTGGTGTTGGGCACCCATTGCAGATTGCCCCATTTGCCGTTGCTGTATTGACGGATGGCTACATCGTCACGGTCGCCCACGAAACTAAGCCAGGCGATCCAAACAGATCCGTCCGGCGCCGCCGCGATGGAGGGAAGGTCGTCCTGCCGGAATTCGTGTCCGACCATTCGTGCGGACCCAATGCCGGATTGCGCCGCGGATTGTGAAAAAGCCGGCAAAAGCGAGAGTGCGAGGGCAGCAAGCGGGGGTACGCGCATAATGGACCATTCTCTACCAAAGCGTTCCGAAGTACCAGCCCCACAGCGGAGCTCGCATGCGGGCTAATTGTTGACAGGAGTGTCGTGGATGGGATGAATCTCGTGATCGGGAAGGTGCATGCGCCACCAGGATTCGGCATCGATGAAGTTCCAGGAATCGTCGGATGCGCATGAGGCCAGCGCGCGGCCCAGCTCCCGAGCCGACTGCGGCCGGGCGCGGGGATCCTTCTCAAGACAGCTCATCAGAATGCGCTCGATATCCTCCGGCACCTCAATCTCGGTACGCTGCGACGGCGGCACCGGAATCGTTTTGACATGTTCCAACGCCATCGCCAGAGGGGTCGAGGCCTCAAACACCAACTGCCCGGTGAGCAGCCAATAGCCCACGCAGCCTAACGCGTAAACGTCGGTGCGCGCATCCACCTCATGATGGCCCATAGACATCTCTGGCGACATGAAGGCGGGCGTTCCCGTGGTCAGCCCCTCGCGTGTCAACCGCGTATCGATTGAGCTTCCGCTCACCTTCACCAAACCAAAATCGAGCACTTTGACAAAATCGTAGAGCAACCCCTGGCGGCATGCGAAGATGTTCTTCGGCTTGATGTCCCGGTGGATGAGTCCGGCCGCATGCGCCTCGGCCAGCGATTCACACATCTGGCACATGAGAAAAGCTACGCGTGGAGCCGGCAGCGGACCGAACCGCAGCACCAGTGTATCCAGGTCCAACCCGTCCAACATTTCCATCACGTAATAGAAGTTGCCGCTTTCGCTGACGCCGTAATCGTACAGCGCCACCGTGTGCGGGGAGGTGAGTCTGGCCGTGGCCCGGGCCTCGCGTTCAAACCGGCGCCGGGCTGAGGCCATCTTTTCTTTCGAATCCAATTGCAGCGCCTCGGGCCGGATCAACTTGATGGCCGCGCTCCGCGCCAGCATACGATGACGAGCCCGCCACACTTCTCCCATGCCGCCGCGGCCGATCAACTCCACCAGTTCATAACTGCCCATCTCGGACGCCTTGCCCACTTGTTTGCCGAGGCTGTAGACATATCGCGACAGCAGCACGGCATAAAAGGCCATCAGGAATGGAGCCGCAAAGAGAAGCATTAGTTGCGATTCGGACGGTACCGGCACGCCATGGACGGCCACGTTGATCAACAGCCCCAATGGGCCCATGCAGGCGGCGGAAAACGATGCGATGGCGGCCTTCCCGGTCGACGCCGGCACCACCAGCACAAAAAACACCACCCACACGACTATGGCCGAGTGGCCTCGGATGTTATAGTCCGGCGTAAACGGCATCACCGTTTCCGCGATGCCGATGAGCAATGCCCCGGCCACCTCAAACAGCAGGCCCACATCCAGCATGGTTCGCGGCGCCACCTTGCCGCTCAAAGACAAGACAAAGATGCCGAGTCCCAACGCCACCCCCGCCATCATGCTGTTGGTATAGAAATCCAGGTGCCGAGCCACTTCCGGCTGGTAACGGTAAGCGTACGTGCTCAGGTTATACACGATGAAATAGGAAACAGCGTAGACAGCCCCCACCCACCCCAGGCGCCGCGCCGCTTTCTCCACCAGGTCCGCCGGCAACGCGGAGTGGGTGCCGCTGTTGAGCGCGTGAGTGGAAAGCGTTGCCTCTGCCCGCGCGGGCCGAAGACGGGCTGCCTCTTCCTTTGGCATTCAAGTTCAGCCTAGCAGGTGTCAGCCTATGAGGCCACGGCGCTGGACGACCCCTCTACTGCTTGCCTGCCAGTTCGTTGAGCCCGGGGCGCGTGTGGCGGTGCCAGGGATTTTTCAAGCTCATCACGTTGGCAAAGGAGCGGCCCGGGTTAAAGATGGAGCGCGTGAACATGAGCGAAGCGGAAGCTGTGCTGGATCCCCGGGAAGAAAGCCGGCTCCAGGATCGCGGGGTTCCACCGGAACGGCCCAAAGTCGGATTTGGCAGGGTCCAGAGGCAGCGGCTCATTGCCTTTGAGCCACGGAATTGCCGGGCAGGACGCAAAAAACTAATGTCGGTCTGAAGCGCATTAGTTATGGGCAGCGGATCTTAGTTATGGCACAATTTGCAGGCCTGTTCCTTCTTCATGGTCAAGAAAGCCGCCGTGCTCCATCCGTGCGGGTTGTGGCACATCTGGCAGTCCGCCAACACGCCGGGAATGTGGGTGTGGGTCTTGGGAAACGTCTCTTTGTTGTGGCACTGAAAGCAGAGCAGAACGGGCGAGGTCCGCTGCAGCGACCACACGCCGTTCTTTACTGCATGACAGGTTTCGCACTTGGCCACCGGTGGATGCTCGCGAAAGGCCGCGAAGCTTCCCTCCCCTACCGAGAACCGGATCTTCTGCTCCCCCTTTTCCGTCTTCAAACGGATCTCGTGTACACCAACGGCCGGTTCCACATGAGCCAGCAGCACGCCTGCGGCGGGGGATTCCGAGGCGATGGATCTGCCGTCCAACAGGAGCTCTGCCTTGCCCTCCGCGCGCGCAATCACACGTACCGGCCCCTTGGAAAAGCGGGAGTCCGGCGCAGGAGATAAGATATCCGGGGCCGCCTGCTGTCCCAGGCAAATGGCGACAGATGCAACGATCAGACTAAATCGATTCGGCATACGTAACCGGCTGAGGCGCTCTCGTTGCTCTTGCCGCCCGGTGCAATGCCCGCGTCGCAGTAGTAGAGCGAACCCTTGTAGAGGCACATCCCGTGCGGGTCCGGATCTTCCGGTGACAGCGCCACTACCTCCAGAAGCCGGCCGTCCTTGGCATCCAGTCTATGAATGACACGGTCCGTGGAATGCATGCACCAAATAGCCGGCGGATCCCAGGCCAGCCCATGCGCCCGTCCCAGGTGAACTGGGATCTGCCGAAGCAGCGAGAAATCCTTCGGGTCCACTTGTGACAGCTTCTGTATCTTGAGCGAGGTGATCCACAGTTTGCCGTCCGCGAATTCCAGTCCGTGGACGCCGCCGCCGCCGGGAATCGGATGGCGCGATATTGTTTTCCCTGTTTTCGGATCCACACGCACAACTGCGCCGGTGGGCTCATCGTGCGGCCGGGCATCCCGTCCGATCGCCTTCCCATTGGCTCCCATCCATATGGATCCGGCGCCAAAAGCGATGCCGCTCGTGTTGGAGGATTCGGTCTCAACCGACTTGAGGACCTTGCCATTCCAATCCACTAAATGCGCGCGGTCGGTCACCTGCTCGCCGATCCACAATCCTTCTTTGGTGGTCTCGAGCGCATTCGGATGCCCGTCAGGAGACTTGAACAGCTTGGTCGCCTTGGCCGTGCGAGTGGGCACATCCTTTGCCGCCATGAGCGGCGCGGCCAGCACCCCGGCTAAGAACCCTCTCCTGCCGATCATCTTGTTTCTCCTCTCCAGCGAACCAGGCTGCGGTCTATCGCCGCGAGATTCGGCACACCTGCCAATCCCATGTTGAGCGCCAGTTCGGTGCGCAACAATTCAATCACACGCTCCACGCCAGGCTGCCCGAAAGCTGCCAATCCATAAAGGTATGGACGCGCCACACAAACCGCTTTCGCCCCCAGCGCCAAGCCCTTCAGAATATCGGTGCCCCGCCGGAAGCCGCCATCCACCAGTACAGGGATTCTTCCACCCACCTCCTTGACCACCTCCGGCAGCGCCTCGATGGTAGCCCCCACGTGATCCATCTGACGCGCGCCGTGATTGGACACCACCACCCCCGATGCACCGTGTTTCACACACCGGTCCGCATCCTCGGCCGTCATGATTCCCTTCACCAACACTGGCAGCTTGGTGGCCGCACACAATTCGGACAGTGCCTCCCAGGTAGGCGTCGGCGAGGGCCGCGAAGGATAGATACCCACGCGCCAGGGATTCTTCGCCTTCGGCATTTTTCCCTGCGCATCGCGCGGCGGCAGGCCGGACTCGCACCACGATCGATCAAATCCGTTGCGAATATCGCGTTCGCGCTGGGACACGTGCATGATATCCACGGTGAAGCAGATCGCCTTGCACCCTTGCGCCTCCAGACGCTTCACAAAGGAGCGTATCGTTTGCGCATTGCGCAACTGGCCCCCTGTGGTGACCTGCCAGAATACCGGCGCTTTGCCGGATTCGATCAGCTCATCGATGCCGCCATTGGTGATCTGCAGCGCTTTCGCGTTGGCTGCCGCCTTGGCAACCGTGTTCTCGCCATCCCGAAAAAAACAGTTCTTGCCGCCAGCCGGGTCAAGAAGGATCGGATAGTCAAGTTTTTGGCCGAACAACTCCACAGAAAGATCGATCTTGTGAACATCAACCAGCATGCGCGGGCGCAGAATCAGACGGCTGAACGCGTTGCGATTATCCCTTAACGCGGCCTCGTCCTCGCTGCCACCATCCAGGTAGTCCCAGGCAAGCGGGTCCAGTTTCTTCTTGGCAACCGCGGCGAACTCCATCACGTTCACCGGGCCGTATAGGGGGTTGTCATAATCCTGTGAACCCAGCCACGGGGCGGACCCGAACATCCCGATCAATCCGCGTACAGCGTCTCTTCTTGTGAGTTTCATACCGGATTACAATACATCACACTCGGGCCACGGCTTGCAACAACCCGTTGGCATGAATGGAAGAGAGGTCTTGTCTAATGGAATTTAGTTTAGCCTTGACTCGGATTATTCAGCGGGATATATATAACCGCATATCATTTCCCAAAAAAGGAGGACTGCAATGCCTGAGGCTAGTCCTGTCCCAAGTCTGACCATCGCTTCCGGTGGGGAACTGCGGGTCGTCGCTTATCTGCGGGAATTACGCCCGGAAATCCAAAACCTGCGGGAGGGGCTGCAAAAAGTGAAGACCGCCTCGGAGATGGCTGCTCCGGAAGCCAAGGCGCTTCTGGTGGCGGAGTGCCTGGAAAGCAAAGCGAGGTTTGACAGGAACAAAGACGCTGTCGTCGGGTGTTTGATTGCGATCGAGCATGTATTCCAAGACAATGAAGCGCTGCATGCGCAGTACGGGGACACCCTTGCCGAGATCACCAACAAGTGGGACAACGCCGCCGCCCATTGGCCCACCGGTGCGGAGGAAGCGGCGAAGTTGACCGGGCGAATCAAGGAAGTGGATGCGGAGATGGTGCGGATCGTGTACCTGTGCGCTTTGTTGACGGTGCCGGAACGGGTCAACCGGAATCTGGACGCCATGCGGGTGGGGCAGGCGATGGATTTCCGGATGTCGTTTCTGGACGAGATTTCCAACGATGGCCACCAGCGGAAGCTGTTGGATTTTCTCGGACAGCATCCGAAGCTGGTGAATGGGGTGGTGGATCCGGACGCGGGCTTATTTACCGCAGCAGTGCGAGTAAGACAAGGCGTGGCCTAAGTCTGGGATTGTTCCTCGTCTTTCTGCTGCTGCCCGTGCCGGTCATGCTCGTGGGCGGCTTGTGGACTGCCCTGGGATTGCCGAACGTGAATGGGGCGGATCTATTAAGAAACACGCGCAAAACGGAGCTGCCGCCCGCATCGGCAACTCGCATGTTTCTGAACAGTTTGGGGGCGCGGACGGCGCCCTTTGCGCTTTTGAGGAACACGCGCAAAACGGAGCTGCCCGCCGCGAACCTGGGCCTCGTGTTCCTCTGGGGTTTGGTGGCGCGTCGAGCGCCCTTTGCGCTTCTA
>JAENWC010000312.1 GCA_016650235.1 Terriglobia bacterium
CCCCGCCCACAATGGGCGGGGCTCCTGTCTGTTAATCGGCGCGCAATAAGGGCTCTGACGCAGTTTCGATGAAGCTCATGCACTGGCGGTTGTCACGCGCGCCTGGAGTAGGTCGAGCTTACCGCGGCCATACATTTGGCGCTTGATTGCCTTCAGTCGATTGATCTGGCCCTCCGTTTGGCCGTTGCTGAAATCGGTTTCGACGGCCGCGGTGACGGCGTTGATGTCCTTTTGAGGACCATAGGCGAACCGGACCAACGGACCGAAGCTGCATCGCGTAGTAGCTCGGATCCAACGCAGCAGGGCTGCCGAGTCGGCAACGTCGAATACGTCACGGAAGGCGAGAGCGATGTTGCGAAGTGGAATCAAGTCTGGACAGCACCCAACCAAACGGTCGAACAGCGCTTTCTGCTCTGGCGTGAGATCATCGGGTGCCTTGGCGGTGAGTATGGCGGCGTGCTTAGGGGCCACACGTTGCGGAGCGGTTGCGGAGGCCCGTTTGCCTCCTGTCTGGCGCCACGGCGCGACGAACGCACTGACCATCTGACGAGATCCTTTGTAGCCGCGCGCGGATCTCGTTGAACAGTTGGGTAGAGCTGTGACAGCCTTCTCTCCAGCGTTCGTCGAGGTATGCGGCAAACTCGGCCACCTTCTTTCTCCGCCCGCTGGGAGGCTTCCGCTCGGGAAACTGGTCTGCGCGCAGCCAGCGTCGCACGGTCTTGACGCTGATCGATAGTTCACGGCTGATGGCCAATTGCGAGTAGCAACGCCCGTGCAAGTCTGTGACCTTCTCGTAGCGCTCCAGCCTGCGTTGACGGCGCTGCCCTTGCAGTACTTGAGGAGAAGTGAGTTTGTTATCAGGCGCCGATGGCGGGGCCGGTTCGGTGTCGAGGGGCTCAGCCGCCGCCGGCAGAATCAGTTCGCGCCTGCGGCCCTCCAGCACTCGCTCGATAGCCGCCGACAGGTTCAAGATCAAGTGAAACCTGTCTGCCACTTGCTGAGCCTGGGGAGCGCCCGTCGCGGCTCCGTCCGCATACAGGCCTGACCGGTCGCGGGCGATGACCTCAACCGTCGGACGCACCGTCAGCCAAGCCGCCACACTTTCGGCGGCGCGATCGGGCAACAGGTCAACCACTTCGTGGCGGTCAAGATCCACAAGGATCGTGCCGTACGTGTGGTACTTGCGCCACGCCCATTCATCAATGCCCAGATTGCGGACTGACTCCTGGTCCTGCTGACGGGGAGCACTGCGGATCACTTCCCGCCTGACGGAGTCGTCGCTGATGCGAATCGCTAGACGCTCGAGCAGGCGGGCCGCTGGGAGTCCACCGGCTACGTATCCGACCGCGCCGACGACCACGGCCAATGGTTCGGTTCGGTGCGCCGCGCATAGGGTCGAGCCACTCCGGGAAGGCGTTCGCAGAACACTTTTCGCGGGCAGATGCATATCGGACTCTCAGCACAGCGGATACTGCCGCAAGCTTTCCGACGTGCCGCAAACCGGGCACGGCGCAGGCTGCCGGGCTGACACGAAGATACGAAACTCGGTCCCCTGTTTCTCAATACGTTCCAACAGGAGAATGTCTGGCTGAGGCAAGACGGATTGCGGATGGCTCGGGGGAGGTGCCATGGCACCCGAAGCCTAAAACATTTTGGCCAAGGAATGTTTCGGCTACCATGTTGCACCAAAATTGCGGAAGAGTCCATTATCACTTTGCTGTTCCGGTTCTTTTTGGCTTGAGCTTACGAACCATACTGCGCCCAAAAACATCAGCTAGACACCGGATTTTCCAAGCAATTGCAACATCTTAGCTCGATCACCGGCCGGCGGTTCGCTCTTGAGCGCCCCTTGAAACTCACGTCTTGCCCCTTCCTTGTCCCCGCTCTCCCACAGCGCTAACCCAAGATGATACTGCCAGATAGGGTTTCCGGGCTGCTTCTCCGCATTGGCCCGGAAGATCTCCACCGCGTTGGCAAGCAGACGCCGCTTGAGGTAAATCCAACCCAGAGTGTCCTTCACCTCTACCGATTGCGGAGCCTTGGACACTGCTTTCTGTGCCAGAGAGAGTGCGCGGTCCAAATCGCCGCCGGATTCGGCCAGGGCATACGCTAAGTTGTTGAACACATATGGATCATCGGGCGCCAAGATGACGCCTTTCTCCAGAACTGGAATGGCCTCCTGATGCCGGCCCTGCTCGGTCAGCAACAAGCCGAGGAAGAGGGTGGCTATCCTATCGGAGGGGCTGACCTCCAGTGCCTTCCGGAACATCTTCTCGGCCTCCTTGGGCTGGCCGCTTTGATACCGTATCCGGCCAATCCCGGCCCATGAATGCGGGTTTTCGGCTTCCTTGACGGTAACCGCGAGATAACCGGTCTCGGCCCGCGTAAAGTCGCGTTGGGCCAGATCCCAATCGGCCAGAACCAGCACGGGAGCCGAATCGCTGGGGTTTGCCTTCGACCGTTCCTCGAGAAACGCCCTGACTTCCCTGGGCTTGCCCGCCGCATGCAATCTCTTCAATATTTCCTGCTGGACAGCCAAATTGCCCGGTTGCATTTTGCTCAACCGCCGCCAATATCCCAAGGCGGCCGCATCGTTCTTTTCCGCCTGTGCCATGCGGGCCAGCAGGAACACCGACTTGGGGCTGTCAGGTGTGAGCCGGACAAGACGTTCGAGATCGGACCCCACCTGGCCGAACAAACCCAAATTGATCCTGGCCTCCACGCGAATCTCAAGTGCTTCAATATTATTAGGCCGTAAGGCCATAATCTCGCCGGCGGCCAGATCCGCCTTGGCATACTTGCTGCCATCCATGTAGAGTCTAGCCAAAGCCAGCAGTGGCTGCGGATGGCGTGGCATAAGCCTAATGGCTTCCATCAGCCTCGTCTCAGCCTCAGCGATGCTACCGGCTTTGCGATGCGCCTGGCCCAGCATATACCGGTAGAAGCCATTCATTGGGGCAATCCGCGCCGCCGCACTCAGATCCTCAACGCCCCCCTTGATGTCGCTATCCGTCCTCAGGATGCCTCTCAACGCATAGCCGGCAGCGGATTGCGGATTCTCCTTCAGGATCTGATCCACCTCCCGCCGCGCCTGGGGGATATCCCCCTTCAGCATCAGCACCTCGATCAATCTCTCCCGAAAAAGCTTGTGGTTGGGGCCGCGCCGGGCCAGCCCTTCGCGGTAGATCCTGATGGCTTCCTCATACCGGTTCAAGCGGACTTGGAACTCGCCCACTACCAGAGGAGCATCTGGAACCTTATTGGCGTCCGCAAGTAGTGAAGCCATCTCCTGGTTCAGCAGGGCTGTCTCCCCACGAGTGAAATAATGTTCCACAAGTAGCCGCCGGGGGTTGGCCTTGCCAGGCATGGCTTGAATCTGGCGTTGCAGCAAGGCCACCGATTCAGGGAACCTGCTCGCGCGCATGAGGGATTGATAATAGAGCAGGTACATCTTCTCAAAGGCCGGGCGGTCGCGCAGCGCCGCTTCCACTGCGTTCGTGAACTCCACCCTGTGCCCGCCGCTTTCCAGCGCGACCACCCTCGCCAGCATCAAAGCCTCGCTGCCGGGATGGATGGCCAACCCGGACTCGGCCACACGCAGCGCTTCTTCATGCTTCCTTTGATGGATCAGAATGCTGGAACGGATCAAGAAGCCATGCATTGATCCGGGATTGTGCTTCTCCTCCCGCGCCGTGATTGTTTCGAGGTCGGCCAGGAACATTCCCGCTTTGCTGCCGCCGCTCACGTAGGCGCGCAGCATGAGCTCGGATAACTGCGGGTAGACGTTATAACCTCCCGGCTTCTGGAGTTCAAAGGCGCGGACCAATGCCCCTCCAACCATGGTTGTATCACCTTGCTTCAAATAGAGTTGTGAGAGGCCATAGTAGGCCTCGCCTGCGCGCTTGTCCACCTGCAGGGCCTTGCGGAACACGATCACGGCTTGTTTGTCCTTGCCCTCCTTCAAAAGCCGGTTGGCGATGGACACCAATTTGGCCGCTTTCGCTTTCGGGTCTTGAGAGCAGCCGAGCAGTGCCGCGAGCAGCAAGGACACCAGCAAGGTGGCGGCTTTTACCCGAATGCTCATGTATAAATCAACTCCAACTTGTACACCCCACACTTATCCTTATCGATCATCCCCGGCACTTTCGATCGTTCCGATAATGGCCAAACACGAAGAAGACAGGCCGGGAGGCCCCTGTCCCACATTGTATTGTACGCGCGGATTACGGAGAAGACCGCACATCCCGCACCGTTGCGGACCACGGCGCATACCCGCGGGCGGCTGAGAACGCGTCGTCCTCCAGACGGAACGCAATATCCAGATCCCGCCCCGGCTCCAGCTCCCCAATCCGATCCGCAAAATTCCACGCCTTCATGGTAAGGCTGCGCCCGTCCTGCCGTACCTGGAACCGCACATGCTTCTCCTTCATCAAAGTTGCCGGCCCGGTCAGCCGTACCCCGCGCGCCATCACCATCGGAGCGGGATTCCCATACCCGAACGGTCCCAAGCCCAACACCTCCGCCACCGCAACGCCGGTCAGCTCGCTCAACCGTACCTCG
>JAENWC010000313.1 GCA_016650235.1 Terriglobia bacterium
ACGACTACATCGAGAAGCCGATCAACCAGGAGCGCCTGCCAATCCTGATCGAGCGGGTTCTCGAAAAGCAGGAACTGGCCGAAGACATTCTTCGCCTGCGTGCGGTAGTCAAAGCGAAAGACGAGTTCGGCGGTCTCATTGGCAAATGCGACAGCATGGCCAGGCTTTATCAGCTCATCGAGGCGGTGGCTCCGACGCCGGCGACAGTCCTCATCCAAGGGGAAAGCGGCGTCGGGAAGGAGTTGATCGCTCGTGCTATTCACCAACGGAGCCGGAGGCCGGACGGTCCACTCGTCTCTCTCAACTGCGGAGCCATACCGGAAAGCTTGCTGGAAAGCGAGCTTTTCGGCTTTGAAAAGGGCGCCTTTACCGGTGCGGATGTGGCCCGGCAAGGGAAGATTGAGATGTCGCACAAGGGCACGCTCTTTCTTGATGAAATCGGTGAAATGAATTCGAAGACCCAGATTGAGCTGCTGCGGGTCCTGGAAACGAAAGAACTCCGCCGGCTCGGGGGATCAAGGTTGATCTCAATTGATCTGCGAGTGGTAGCAGCGACCAACAAGAAGCTCAGCGACGAGGTTGCCGCGGGCCGTTTCCGCGAGGATCTGTTTTACCGTCTAAACGTTGTGCCCATCTTTGTTCCTCCGCTGCGCGACCGGCGGGCGGATATCCCTTTGCTCGCGGAGCGGTTCCTTCACGAGTTCGCGGTAACCTACCATCGCCCCCGAAAACGTCTGGATCGAGCGGTGATGGAAGTCTTGATGGGATTTGATTGGCCAGGGAACGTTCGCGAACTCAGAAACCTAATGGAAAGACTCATCGTAATCGTGAGCGGCACTCTGATCCACCCGGACGACCTGCCGGAGGAATACCACCCTTCCCAGACCGCTCGCCGGGACATGGAGATCCCGATCGGCCAGCCCTTGGCGAAGGTGGAGGAAATGGTTATCCGGAAGACTCTCGCCGAGGTGACGTCGCACCGGGAAAAAGCGGCGCGGATTTTGGGGATCAGCCCGCGGGCGCTGCACTACAAGCTCCGCCGCTACGGGATCGGTGACGAGGACGAAAATGCTCCGTCTTGAGGAGCTTCACTCGTCTTGTTGCGACGGTGGTGCTGTCAAGAACGCGCCTGCAATGATTGCAGGATCGGCTGGCAGCTTGCCCCGCATTGGATCTCCACGCCTGCCCTGGTGTGCCACTAGCACGTTGGAAACGAACTTGTTATGCTCGAATCGGATTCTTGGAATCCGGGCTGCATTAGTTCTTCGCGGACGCTCGTGATGACTCATGAACACATTTCCCATTGGTGAGGCCTTTACGCTCGGTCTCGGTGTCTATTCGGCGGGCGCGATTGCCTGCCTCGCGAGCTGGCGAAAACCAGTGCTGGCCCGCCATCTTTGTTGCGGAACGGCACTGGCGGGCGCCATACTACAAGCTGTCGCCGCACTTCTTGGCATCCTGCAGGGCGCGCCCGTCCGCTGGGCGATCTCCTCGGGAGTTCCGCTGTTTGGATTCAGCTTCGCCTACGATGCTCTGGCCGGGTTCTTCAATCTGGCCTCAGCCATTCTTGGGGCCGCGGTTTCCATCTACTCCTTCACCTACCTCAAGGAATTCGAGGGCAAAAGGAACATCGGCTTCTTCGGCTTTCTGTACCATCTCCTGCTTCTCAGCCTGACGATCGCCTTCACTGCCGCCAATGCGTACCTGTTCCTGATCGGGTGGGAAGTGATGGCGCTGGCTGCCTATGGGTTGGTGACTTTCTACCACGAAGACCGGGAGACCAGGCGGGCCGGACTGCTGTACGTCATCATGGCTCATGTCGACACCGGATGCCTCCTGCTCGGTTTCGCTCTGTTGTCCCAGGCCAGCGGCAGCGCTGAGTTCGCGAGCTTCCGCACCGCCGCGGCGCAACTATCCGGCGGCCAGCAAGCCGCTGCCTTTGTGCTGTTCTTCCTCGGCTTCAGCATTAAAGCAGGTGTCATCCCGTTCCACATCTGGCTGCCCGCGGCCCACCCGGTCGCCCCGAGCAATATCTCGGCTCTGCTTTCCGGCATCGTGGTCAAGGCCGGTATCTACGGCATGGTTCGCATCTTCTTCGACGCCTTGGGAGTACTGCCGCCCTGGGCTGGTGTGTTGGTTCTCATCGTGGGAGTAGCCTCCGCCGTTCTCGGCGTCTTGTACGCTCTCATGGAGCATGATCTCAAACGTCTCTTGGCCTACCACACCATTGAGAATATTGGCATCATTCTGATGGGTCTTGGAGTGGCGCTGGTTTTCCGAGTCGTTGGACACCCGCAACTTGCCGCGGTGGCGCTGATCGCCGCTATCTTCCACACCCTGAATCACGCGATTTTCAAGTGCCTCCTGTTCCTCGGCGCCGGGTCCGTGCATCACACGACGGGAACGCGAAACATGGAGGAACTGGGTGGTCTTATCCGGCCCATGCCGGTAACCGCCTTCTGTTTCCTGGTCGGGGCGGTCGCCATCTCCGGCCTTCCACCTCTCAACGGGTTCGTCAGTGAGTGGCTGACCTACCAGAGCCTGCTGGCTGGATACGGGGCAACTGGAGGCTTGATCCGAATCCTGTTTCCGATAGCCGGCTCGATGCTCGCGTTAACGGGAGCCCTGGCCGCGGCTTGCTTCGTGAAGGCTTTCGGTATCACATTTTTGGCCCTGCCGCGCGGGGCCGCATCACGGCAGGCGCGCGAAGCACCGCGGTCAATGCTCTGGGGAATGGGCTTCCTGACAGCCGCCTGTGTTGTGCTCGGTTTGGGGATTACCTGGTTCCTGCCGGTATTTGATGCCGTGACCGCGCAACTGCTCGGTGTTGAAGTCGGCGCGAATCTCATTTCCGGAAACGGGATGGTTCTTTCCACGGGGACGCCGAAAGGCGGCACCGTGTCAACCGCTGTCATCGGACTTGGGCTGCTGGTCTTGCTGATTCCGGCTGTCCTGTTGGTTTCGCTTCGAGCGAGGAGAAACGGGCACAGGCATGGGCCTGCCTGGGACTGCGGCCTGCCAGGACTCTCCAGTGAGAATGAGTACACAGCCACGGCATTTTCCAAGGGACTCCGTATGATCTTCTCGGCTCTGTACCAACCGCGCCGCGAGATACAGGCGGTCTTCGACGTCTCTCCCTACTATCCGAAGGAGATCCATTTCGAAAGCGAGATCGAACCGACGTTCGAGAAACGATTATATGGCCCTCTACAGGACCTGATCTTGTGGTTTTCCACCAGAATGAGGGCCATTCAAGCGGGCAGTATCCATGCCTACCTGGCTTATATCTTCATCACGTTGGTTGCATTGCTCATCCTGGTTTCCCGACGATGACTCAAAAACACTGTTATAATCGCTGCGGCATGGTCCGGTTTGACCGCGTCTTCCTGATCCCTGGGTATGCCTGCTTTGTTGTCGGGGACACAAAGACTCCGGAAGGGATTTCTTGACCGCATCTTTTCTTGGTGGCTTGATATTGTACGCCGCTTCCGGCGTTGTAGGGCTGGCCGCCGCTCGACATCGGCGCTTGGCTCGAATCGCTGCGTGTGCCTTGGCCTCTCTCGGTGCGTTACTGGAGGGCATCGCGTCGCTTGCGGTGATCTTGGATGCCCGTGAAACGTTCATCGCCATTCCTTCCGGACTCGCCCTTGTTCAGTACACATTTCGCCTGGACCCGATTGCGTGTTATTTCAACCTTGCACTGGCTGTCGTCACCTTGGCAATATCCATCTACTCGTTCGGATACCTGGACGGCTTCGCACCACAAAAACCTCTAGGGGTGTTCTGTTTTTTCTACGCTCTCCTCCTGATCAGTCTGACGGTGGTGTTCACCGCGGCCAACGCGCTCCTGTTTCTCATAGCCTGGGAGATGATGGCTGTTGCCGCCTACTTCCTGGTCAGCTTCGACCACGAGAAGACCGAAAACAGAAGGGCTGGGCTTCTCTTTCTTGTCATGTCACATGTCGGAACAGGGGCACTCATTCTCGCATTCCTTCTCTTGGGAACCTGGGCCGGAGGCTTCGACTTCGCCACGTTCCATCTCGCCCGTCACTCTCTGACTCCCCTGCGGCAGGGTACGCTCTTTCTGTTATTCTTTTTTGGGTTCGGCGTCAAAGCCGGCATGGTCCCCGTCCATATCTGGCTGCCCGCGGCGCACCCGGCCGCACCCAGCAACGTCTCGGCGCTGATGTCCGCAATCGTCATCAAGACGGGCATCTATGGGATCATTCGGGTCTCATTCGACTTCCTTGAAACACCCCCTCTGTGGGCCGGTTTGCTGGTCCTGTTTGCAGGAATCGCCTCGGCGATTCTCGGAGTCTTATACGCTCTCATTGAGCCGGACCTCAAGCGGATGTTGGCGTACTCGACGATCGAGAATGCCGGGATCATTCTTATGGCGCTTGGTGCGACCCTGGTCTTTCAGTCTTACGGCCGCCCCATGCTCGCGGGAGTCGCACTGATTGCCTGTCTGTTCCATATTTTCAACCACGCCGTTTTCAAGGCATTGCTGTTCCTGAGCGCGGGTGCGGTGGTGCACGCAACGGGGACCCGTAATATGGAGCGTATGGGCGGACTCATTCGCCCAATGCCGCTGACCGCGCTGTGTTTTCTGATTGGAGCTATCGCGATTTCCGGTCTTCCGCCCCTCAACGGTTTTGTGAGTGAATGGTTGGCCTACCAGGCTCTGTTGGGCGGGTTCGGCAGCACTCCGAGCCTTACGCGAATGGTCTTCCCGGTTGCCGGTTCGCTGCTCGCGTTGACGGGCGCGCTCGCCGCGGCATGCTTTGTGCGCGCCTTTGGAATCGGTTTCCTTGCCTTGCCACGCAGTTCCCAGGCAACGCAGGCACACGAAGTCCACGTCTCGATGCTGGCCGGCATGGGCTTCCTGGCCGCTCTCTGTGCCGGCCTTGGACTGGGCGCTAACCTTTTGCTCCCCATCTTTGACCCACTCACCGTTGCACTGCTGGGCGTCCAAATGAGCGGCAATCTTACCATGGCTGGCGGCATTGCGCTCTCCTCGGGTTCCCCCAGAGGCGGGACAGTAGCGCCGGCGGCCCTGGCTGGGCTCCTTGTCTTACTCTCGCTGCTGGCAGGGGTCTTGCTGGCTACATGGTGGCGTCGCGGACGCCGTGTGCAGGGCCCCACATGGGATTGTGGATTGCCCGGATTGACCGAGTACAATGAATACACGGCCACTGCATTCTCCAAACCACTACGGATGATATTTGCGGTGCTCTACCAACCGCGCCGCGAGATCCTGGCCGAGTTTGAGGTTTCCGCGTACTACCCGACATCGGTCCGTTTCGAAACCGAGGTTGACCCCGCCTTTGAGACCCACTTATATTCTCCCCTGAAGGACTGGATCATCGCTCGTGCCAACTGGCTCCGAACCATGCAGACCGGTAGCATTCATGCTTACTTGGCATATATTTTCGTAACTTTAATTTTGCTCCTGCTTTTTGGAGTTCGCTCATGACAGAGATGCTTGTCAAGTCCGGTGTGCAGTTAGTGCTTCTACTGCTCGTTGCTCCGCTGATCAGCGGCATCGTCAAAACCTTGAAGGCTCGGCTCCAAACACGTCGCGGGCCGGACGTCTTTCAACCCTACCGCGACCTCTTCAAGTTGATGCGCAAAGGGATGGTGATCCCGGACACTGCGTCGTGGATCTTTTCTGTCACTCCATACATTGTCTTTGCCACTGCCACACTGGTCGGACTGATGATTCCCATGACTGCCACCGACGCCCCACTCAGCCTCTTCGGCGGTGTTCTCGCCGTGGTCTATCTTTTGGCCCTTGGCCGCTTCTTCCTCGCCCTTGCCGGCCTCGATACCGGTAGCTCATTCGGCGGCCTCGGCAGCAGCCGCGAAATGACGATTTCGGCGATTGCGGAGCCGGCCATGATGCTTGCGATCTTCACCGTGGCCCTGGGTGCGAACTCCACCAACCTGAGCGAAATGGCCCAAGCCGCGGTGAGCCAAAGCTGGAAGTTCCTGGAGCCCTCGCAAATGTTGGCATTCGCGGCGCTGTTTGTCGTATTGATCGCGGAAACGGGCCGCATCCCTGTCGACAACCAGGCCACTCATCTGGAATTGACAATGATCCACGAAGCCATGATTCTCGAGTATTCCGGCCCTTACCTCGCCTTGATTGAATTGGGCGCCTGGATCAAGCAGCTTGTCCTTATGACGCTCCTGGTCAACACCTTCTTTCCCTTCGGCCTCAGCTCCGACTGGACAGTTGCAGGACTTGGTATGGGCTTGGTCGTCTACCTCGGCAAGTTGCTTGGGCTCGCATGTTTTATCGTCATGGTTGAAACGACGAATGCGAAAATGCGCCTGTTCCGTGTGCCGGAACTGCTCGCCGTCGCCTTCATCCTGGGGGCGCTCGCGCTCATTTCCACATTTCTATTCTGAGATCTTACATGTCCTTTATTCACGACCCGGAATTCGGCAACAGAATCATCACGCTGATGGCAGCCTTGGTTCTCGTGCTACAGATCGCCACCGCCGGGCAGCGGTGGCTCATCTCTACAATTCGTCTTTTTGCTTTGCAGTCCTTTCTGCTGGCCTCGATCGCCGGGATCATCGCATACTTCAACCAGGCCAGCCATCTTTACGTCGCTGCTTTGCTCACGCTCATCTTGAAGGCTTGGCTACTTCCATTGCTCCTGGAACGTCTGGTTGAAAAAGTAGGCATCCGGCAGGAAATTGAGCCGCTCATTAACGTCCCACTGTCGATTCTCATCTCAGGCTGCCTGACTCTGGTGGGCTACGTTGTCGCGGAATCCTTTTATCACCCGGAAGAGACCTCCGTCCGGGCCGCTCTTGGACATAACACCCTCGCCGTTGCCATCTCTTTGTTCCTCATCGGTTTCTTCACAATGCTGAACCGGCGCAAAGCGGTAACACAGGTTCTGGGGTTGCTCTTCCTGGAGAATGGCCTCTTCCTGGCCGCCATCTCGTTGACCTATGGCATGCCCATGGTGGTGGAACTGGGCATCTTCTTTGATGTCCTGGTTGCCGTCATGGTCCTTGGCATTCTCGTTTTCCGAATCAGCGAGACGTTCGACTCGATGGATGTTAGTAAGTTGCGGAAGTTGCGCGGGTAAGTAACTTTATTATGATTCTGCTCTGGCTCCTCATCATTCCTCTTGCCGCCGGCCCTCTGGCATTCTTCCTCCAGCGGCGGCCGGCTATGGAGGCGGTCAATCTCGTTGCCTTTGCAGCGTTGCTATTCCTGGCGGCCATGCTCGGTTTTCAGGTGCTTCAGAGTGGCCCCGTGTCTCTCTGGGACGGGTTTTTATACGCGGATGCCCTCAGCGCTTTGATTGTTCTATTGACTGCCTTCGTGGCCCTCGTATGCTCCATCTATGCCGTCGGCTATTTTCGTCACGACGAGCGAAGCGGGGCTTTTCAGGAGGAGGGCGATGAGGACGGCGTGCTTGCCGGCCATAAGCTGCGAAAGTATTACGCCTTGACCCCTCTGTTTGTTTTCGCCATGGTTCTCGTCGCCCTCGCCAACAACCTCGGAGTGCTCTGGGTGGCCATCGAAGGCACCACCCTGGCCTCTGTGTTCCTCGTTACTTTTTATGGGCGCGACACCTCTCTTGAGGCTGCCTGGAAGTACGCCATCATCGGGAGTGTCGGCCTTTCCATGGCCCTGTTCGGAACTATTTTGACCTACTACTCCGCCCATCAGATGCTCGGAACCGAGACGCTGTCGGGTCTGAACTGGTCAGTCCTTGCCGGAAATGCCGCCCAGCTTGACAAGCCGACCATGCGCCTGGCCTTCATCCTCATTTTGTTGGGTTACGGAACAAAGGCCGGCATCGCTCCCATGCATACGTGGAAACCGGATGCCTATAGTGAGGCGCCAGTGCCCGTAGCGGCGGTGCTCGCCGCAGGTGTCCTGAACTGCGCTCTCTACGGGCTGGTTCGCTTCTATATCCTCACTTCCAAATGCCTGGGTCCCGAGTTCAGCTCTCAGCTCCTCATCGCTTTCGGCCTGCTTTCGATGGGAGTAGCGGTTCCATTCATTCTTGTCCAAAGGAGCTTCCGGCGCCTGCTCGCCTATTCGAGCATTGATCACGGCGGGATCATGTTGCTGGCCCTCGGCTTTGGAGGACCTCTGGGAATCCTGGGCATGCTCCTGCACATGACCTTCCATTCGATTACCAAGCCTCTCCTCTTCTTCTGTGCCGGCAACGTTCAGCAACACCTGAAGACCGATCTCTTCCGCAAGGCAAAAGGAGGCCTCATTCATTCCATGCCCTTTAGCGGAGCCGCATTTCTCATGGCTACTCTTGCGGTCACGGGGTCGCCTCCCTTCAGCTTGTTCCAGAGCGAGTTCACAATTCTGCGGGCCGCCTTCGGCGGCGGCCACATCCTGGCTGCCGTTCTTTTCGTCGCTTTTCTCGTCGCCATTTTTTCCGGATTTCTCGTGCATATCGCAAACCTTGTTCTGGGCCCCGACCCCGGCGTTCCCCCCGCCGAAATCTGTCCGTGGAAGAAATACTCCCTGGTCGGATTGGGTACGGTGATCGTCATCCTTGGCTTTTGGATACCCGCGCCTCTCTACAGTCTGATCGAGAGTGCGACCAGCGTTGTGGTGAATGGACGATGATGCAAGCGAAGTTTCCGCCGTTCAGCGCGCTCCGGCAAAAGTTCGGCGGCAAGGTGCGATCACTGCATGCCGAACGTGAAAATGAGAGCTACCTGCTTGCCGCTGATCCGGACATCCGCGGAATCTCGGAATATTTGCGGGGTGAGTACAATGCCAGGCTGGTCACGGTATTCGCCGAGGACCGTTGTGCGGTGGAAGGCGTATTCTTCAACTACTACGTATTTGAGCAGAAGGGCAACACTGAGTATCTGATCGTGCGGGCGCCGGTACCCGTCGATGATCCTCAGTTTCCGTCTCTTTCGGCGGACCTGCCCGCCGCGAACTGGCAGGAACGGGAAATTCAAGACTGGTTTGGACTCACAGCCATCGGACACCCCAACCCCAGGCGCGTTGCCCTGCACGACAATTGGCCCGATGTCCATCCGTTGCGGAAGGATTTTCCAATCGACACCGTGTTGCCGCCGTTCGAAGGCGAACGCCACACGTACCGGCCTGCCCTGGGAGAAGGTGTCTTTCAGATACCGGTGGGACCGGTCCACGCGGGCATCATCGAGCCTGGGCATTTCAGTTTCGCCGTGGCTGGCGAACCGATACTTTACCTGCAGCTTCGAATGTTCTACACCCACAAAGGGACGGAAAAGCTCTTCGAAGAGCTGCCGGTCCATAAAGGCGTGTTTCTTGCGGAGAGTATTTCGGGCGACTCCAGCTTTTCTCATGGCACGGCTTTTTGCCAAGCCATCGAAGCTGCGGCCGCGATCGAAGTTCCATTGCGCGCACTGATCATGCGCACCATCCTGCTGGAACTCGAGCGGATCTATAACCATGTTGCCGACATCGGGGCCATGGCGGCCGATGTCGGCTTCGTGGTGGCCAATGCGCATGCCAGCCGCTTGAGGGAATTGTTGGTCACCCTAAATGAGCAACTGACCGGCAATCGTCTCTTGCGAGGTATGGTCTGCGCCGGTGGGGTTCGAAGGGGCTGGGATGCCGCCCAACTCGACACGCTCGCCGGCACGATAGATGCCTTTGCGAAAGAATTCAAGGATTTGATCCGGTTGGTGCACTCCTCCGAGTCCACTCGCGACCGCCTGGAGCACACTGGAGTCCTCCTGCCCGCCAAGGCGAAGGACTTGGGAATTGTGGGTGTGGCCGGGCGCGCTTCGGGCATTGACCTGGACGTGCGCCGCGACCACCCCTACGCGGCCTATCGCCGCTTCTCATTCCGTGTCCCGGTCTATCAGGCTGGCGACGTCTGGCACCGCATGCTGGTCCGCGTCGAGGAGGTGTCCGAGTCGATCGGCATTATTAGGAGCGCTATCGATCATGACCTCCATGAAGAGTTCCGCGTTCCGGTTCCTCCCATCCCTCCGGACCGATGTGCGCTGAGCGCTGTCGAGGGATGGCGCGGGGAAATCATCCATTGGATCCGGACCGGCCCCGGCAATCGTCTGGAGCGCTGCAAGATCAAGGATCCTTCGCTCAACAACTGGCCCGCGCTGGTTGAGGCCGTGCAAGGAAACATCATTGCGGACTTCCCGGTAATCAACAAGAGTTTCAATCTTTCTTACTCCGGAACGGATCGGTGAGCCATGTTCAATATCCTCCAGAAGACGTTTAACACGGGCATCGTAACGACGGCGTATCCCCGTACGCCGGTCGAGGTCCCCGCGAATTTTCGAGGGCGTCCGAGCTTCGACTTCGAAAAATGGACCGATGCCCGGGCCGCCGCGGAAGTCTGTCCGACGGCGGCAATAGCTCTTCACGACAGCCCAGACGCAAGGAAAGTCACCGTCGACTACGGTCTCTGTGTCTTCTGCGGCCTGTGCGCGGAAGCTTCATCCGATCAAGCGGTGCGAATCACTCGAGAGTTTGAATTGGCTGCAACCGATCGAGGCAACCTCGTCCTAACCGCGGAATACACTTTGAATGCCGACGGAACGCACCGCCAGTTGCGTAAGGTGCATCGCGGTTTGCGGAGCATCGATGCCGGCGTTGAGGACGCCGGCAAAGCAGCTCGCATGAAAATTCAGCAGCTCCTGGGGCGTTCTCTCGCCATTCGAGAGGTGGATGCGGGATCATGCAATGGGTGCGAACTGGAGATCATTGCCCTCAACAATCCGGTCTATGATATCGAGCGCTTTGGAATTCACTTCGTCGCCTCCCCACGGCACGCGGATATGCTCCTGGCAACCGGTCCGGTCACCAGAAACATGGAACTGGCGCTCTTGAAAACATACCGGGCCATGCCCGAACCTAAGGTGGTAGTCGCGGCCGGCGCCTGCGGCATCAGTGGCGGTATCTTCGGTGAGAACTACGCCTCTCTTGGAGGCGTCGACAAGGTCGTGCCTGTGGACGTCTACATTCCGGGATGTCCTCCCCGGCCGCAAGCTCTTCTCCACGGTATCCTGCTTGCCGTCGGCCGGCTGAGAGAGAGGTCCTTTGATAAGCACGTCGGTTGATCCACCGGGCCCGCCGCGGTGCAAGCCCGCTTCCTATCCCGGACTAACCCAGACGGCCCTTCTCTTCACTGTGTTTTTCCTGTGGTTCACCTCGGGCGTGCTGTACCACTACATTCCGTCCTGGCTCACCTTCTTGAAGGGGCCCTCGCGAGCCGTTTGTATCATCGGCGGGGGCGCCGGCATGTTCGCATGTCTCATCTTGTTCCTGATTAGCGCCGTGGTCGCCAGGTTGCATTAGGCGCCGCTGGAAGCGGACACGCTGGAAGCGGAACTTGGCCCGGCTGGAATAACATAGTAGATTGTCTCGTGTCTGGTCCGCTGAAAATCAGTCCGCTACCCGTTGGCCCCTCCTTTATACCGGCGTCGCATTGACGACGCTGGCGACTCTGGTGCTGGAGCTTTCCCTCACCCGCATCTTCTCGGTCGTCTTTTTTTACCACTTCGCCTTCCTCGCCATCTCCACCGCCATGTTCGGACTCGGCGCCGGCGGCGTGCTGTCCTATGTGGTGGGCGCTGAAAGAACGGGACTGTTCCGCCGCCTGGGGATTCTGGCGCTCTGGAACAGCGTGGCCGCGGTCTGTGCGCTGCTGTTTGTCCTGACCAGAAGCGGGGAGATGTCTAATCTCACCCTGACGCTGGTGTACCTCATCAGCGCCGCGCCCTTCATTTTGGCCGGAGCTACGGTGTCGCTGGCCATCTCCGAGACCATCGAGCGCGTGGATCGAGTTTATTTTTTCGATCTCATCGGAGCCGCCGGCGGCTGCCTGGCGCTGGTTCCTCTGCTGAACTATTTGGGCGGGCCCAATACGGTAATCGCAGCGGGTGTCTTATACGTTTCGGCGGGCGCGGTCTGGTTCACGATGGCCTCCTCCACCAGAGGCAGGATGCTGGCCGTTGTGATGGGGCTGGCGCTGGTCACCTTGACCGGATACAACGCCAAGCACCGCTTGATCGACGTGCGCTATGCCAAGGATCACGAATTGCGCGAGGAGTCCTACGTCAAGTGGAATAGTTTTTCCCGTATTGCCATCGCGCCGGATCGCTCTCGCGCCATGGGCATCATCATTGACGCGGACGCCAGCACGGGCATCGCCAGCTTCGACTTCGATCATATGTCCGCCGATGAGCGTTTAGGGCTCCTTCATCAGGGCCCCGGGTTTCCATACATCATCCGGCCCGCCGCTAAGACGCTGATCATCGGTCCGGGTGGCGGCTACGACGTGGCGCGCGCTCTCGCCTCCGGCAGCAAGGACATCACCGGCGTCGAGATCAATCCCATCATTGCCGATACCATCATGCGCGGGCCCAGGTTCCGCAATATGAGCCGCCGCATCTATTTCCGGCCCGAGGTGCGCATCTTTGTCGAGGATGGCCGTAGTTTCGTGCGCCGCAGCGATGAAAAATACCAGGTGCTCCAAGCCACTTTGGTGGACACTTGGGCATCCACCGCCGCCGGCGCCTTCGCTCTCTCCGAGAACAATCTCTACACCACGGAAGCGTTCCATGACTATCTTAGCCATCTCACGGATGATGGCTTGATGGCCTTTACGCGCTGGGGATTCCAACCTCCCCGCGAGTCCCTGCGGCTGGTGACAATGGCCGTCAAAGCGCTCCAGCAGTTAGGAGAGAAGGAGCCATGGAAGCACTTTCTCGTGGGACGCGAAAATGTGAAGCTGATCGACGCCTGGGGCGCCACCGATACCGTGCTCATCTCGCGTAAGCCGTTCTCCGATGCCGATGTGGCGCTGGCGCGCCGCGGCATGTTGGCGGCGGGGATGCAGCAGGTCTATGTGCCCGGCGATACCGGCGGCAATGCCTTCGCCCGGTTTCTGCGCGCTCCTGACCAGCAAGCGTTTCTCGATCAGTATCCCTATGACGTGAAACCGGTCGGCGATGACCGGCCATTCTTCTTCTACACTGTGCAACCGGGCGATCTCTGGAATTACCTCTCCACCGCTGTCAAGGAGAGCGCCGATTTCAAGATCAATAAAGCGGTGCCGACTCTGTTTAACCTGGTGGCGGTCAGCATCCTGGCAACGCTGATCATGCTCGCTCTGCCGCCGCTGGTGCTCGGAAGCCGGCTGCCCGCCGGCAAGGGCCTCCGTTGGTACCTGCTCTATTTCGTCTTCATTGGCGCCGGCTACATATTGATCCAGGTGGCTCTCATCCAGAAGTTTGTGCTCTTCCTGGGCCACCCCACCTATGCGCTTACCGTCGTCATTTTCGCCATGCTCGTATCCAGCGGGCTGGGCAGCTATTACAGCCGTGGGACTGACGTTGCCAAGGCATTGGCCGCCGTGGCGCTGCTGGTGGCTGTGATGGCTTTTCTGCTCGCCCCGGTGGCGCAAGCTGGAGTTGGTTGGCCGCTTTGGGTGCGCATGCTGGTGAGCGTCTTGCTGGTTGCACCGGCCGGCTTTGCCATGGGCATGCCATTTCCTTCCGGCCTTGCCCGGCTGGAGAAAATGCACAAGCCGTCCGTGCGATGGGCCTGGTCCATCAACGCCGCTTCCAGTGTGCTCGGCTCGGCCATGGCCATCTTGCTCGCTCTGTATCTCGGCCTCCGGGCCACGCTGCTCATCGGCGGCCTGATGTATGTGTGCGCGCTGCTGACTTACCATCTCGCTGGACGCGAGACAGCGAATGTCTGAACCATGGCTCCGCGGGCCAATCGATGGCGTCGATGCTCTGGTATCCCCGCTGCTGTTCAGCTTTCAGCAGGCCATCGAAGACCTGCACCTCTGCATCGACGGGCTGACCCCGGAACAGATCTGGTGCCGGCCGCAAGGACTGACCCCGCTTGGTTTCCACGTGCGTCACGCCGGCGGCGCAGCCGAGCGTCTGGCCACCTATCTCCGAGGAGAGTCATTAACAGAGGCACAGCTCGAATCCATGCGCATGGAGAGCAATCCCGGCGCAGACCCCGGGGAACTGCTGGCAGAGTTGGAAGAAGCTCTCAACCGTGTTGCCGCCTACGCCCGAACCATCCCGGCGGCCTCGCTGCGCCAGGTGCGCCATGTTGGACGATTGCGCCTGCCCACCACCGTGCAGGGCCTCCTGGTCCACATCGCCGAGCACACACAACGCCACGTGGGGCAAGCGGTCACAACAGCCAGGCTGCTTCGCTTGCGCGGCCTCGACTAGCCTGCTATCGTCTCAGCCATGTGCGAGGAGACTGAGCTATGAATCTGACGCGGCGTGGGCTACTGCGTGCGGTTCCGGCCTCGGCTGGTGTTGCCGGGCCGGTCCGGCGGCCGAACGTGCTGTTCATCATGGCCGATCAGCTCCGCTACGATTGCCTCGGGGCGAACGGGAACGGGATCATCCGGACTCCCAACCTGGACCGCCTGGCGGCGCGCGGCGCAAACTTCACGCGGGCCTATGTGCAGTCGCCGGTGTGTGTGCCATCACGAATCAGCTTTTTCACCGGACGCTATCCGCACTCCCACAAGAACCGTGTGAACTATACGCCCTACGCCGGGCCGGATCCGATGCTCCAAAAGATGCTGCAATCGGCCGGTTACCAGACCGGCTCGGTAGGCAAGCTCCATTTCCATCCGCCCACCTCGACGCACGCCGCCGGCACCGGGTTTGACCGCGTCTATCTGGATGACGGCGTTTCCAGCACGGATCCGTTTTCCGATTACGTTGCCTGGCGAAAGGCGCACGATCCACGGCGGGGAATTGACCACCGTACGCTGGCAAGGGATGTCCCGGCTGGAGGCAATCCTTTTCGTTCCGCGATCGGCAGGGAGCATACGCCCACGGCGTGGGTTGGTTTAAAGAGCCGCGAACTGATCCGCGAATTCGCTTCCAGTCCGCGCCCGTTCTTCCTGTTCAGCTCCTTCTTCAAACCGCACGCGCCCTATGAGGTACCCGAGCCCTACGACCGGCTTTACAACGATGTTGAAATCCCGTTGCCGCGCCAAGTGGATCTGGATTACATAAGGACCCTGCCGCTGCCCGTGCGAAAGATGATTTTGCGATTCACGCCGCAGTATGGAATAGATCGCCGGCGGCTGCAATGGATCTACCGCAGCTACTATGCCAGCGTGACGATGGTGGACGATGAAGTGGGGCGCATTCTGGATGAGTTGGACCAGACAGGCCAGGCGCGGAACACGCTCATTATTTTTTCGGTGGATCACGGCGACCAGCTCTTGGAGCATGGCCTGTTCGGAAAGAATGTTTTCTTCGAGCCGTCCGTACATGCCCCATTGCTGGCCAGCTTGCCAGGCGCCATCCGTCCCGGCATATGTGATGCACTCACCGAGTCAGTGGATGTGGTTCCCTCTGTTCTCGATTTCTGCGGGCTTCCGGTTCCGGAAAGAGTGCAGGGCCGGAGTTTTCGAGCGCTGGTGACCGGGGGATCAAGCAACCGCCGGGAGTTTGCGTTTGGCGAGAATATCATGCCTGAGGTCATCACGCGGCCGGACGGGTCCGGCTATGGCTACACCCCAGGCAAGGGGATCGACGGTGTTGCTCATCCGGACGTCAAGATGGTGCGCTCGCCGCGTTGGAAGTTGAACTATTATCCGGGCCATTCAGGAGAGCTGTACGATCTTGAGAATGATCCGGGCGAGTGGAAGAACCTCTACTCACATGCTGGTCAACAGGGCCGGGTGCGCGATTTGAAAGACGCCTTGCTGGACTGGATGATCACTGCCGGGGAGGCCGATCAGATCGCACCGAAGTGGCTCCTGTAGCCTGTTCTGAGCCGGGTTTAGACCTTGCGCGCCTCGGCCAGGAAAAACTCGCGCAGTCGCCGGGCCGCGAGGATCTCGTCGCCGTCCTTCATGCAACGGGTTTGAAAGGTGCCGCCTTCGTCGTCTTCGTAGTAGAGCACGCGCGGCTCGCCGCTCATCAGCTTGCGAAACGCCTCCTGGCCGGTGAGCGGAATGACTTTCCGATCCCAGGTGAGACGCATGTCGCCGAACCCGTAGGCGTTGACCCGGTACACCGGCTTCAACCCGGGCACGTCCTTGAGCTGATCGGCCAGGTAACGCGCCTTCATGTTCCAGGTTTCGATCACGGTTTCGTGGTCGAGGTCGACGTAGCGGTTCAAGGCGGCGATCAGACCCACGATCTCCTCCTTGCCCACCTTCATGCCGCGGCCGATGTTGGCGTTTGGGGCATGATTGAGCGCGGCGGCTTCAATCAGATCCCGCCGTCCGGCGAGAATCCCCGTCGATTGCGGCCCTTGCAGTCCTTTGCCCCCGCTGATCACCGTAAGATCGGCGCCCATCTCCGTGTAACGCGTCAGGCTGGCGGCTGGCGGCAGTTCCGACGCCGCGTCAATCAACACTGGTACGCCGGCCTTCCTGCCAATCTCGATAAGCTCCTTTGGCGATACCACTCCGGGACGCGTGCTTCTCTCGACGCTGGCCAAGCCTCCCAGCATCGCGGTCTTCGCCCCCATCCCGCGGAGCAACTCTTCGCGGTTGGCAACTTCGATCAGCGTCATTCCCGCGGCACGGTATGCCCGGTCGTAAACCACCCGGTGGTCCTTCAGCACCAGGCATTCCCGCTTCTCCCACGTTGGATGCGGCAAAGCCTCGATGCGGGCCGGATCCTTGCCCGTGAGACACGCGGCTGCGCCCAGCAGCATCGCGGAGAACGATCCCGCCGTCACCAGACCAGCCTCGGTCTTCATGACTTCGGCGATCCGCCGTCCGGCCGCGGCATTCAACTCGTACATATCGACGAACTGGTCGTTGGCCTCCGTCATGGCTCGCAAAACCTCGGCCGGCATCAGCGAACCGCCATAGATGGTCGTGTGACCCCGGCACGTTAACAGTGGCTTGACCCCGAGCAATCGTGTGTAGATGCTCTCACCATACAGCGGTTTCGTCTTGGCCGATCCGATTCCGGCGAACGCGAATCCAGCCAGATCGCGGCGGCGGAGTTTCTTGAAAACGTCGAGCATGTGGAGCCTCCTTTCCTGAAAGGATTATACTGCCAGCAATGCGCCACTTATTAATAGCGTTCCAGTTGAGCCTTGCCGCCGCCGCGCTCGCCCAGCCGTTCGACCTCCTGCTCACTAATGGCCGTGTCGTGGACGGCATGGGCAACTCCTGGTATCGCGCCGGCATCGGCATTCGCGACGGCCGCATTGCCTCGATTGGCTCTCTTGATGCACGTCAGGCCTCCCGCACCATCGACGTGCAAGGCCAGGTGATTTCTCCCGGCTTCATCGACATGATGGGAGGCTCCAGCTTTCCCCTGCTTGCCGATCCGGCCAGCGGCCAGAGCAAGCTGCGCCAGGGAATCACCACGATCTTCGCCGGAGAAGGCGGCTCGGAGGCGCCGCGCGGTGAGGAGCCTCCCAGGAACGGTTATCAATGGCGCACATTCGCCGAGTACTTCGCCATCCTCGAAAAGAAAGGGATTCCCCTCAACGTTGTGCACAACGTGGGCGCCGCGCAAGTGCGCCGCCTGGTCGTCGGAGTGGAGGATCGCCCGCCCACTGCCTCGGAACTCGACCGCATGCGCCAACTGGTGGACCAGGCCATGCGCGATGGAGCCGCCGGCCTGTCCACTGCTTTGATCTATCCGCCCGGCACCTATGCCCGCACCTCCGAGTTGGTTGCGATGGCCGAGGTGGTCTCCCGCTACGGCGGCATCTACTCCACCCACATGCGGAATGAGAGCGGCAAACTGCTGGAGGCGATTGCCGAATCCATGGAGATTGGCGCAAAGGCCCACGTGCCTGTCCACATCTACCATCTCAAGGCCGCCGGCCAGGAAAACTGGCCATTGATGGCCCGGGCGATTGAGAAGATACAGCAGGCCCGCGATCAGGGCCAGGACATCACGGCCGATATTTACCCGTATATACGCAACGGGCTCGGCATCAGCTCCTTCATACACCCGCGCCACTTCGCTGCCGGCGAACAGGCTTTTCTCCCAAAGCTGTCTGATTCCGCCGTGCGCACCGCGCTCCGGCGCGAGATCGAGACCACTTCGGATTGGGAGAACTGGTACCGGCACGTGGGTAGCGATTGGGACAATGTGCTGGTCGCGCAGGCGAATGAAAAGAGTATCGAGGGTAAGTCTGTGGCCGCCATCGCGAAACTGCGGGGCCAGGACGTCTGGTCCACTTTCTTTGATTTGGTCCGCGCCGGCGGCGTGAGCGTGAATCCGAAGAGCATGAATGAGGAACAGAAGCATTTGG
This sequence comes from Terriglobia bacterium, assembly GCA_016650235.1. Taxonomy (GTDB): domain Bacteria; phylum Acidobacteriota; class Terriglobia; order Bryobacterales; family Bryobacteraceae; genus VFZE01. Next base: position 18,254 of record JAENWC010000313.1, read on the forward strand.
CAATGCGCACGCCCTTTGTCAGCATCTGCACCGACTCTCCACCTTTGAATATAGAAACCGCCACCGGCGCGCACCCCCGGGCTTTTGGTTCGTTTCCGCGCGTGCTGGCTCTGTATGTCAGCCAGGATCGCGTCATTGGGCTGGAGGAGGCCATTCGCAAGATGACCTCGCTTGCCGCCAACCGGCTCGGCCTATATGATCGCGGCCGTATCGCGCCCGGGATGGCCGCCGACCTTGTGGTTTTTGATCCGGCCCGCATCCAGGACAGGGCCAGCTTCACCAACCCGCTCGCGTTCCCGGAAGGGATCTCCCATGTGCTGGTGAATGGCGCGCTCGCCGTAGAGAACGGCCGCGGGACCATGGCGCTGCCGGGCCGCGTGCTGCGCCACTCGCGCCCGTAGCCCCAAGCGAAATCTACGACCCTTCACGATATACTGACATTTTCCCCAAGGAGTCCCGCCATTGCCCAAGTCCATTCCGCGCAGAAGTTTTCTGCGACAATCAGCCGCTGCCGCCCTCGCCGCTTCACTGCCATCGGCCTCTGCCGCCGCCTCCGTCAATGAATGGCGTCACTACGGTGGCGACGAGGGCGCCACGCGCTACTCCGCCTCGGCCATCATCAATAAGACCAACGTCAAGAAACTCAAAGTGGCCTGGACCCATCACGTGGGCGACGCCTCCGAGCGCCCGTCCACGCAAATCGAGTGCACCCCGCTGGTGGTGGGCGGCGCCATGTTCATGGTCACGGCCCAACTCAAGGTCCGTGCCTTGGACCCGCGCACCGGACAAACCAAGTGGACCTTTGATCCGATGGGCGGCCGTCCCTCGCGCAGTGCTCCGGGCACAAGCCGCGCCGTCACCTATTGGCAGCAGGGCAAAGATAAGCGCATCTTCGCGGCCTACAAGGACTCGCTCTATTCCATCGACGCCGTTACCGGCGAGCTCGATAACAGCTTCGCCTCCAAGGGCATCCTGGATCTCAAACTCGATCTCGATCACGACATGACCGGCCTTGCCTTCAAGCACACTTCGCCCGTGGTCGTCTTTGAAGACCTCATCATTACCGGAGGCGGCGGTGGCGAGGGCCCTTACCCGGAAGCTCCCGGCCATATCCGCGCCTACGACGCCCGCACTGGCAAGCGCCGCTGGATCTTCCACACCATTCCCAAGCCCGGCGAGTTCGGGCACGAGACATGGAGCGGGGACTCCTGGAAATATACCGGCGGTACCAACAACTGGTCGGGCATGAGTCTCGATTCGAAACGCGGCGTCGTCTACGCCGGCATCGGCTCGCCCGCCTTCGATTTCTACGGCGGCAATCGCAAAGGCGATAATCTCTTCGGCAATTGCGTGCTGGCCATCGATGCCCGCACCGGACGCCGCATCTGGCATTATCAGATCGTCCATCACGACGTTTGGGATTACGACATGCCCGCGCAGCCCGCTCTCATGCGCATCCGCAATGGCGGCCGCGAGGTGGATGTGGTGGTACAACTCACCAAACAGGGCTTCGTCTTCATCTTTGATCGAGACACCGGAAAACCCATCTTCCCGGTGGAGGAACGCCCCATTCCCGTCTCAGACGTTGAAGGCGAACTGCTCTCCAGGACGCAGCCCTTTCCGCTCAAGCCCCCGCCGCTCAACCGCCAGGGATTTCTCGAAGAAGATATCACCAATATATCTCCGCAATCTCATGCCGCGGTTCGGGCCATTTTTGAAAAGAACAAGGCCGGCAAACTCTACACACCCGTTGCCAAGGACGGTGTCCTGATCCACCCCGGCTTCCGCGGCGGTCCGCTTTGGGGCGGTTGCTGCTTTGATCCCAAACGGAACCTGATCTTTGTTCCCTCCGGTGAATGGACCAATCGAGTGGCTCTTCGCGATGCCGTGGCGGATGAAAAATTCCGTTACGGACTCACCGACCGAGGCCCGGTGCTGGATCCGGAAGGCTACCCCGCCGTCAAACCGCCATGGGGCTACCTGACTGCCATCAATGCGGACAAGGGCGAATTTCAATGGCGCGTGATCAACGGCGAGTTCCCCGAGTTGAAAGCCCGCGCAATTCCTAAAACCGGCACTCCCTTCCACGGTGGGGCCATCTGCACCGCCGGAGGCCTCGTTTTCATGGCCGGCACCTTCGATGCCAAAATGCGCGCTTTTGACTCCGATACAGGCGAGGTTGTCTGGGAATATCAACTCCCGGCCGGTGGCTATGCCACGCCCTGCACCTACGAGGCGGAAGGCAAGCAGTATGTCGTCATCGCCGCCGGCGGCGGCCGCGAGATGAAAAAGATCGGCGATGAGTACATTGCCTTCAGCCTCCCATGAGTTCCCTCGCGGCAACGGCGCTGTTCTTCCTGCTTGGCTTGGTGTGCGGTCTTGCGCAAAAGCCCGTGCCCACGCCGGTTGATGAGGTGCTCCCCAAGCAAGCGCCGCTTCAACCTGTGCCCTTCAGCCATAAACTGCACACGGCCCAAGGCATGAAGTGTCTGGACTGCCATCCGATTCGCGAGCCCGGCTTCCAGGCGGGCTTCCCGCGCGAATCGGCCTGCATGGGATGCCACGCCAGCGTCAAGAAAGAGAGTCCGCACATCCAGAAGCTGGCTGCTTCGGCCAAGACCCGGTCCCCCATCCCTTGGGTCCGAATCTACTCCGTGCCCGACTACATCTGGTTCTCCCACACCTCGCATCATAAGGATGCCGGGCTCGAGTGCCAGACCTGCCACGGCCCGGTGCAGGATCGCGAAGTGCTGGCCAAGGAAAAGCCCACTAACATGCACAGTTGCATGAAGTGCCATGCGCAGAAAGGCGCCTCCAACGGCTGCGACTTCTGTCACGCCTCACAGTAACTACTGCGCCACTTCCCACTCGATCACCAACACCGGAACCGCTTTTCCCGTGGATCTGATTTGCAAATGCTGGGACTGGTTGCCGGACCCGGGCGGCTCGCTGATCGCCACCTCCCCCGCACGCCCCGCATCGTAGAGATACCGCGTCTGGAGCCACCCGTTCTGAGCGCTGCGCGGCTCCACTACATTGCCGCGGGCGTGCTTCGCGTTGCCGCTGAAGACCACCAGGCCGCCGCTGGAGAACTCCGCCGGGTAGACCGATACTCGCACCGGAACTCCCGGCAATACGCCGTTCACATTTCCCATGGAAGTCCGTCGCCCGTCGATGGTCAACGTGCCGCCAGCCGGCAACAATCCCGTCCAGATCATCTTGCCCGACGCCGGGCCCGCGTATGCAATTGGTCTGGGCGCCTCTGCCGGCGGCAGTGTTGCCACTGTCGGGCGGCTCACGGCGCGCTCGGGAAACAACCCCTGTCCGGGTGGAGGCGTCACTTGGCCAGGGCCGCTAGCCGGCGCGCTCACCACTGGTTTCACCGCAACTACG
>JAENWC010000314.1 GCA_016650235.1 Terriglobia bacterium
ACTTGCGCTCGCAGTTCGGGCAATAGCAGATGCTGTCCCGGCCCAGCCCGGCCCAACTGTTGTCGGTGATCCCTTCCGCCTGGGACCGCTCGACAATCTCGCGCAGCACTCCCGGAAGATACTCTTCATAGTACGGGCTATTGATGCAGGCCACGTACTTATCCGCGGCGCGATAGGGTTTGCCCGCGCCGTCCACGGCGAACCATTCCGTGTGCGCGCGGTAGAAGTTCTCGGCGGCGCGGTTGGAGTCCATGCGCGCCATGACCACAAGTCCGTCGTCGTGCGCGGCCTTTGTCAACTCTCCAAACAGGTCGCGGCCACCCAGAAACTCCGCGCGGTGGTGCAGTGGGAACTTGCTCGGATAGTACGCAACGATGCCGCCGGCGTTAATGATCACGCCCTGGACTTGCGTGCGCTTCCAATGCTCCCGCCACCACGCGATATCGTAGCGGACCGGGTCTTTCTCGGTGATGTTCGTTTGCCCCCAGCGATAAGCGCGCCGGTACCACGGCGTCGAGCCTGCTGTTTGAGACTGGGCAGCGGCAACCGGGACCGCCGCGGCTATGGATAGTTGGAGGAAACTGCGGCGTGTGTCACCCATGGCTCAAGCCAGTCCCAGTTGACGGATCGCATCTCCGGCGCCGCCCAGATTCGCCAGACGCATCTCGGAGTACTTGCGCGATAACAGAACGCCATCGGCCCCGCCCCGGAACGCGGCGAGCACGGCGTCGCGCGTCCCCTCCGGCGTCGACTTGCTGCTGCCGGCGCCCGTCGGAATATCAATGTCGATGCCTGGCCAAAGTTGCGTCTTGGTTCCTTCCAGGCCCGCGCGGGCGCGCTTGGTTTCGCGGTACACGTAATCGGCGGACAGCCCAGCCGCTGGAATCTGGTCCAGCTTCTTTTCCTGGTAGTCCATCACACGGTAGTGAAAGTCCAGCAATTCCTGACGCGGAACGTCGCCGTAGATGGTCCCGCCAACGCTTTGAATGTAGCTCGCCATCCGCTCCCCGCCGCAGTTATGGTAGATGACGATTTTTAGAAAGTCCGAATACTTCGAAATCTCCTGCAGATCCTGCTCGGCGCGGTAGATCGGATTAAACGAATTGTTGTGCCAGATGTGCCAGCCGACGCCCACATTGGCATTGGCCTTCTTGGCGGTACTGTAAATGGCCTGATAGGTCTCCCGCAGCGAGTCGGTCCAGAACATTTCCCATGCGAGTAATTCCGGATAGCGGAGCATCAGCCGCCAGAGAGTTACGTAGTAACCATCCACGGGACGCTTGCCGGCCCGGCTTGCGCGGACAAACTTCTCCAACTCGAGGTAACCCTGCTTCACGCGTTCCACATTAATGCCGCGCTCGCGGCCCTTCTTGAGGCAGAACTCGCAGAAGCAGGTGACGCGGCCCGGGTCTCGCCCGCCTCCGCCGTGACTCGCGCCCAACGCATTTGAGAACGCGCCCTGCCGCTCGCTGCCCCACATCAGGCCATCGATGGGATACGAGCGGACGTAGTCCTCGCTCAGTCCGGTGAGGAAGCCGCGATAGTCGGGATTGTTGAGGCACAGCGTCCCCGCGTTGCGCCCGTGCAGATCCTTTTCCTGGAGTTTCTCGATCTCCGGCAGGCCGCTGCGAAAGACGTCCTCATACCAGCAGATGACGCGCATGCCCCGCTTCTTCGCGGCGGGCAGCGCCGCCTCCAGCACGTCGAAATCGCCGTGATCGGGCGCGCGGAAATTCTTGAACACAGTGTTGCGGTAATATTCCGGGCGGATCTTTGTATAGTTGCCGCCATGGAAATTGAGGTCGTGCTCCTGCTTGCCGTGGTCGGGGAGCGGCTGGCCGGGCACTTGCCGTCCAGCGATGCCGCGCCCATAGGTAAAGGTGGCGACGAACAATGTGTTGATGTTCGCGCGCCGCTGGAAATTATCGAGCACTGGTTCGACGCCTTCATCGACGAATGAGATGGCGCCCACTTGAATGCCGATCATCTTCTTTGGCGCGCTCTGCGCTGACGCGGTCTGAGACAGCGCGGCCATCGAGGACCCGAGAAAATTCCGGCGTTCCATCGGAACCTCCTTTACATGCGAAGCCTAGAATACGAAGCGAAGGCCCAACTGTATATTACGCGGGAAATTCGACTGCCCGTTGTCGCGGAAGATCTTGCCGAAGTTCGGCGAGGTCGGATCCAGGTTCGGGTCGGCGGAAAATACGGCCGTGTTGAACGCGTTGAATGCATCCACGCGGAATTGCATGTTCCAACCCTCACGGATGCGCGTGTTCTTGATCAGCGAAGCATCCACCGTTGTGCCCCACTGGTTTCGCAGATTGCCGTAACGGATCGGCGTCGTGCGTCGCGAAAACGGCGGGCGCACCTGGTAGACCGGCTGCTCGCCCTGTTGCACGTTGCGCACCGCGCCGTTCACGTCGATGACGCCCGTCTTGAACAGCCGGTCCCAGGTAGGTTTGTCCAGGCGCGGATCGCCCAACAGATAAACGTTGCCCGGTATGCTCATGGGGTCGCCGGATTGTAAAACGGTCATGAAAACGCCTTGCCATCCGCCAACGATGCCGCGGACCACCGCGTGACCGCCCGAGAGGAATCTCCGGCCGGGTCCGAAAGGCAATTCGTAGCTCGGCGCGATTACCAGGCGGTGCGTGCGGTCAAAGTCGGCCAGGGAACGGGTGGGAGTCGCGTCCTGGGCGTTCAAATAATCAATGGACTCGATGTTCTTGGACAAAGTGTAGGTTGTGGTGAAACTGAGACCGTGCGAGTAGCGCTTGGTCGCGGTCACCTGTAGCGAGTTGTACCAGATGCGGCCGGTGTTCAATTGCTCGATGTTGAAGCCGGTGAATTGAGGATACGGGCGCAGCAGTTGGGAGCGCGCGGCCGTCGAGTTATTGAGTCCGGTACCGGGGATGAGGCCGCCGAATGGATTCGGGACCTGCTGGTTGAGGAAGTTCGGATCGCCTCCCAGAAACGGGTTGCCGCGGTCCTGCACATCCGCGCTGACTTCATTGAACCCCTTCGACGTAGACTGCGCCATCGACCGCGAGCCGACGTAGGCCGCGTCAACCAGGATATTGCCCGGTAGCTGCCTCTGTATGCCGAAAGAGAACTGGTGCACATAAGGAACGCGCGAGGTGGGATTGATAAAGCTGGGTCCCTGGCCAAGGAATGTCTGCATTCCCGCCGCCGCGCCGGCTGGCTGCAAGATTCCAGTGGGGAAGGGATTGTTGAGCGTGTTGGCGGGTGTACGGCCGGCATCGAGTGTGGCGACAAACGGCGTCGATTGCGAGAAACCGTTGAGATTACCGCGATAGGTGGGATTCAGATAGAAGATGCCCCAGCCGCCCCGCAGGACGGTTTTCTCGTTGAGAGCGTATGCGGCCCCGGCCCGTGGCTGTAGATTGTTCCGATCCTTGCCCACTGGAGCACGCGGATTGCCGTCCACACCCGCGAACCCGATGCCGCCTTTCGCCTGGAAGCCCGGGAACCGGCTCTGGTCGATCTGTTGCGAGATGGGGTTGATCCGATCGGCGAAAAAGCCGTAGTTCATCCGGTTGTACCGTTCCGTGACCGAGAAGTTAATGTCCCAACGGAAGCCCAGGTTCAACGTCAGCTTGCGCGTGATCTTGATGTCGTCCTGCACCCACGGCGCATAATAGGTCCACTGGAAGTAGGGCTGGGCCACGTTGGCCACTGATCCCGATTGCGGATATCCCAGCAGGAAAGACGCCGTGCCGACGCCCGAGATCGCATCCTGAACGAGGTAGTCGCGGCGGGTGTATCCACGGTCGAAGCTATAGGTTCCCGCCGCCGCTCCAGGACGAAGCTGCGTGTACCGCGTTAGCCGGTAGTCCAGGCCCGTCTTGATCGAGTGCTTGCCTCGGATGAAAACCAGGTTCGGCTGGAGAGAAAAGACAGTCGTCGGCTCGAAGGTGACGTTACCAGTACCGTGACCTAGCGACCGGACGCTGGCAATGGCGACTTGCGGGAATAGGTCACGCTTGGGAAGTTGATCCACCAGCGTCTTGGGAAACCCAAGTTGCGTGTTGTCGAAGCCCTCGTTGCCGAACGGCCCAAGGTCCTCCACCCAATAGGTCAGGGCCGCGCGCATGTTCAGGATAGTGGCCGGAGTGATCGTCGTAATCGAGTCAATGACAATCCCGTTGTTGCGCTTCCCGCCATTCCGGTAGTCGCCCGCGACCCCCGGTATTCCGCTGGTGTTGCGCAACTGTGTAAAATCGCTCCAGGACCAGCGTCCGTACACACGCTCGCGCGGACCAAAGTTGTGGTCGAGGCGGGCCGTCAGGTTTACAAAGTCAAAGCGGCCGATATTGGGATTCAGAAAGAAGTTGTTCTGCCAATCCACTGAACCCGGTGTGGTCGTGTTCGGCTCCGGGTACTGCTTGATCATGTTCGCGGCGACCGGCGAGATACGATCGGCGGGCATGCGGTTGCCGGCGAACGGCGTGCGCACCCAGTTGTTGCCCTCGAACCGGCCGGTCAGCGGGTCATAGATCGTGTACATCGCCCTGTTGTTGTCGAGGGTCTTTGAGAAGTCGCCGCGGCGTTGATCGACCGTTGGCACCGAGGAGATGGATTCGGTTGGATAGTAGGTTTGCTCCCGGTATCCCTCGTAAGCAAAGAAAAAGAAGGACTTATCCTTTCCGCTGTAGAGCTTGGGAACCATGATCGGACCTCCCAGCGTCAGCCCGTATTGATCCAGCGCGTTCCCTTGCCGCTCGGCATTCTTCGCGTTGTTGGCGAAGGTGTTGGCGTTCATCGGCGTCCGCTTGAGGAACTCGTAACCGGAACCGTGCCAGCGATTGGTGCCGCTCTTGATTGAGACGTTAACCACGCCGCCGCCGGTGCGGCCGTATTGCGCGTCGAAGATCCCCGTCATGACTTTGAATTCTTCCACCGCGTCCACCGAAGGCACGTAGGCGATGTTATTGACGCCGTTGTAGACCGCGTTGTTCGGAGCGCCATCGAGGAGGAACTCGTTATTCGTGCCCCGGCCTCCGTTGATTGACCACGACGAGATTCCGGAATTCGAGAACGGATTCAGATGCTGAGTGCCCGAAGTGTGTATGATGCCGGGTGTCAGCACCGAAAGCATGATCGGATTACGGATGTTCAAGGGCAGATCGGCCACCGTCTTGTTGTTAATGACCAGACCACGATCGGCCTTCTCAGACTCCAGCAGCGGCGCCTCGCTCGTCACGGTAACGCTCTCGGCCGCTTGGCCAACCTGCAGCCTCACATCCACCACCCCCGACAAGCTCACGTGCAACTGGATCCCGTCGCGAACAAAGGTCCGGAACCCGGACATCTCCGCGGTGAGCTGATAGGCGCCTGGGTTCAGGAACAGGAACCGGTACTGCCCGGCGTCGTTGGTCACTGTGTCGAAAGCGACCGATGTGTCGCGATTCACCAGCCGGATCTTGGCCTTGGTAACGACGGAACCACTCTGGTCCGTCACGGTGCCGCTCAACGTGGCCCGCGTTTCTTGCGCCAGGGCAATCGGAGCGAGCAACGCAATGGCGGCGCACAGGCTCAATGTGTTTCTTTGAAGCGCAAAGGGCGCTCGCCTCGCCACCAAGCCCCAGAGGAACACGAGGCTTAGGTTCGCGGCGGGCAGCTCCGTTTTGCGCGTATTGCTCAAAAGTGCTTTCTTGTTCACGGTTCTAACTCCCATAAGACACCCTTTAATAAGGTTGTCAACGATACCAAGATCCTACGCCTTTGCCTCCTCATTAACAAGAGTTTTTTTCGACGCCTTCAGCCTTCGTCCTATATAATGATGTGTGTTGAGGACCCTCGCCAAAATCCTGCTCGCTGCAAGCCCCATCCTTGCCGCTGAACCGCTGCCCCAGCAAGCCCTGTCCGTCCTTCGGAAAAACTGCCTCGCCTGCCATGGCGCCGGACTCAAATCCTCCGGACTCGACCTCCGAACCCGCGAGGCAGCCACCGCCGGAGGCGAACGAGGACCCGCTATCATCCCCGGTTTCCCGGAGCGCAGCCCCCTCTATTCCTTCGCTGCACATAAGGCCAACCCGGCCATGCCGCCGGGTCAGAAGTTGGCCGACGCCGACCTGGAAACGCTCCGCCTCTGGATCACCGCCGGCGCCCCTTGGCCGGCCGCCCCCTCCACGCCAGGCGAAAACGAAGCCAAAGCCGCGCTCGCCGCCATGGAGAACCGGCCCATCACCGCGCAGGAACGCGCGTTCTGGTCCTTCAAGCCCATCGCCCGCCCCCCCGTTCCCCAATTTGGCAAAACGAACCCAGTTGACGCCTTCCTCGCCGCTAAGTGGCAGGAACTAAATCTCAAACCATCGCCGCAAGCCACCCCACGAGCCCTCATTCGCCGCGCTTATCTCGACCTCACAGGCCTCGCCCCCACCCCGGCCCAGGTGGAAAGCTTCGTCAACGACAAGTCCCCCCGCGCCTGGGAGAACCTGGTGGATTCTCTGCTCGCCTCCCCCCACTACGGCGAGCGCTGGGGTCGCCACTGGCTCGATCTGGTCCGCTTTGCCGACTCCGGCGGTTTCGAGTACGACAATGATCGCCTCACCGCTTGGCGCTACCGCGACTACGTCGTTCGCGCCTTCAACGATAACAAGCCCATCGATCGGTTCATCCGCGAGCAAATAGCCGGCGATGAACTGGACCACCCCACCACGGATTCGCGCCTCGCCACCGGCTTCCTGCGCCTCGGCGTCGAAAACAACGTCAAGTCCGAGATGACCCGGCTCGATGAGCTCGACGACGTCGTTTCCACCACCTCGCTCACCTTCCTCGGCATGACTCTCGGCTGCGCCCGCTGCCACAATCACAAGTTCGATCCCATTCCGCAAAAAGACTACTACCAGATCCAGGCCGTCTTCTTCTCCGCAAAGCCGGTGGAATTCCCGCTGGTCGAGGAATCGGTGATCGATCGGCACAAGGCGGACAACCGGAACATCGATCAGCTTCAGGCCCCCTTCAAGAAACGCCGCTCCGATATAGAGAAGCCGCACCGGGACCGCCTCTTCGAGCAGAAGGTCAATCAGCTCGCACCCTACATGCAGCTCGCCTGGCGCACTCCCGCCGATAAGCGCACCGAAGGCCAGCGCCTGAACGCCCGGCAAATCGAAAAGACCCTCAAAATAGAGGACGAAGAAATCCTCGCCCTGATGTCCGCCTCGGAAAAAGCCGAGCACAAGGCGCAAACGGAAGCCATCGCCAAACTCGACAAGCAGCGCCCCAGTCCCTACGCTTCCGCCATGACCATCGGCGATCATAGCCGCGACGCCCTGCCTTCCTACTTCCTGCACCGCGGCAGTCCCGATAACAAAGGCTCGCTCATGGACGCCGGCATTCTCAGCGTCGCCGGTTTTGACAATCTGCCGCGCATCGCGCCCCCGCCCGGCGCACAGTCCACCTACCGCCGCCGCAATTTTGCGGAATGGGTCGCCTCTCCCCGCAATCCCCTCACCGCCCGCGTCTTCGTCAATCGAATCTGGCAGCGTCATTTTGGGGAAGGCATCGTCGCCACCCCTTCCAACTTCGGCAAGACCGGCGCTCCGCCCACCCATCCGGAACTGCTTGACTACCTCTCCAGTGAGTTCATCCGCAATGGCTGGAGCACCAAGGCCATGCACCGCCTCATGATGAATTCCAAGGCCTACCGCATGTCCAGCGACGACCTCATGGATAACCGTGCCATCGATGCCACCAACCGTTTTCTGTGGCGCGCCCCGCGCCAGCGCCTGGACGCGGAAACCCTGCGCGACAACATGCTCGCCTTGGCCGGAACGCTCGACACCACTGTGGGCGGACCAGCCATCCTTCCCTACATCGATCCATCGCTGTTCCAGGGCAGCTCCAAACGAACCTGGAACGGCGTCCCCGATACAGACCCGTCCACCTGGCGCCGCAGCCTCTACGTTTTCAACAAACGCTCGATTCGCTACCCGTTGTTTGAATCCTTTGACCAGCCCGACATGATCACCTCCTGCGCCCGCCGCAACCGCTCCACCACCGCGCCGCAGGCCCTGCTGCTCATGAACAACAACATGGTCCATCTACACGCCGCGCACTTCGCCGGCCGGTTGAAGAAAGAGGCCGGCTCCGACCCCGCGCGCCAAGTGGAGCGCGCCTTCTCGCTCGCCTTTGGCCGCGCTCCGGTGCAAGCGGAACTTGCCAGTTCCACCGGCTTCATCACCGCCAACCCCCAAGGGCTCGTGGACTTCTGTCACGCCATCTTCAACATGAACGAGTTCGCCTACGCGCCATGAGCAACACACTTCATTCCCGGCGTCAGCTCCTGCAACTGGCCGGCGGCGGTGTCGGCAGCCTCGCCTTTCACAGCATGCTCGCCAACGCGGCGCGCATGGACCCCATGGCTCCCAAGCCGCCGCACTTTCCCGGCAAGGCGAAGGCCGTCATTTCCATCTTTTGCTACGGCGGTGTCAGCCATGTCGACACTTTTGACCCCAAGCCCGAACTGCTCCGCCGCCAGGGTGAAGCGCTCACCGGCAAAGGCGAAGTGGTGGTCTCCCAAGGCACGCCCGGCGGCCTCATGCCTTCCTCATGGGAGTTCCGTAAACACGGGCAGTGCGGCATGGATGTCTCCACGCTTTTTCCCCACGTTGCCAAGCACGTCGACGAGATCGCCTTCATTCGCTCGATGTATACGCTCAGCAATGACCATGCCCCCGCCCTGTTCCAGATGAACACCGGCACCGTTCTGCAGGGCCATCCCTCCATGGGCGGTTGGATCACCTACGGGCTCGGCAGCGAAAGCGAAAACCTCCCCGGCTTCATCGTCTTTACCGATCATCGCGGCGGCCCCATCGGCGGGGCCCCCAACTGGGGCAATGGCTACATGCCCGCCGCGTTCCAAGGCACGCAGTTCCGGTCCACAGGCGACCCCATTGTCGATCTCAAACCCCCGCAAGACGTCTCGCGCGAGCGCCAGCGCCGCTGGCTCGACTATCTCGGCAAGATGAATCACCGGCACCTGGAGAAGAACCCGCTCGACTCGGAACTCTCGGCCCGCATCGCCTCATACGAGCTCGCCTACCGTATGCAGGTCCATGCCACCGAAGCCATCGATCTCAATCGCGAATCCGAGGCCACGCGCAAGCTCTACGGCGTCGACCAGCAGCACACGCAATACTTCGGACGGCAAGCCCTCATGGCCGCGCGCCTCGTGGAGCGCGGCGTCCGCTTCGTCCAGATCTATTCCGGCGGCGGCAACTTCCAGGAAAGCTGGGACGCGCACTGGGACCTCAAGTGGAATCACGAAACCCATTGCGCGGAAACCGATCAGCCCCTCGCCGCCCTCCTGCAGGACCTCAAAGGCCGCGGTCTGCTCGATTCCACGCTCATCATCTGGCATGGCGAATTCGGCCGCATGCCCATCTCGCAGAGGTTGGATGGCCGCGATCACAACCCCTACGGCTTCACCGTCTGGATGGCCGGCGGCGGCATCAAGGGCGGCTCCATCATCGGCTCCACCGACGAGTTCGGCTTCCGCGCCGTTGAGAACCGCAAGTCCGTCAATGATCTCCACGCCACCGTGCTTCACCTCTGTGGACTCAATCACGAAAAGCTGACCTACCCGCACCTGGGCCGCCAGATGCGCCTCACCGATGTCAGCGGCAACGTCATGCGCGAGATCGTAAGTTGACGTGGCGCACGCACTCTTGCGTGCCGCGTCGCCACTCCTGGCGACGCCTGGTGATGCCGCCGAGGTGTCGAGATGAGTCTCGACACGGCACGCACGAGTGCGTGCGCCACGCTTTGAAATAGTTGAATGGCACTCCTCCTCAACTGTCAGTCGCTGTCCAAGTCCTTTGGCGCGCGCCCGCTCTTTGAATCCCTCTCGCTCACGATCTCGGAAGGAGACCGCCTCGGCCTGATCGGTCCCAACGGCAGCGGTAAAACCACGCTGCTCCAAATTATGGCCGGCGGGCAGCAGCCCGACGCAGGCACTCTCTCCCAACGCAAGCTCCTCCGCGTCGGTTACGTCGCGCAGGACTCGGTCTTTCCCGATGGCCCCACCGTGCGCCAGGTTCTGGTAGAGGCCCTCGCTCCTTTACACATCGATGAAATGGAGGCCAAGGCCAAGGTCGCCACCATCCTAGGCATTGCCGGCTTTG
>JAENWC010000315.1 GCA_016650235.1 Terriglobia bacterium
CATCCTGTTTCTCGGGATTCTGGGCGCAATCGTTTTTCGCGGCATCTTCATCTCCGTGGGCGCGGCGCTGATTCAGTATCACTGGGTGGTGGTGGTGTTCGGACTCTTCCTGGTGTTCACCGGCGTCAAGATGCTGTTCGCCGGAGATGAGAAATTGGACCCTTCCGAAAATCCGCTGGTCCGGCTGCTGGCCCGATTTCTTCCTTTCAGTCCCGCCATCGAGGGCCCGCAGTTCCTGGTTTCCATCAAGGGCGTGTGGCACGCCACGCCGCTGCTCATCACGCTTGCCTGCATTGAAACCACCGACATTCTTTTTGCCATCGACTCGGTGCCGGCCGTGTTTGCTCTCACGCGCGAACCCCTCATTGTGTTCAGTTCGAATATTTTCGCCATCCTCGGCCTGCGGTCCATGTATTTCATGCTGGCCAGCGCGATTGACCGCTTCCACCTGCTCAAGTACGGCTTGTCGCTTGTGTTGATTTTTGTGGGCGTGAAGATGCATGGCATCGGCCACCTGTTGGGAGGGGAGATTTCCATCGGCGTCTCGCTCGGCATCATTGGCGTGATCCTGGCCGGATCCATTGGATTGTCGCTCCTGTTCCCGGCCAAGCCCTTGCCGGAGATCCTGCACGCGCCGGAAATTGTGGTTCCCGCCGATCTGCCTCCCCCGGAACCGCCTGCGGACACTTCTCTGGAATAGGATGGGGAGCATGGCGTTCGCCGGCGAAGCCGTCTGGCATGCGCTCATGCCCCCCATTCCTCCGGGCAAGGTGACGGCTCGCGCCTAAGTCGTTCGTGCCGGCCAGACCTTAGTTCGCCGAACGATATCTTTGCCAAACCGCGTAAGGCCGGGCCAGAGGCTCCGGTTAGTCTCACCGGCTAAGGGAATGGCTTCTTGTTGCCGATAACTTGATTGAACATTGAACACACGCAAAACAGAGCTGCCCGTGTGATACGGTGGAGGTTTGTGGAAGGATTGCTTTTGCTGCGGGACGCCATAATTCGCGCGGAAAACCTGACCAAGAAGTATCGGTCCGGTGACACGGATCTGGTGGTTCTGAACCGCATCGAGTTTGCCGTCGCACGCGGCGAACGCGTCGCGGTCACCGGCGCTTCCGGTTCCGGCAAGTCCACCCTGTTGCATTTGCTCGGAGCCCTGGACCGGCCCAGTTCCGGGCAAATCTACTTTGAAGGCAGCGATATCTTTGCCTGGAAGGAAGAGGAGATGGCGCGGTTTCGCAACCGCGAAGTGGGCTACGTCTGGCAGCAGCAGGCACTGTTGCCCGAGTTTACGGCGCTGGAAAACGTCATGATGCCGCTGCTTGTGCGCGGCCCCGGACAAGGTATGGACCGTTCCTCAGCCGAGCGGCAGGCCCGCGTATTACTGGATGAGGTGGGGCTGGCGGCGCGAGGCAGCCATCGCGCCGGAGAGTTGTCCGGCGGGGAACAGCAGCGCGTGGCGCTGGCGCGGGCGCTGGTGACGCGGCCCAAACTTCTGCTGGCCGACGAGCCGACCGGAAACCTGGATCATGCCACCGGCGAAGCTGTGGCGGCGCTCCTCGGCCAGGTCCACCGGACCCATGGATTGACCTCTGTCATCGTCACTCATAATTTGGAGTTCGCAAAAAGCTGTGATCGCGTCTTACAATTAGAGAGGGGGGATTTCTCTCCCCGGGAAGCGGAGTCTTCCAGCCGGGCCTCGTAGCGCGGGGGAGGCTGGGGGTCAAGGGCAGGAGTCTATGTTTGAACGATATACAGAAAAGGCCCGAAGAGTCATCTTCTTTGCCCGCTATGAGGCGAGCCAATTTGGCAGCCCCTATATCGAAACGGAACACTTGTTGCTGGGGTTGCTGCGCGAGGACAAGGCGCTGGCAAACCGGTTTCTCCGTTCCACGGCTGCGCTCGAACTGATCCGGAAGCAGATCGAGGCGCACACCACCCTGCGCGAGAAGGTTCCCACTTCCGTGGACTTGCCCCTGTCCCATGAGTGCAAGCGTGTCCTGGCCTATGCGGCGGAGGAAGCCGAGCGCCTAAGCCACAAACACATCGGCACTGAGCATCTTCTGCTGGGGCTGCTCCGGGAAGAGAAGTGCTTTGCCGCCGAAATCCTGCACGAACGCGGGCTGCGGCTATCCCAGATCCGCGAGGAGATCGCGCGGTCCTCCTCCGAAAAGACCTCATCCAACCGTCCGAAAGAAAGCTCGCTTCTGTCCGAGTTCAGCCGCGATTTAACACAGGCGGCCATGGACGGGTCGCTCGATCCGCTGATCGGACGCGACTATGAACTGGAGCGGGCCGTGCAGATCCTGTGCCGCCGGACCAAGAACAATCCAGTCCTGATTGGCGAGCCGGGCGTTGGCAAAACCGCCATCGTCGAAGGGCTGGCCCAGCGCATCGCCGATGGCGAGGTGCCGAGTTTTCTGGCCGACAAGCGCATTCTCTCGCTCGATCTGTCCCTGATCGTTGCCGGCACCAAGTACCGCGGCCAGTTCGAGGAACGCCTCAAGACCATCATGAAGGAGCTGATGGATAATCAGAACGCCATCATCTTCATTGATGAGCTGCATACGCTGGTGGGCGCAGGCTCGGCCGAGGGATCCCTCGATGCCGCCAACATCCTTAAACCGGCCCTTTCCCGCGGCGAGATTCAATGCATCGGCGCAACCACCCCGGCCGAGTACCGTAAATCGATTGAAAAGGACCGTTCGCTGGAACGCCGTTTCCAGGCCGTGAAAGTGCCGCCGCCGACCGAAAGCGACGCGGTGAAAATCCTCTACGGGATCAAGGAACGTTACGAAAAGTTCCACGCCGTGGCCTACACCGACGAGGCCATCGAGGGTGCCGTCAGCACTTCCAGCCGCTTTATCCCGGATCGCTTTCTACCCGACAAGGCCATCGATCTCATCGATGAGGCCGGCGCGCGCGTCAAACTGCGCCAGACCACGCTTCCGGCCGAGATTGCCGACATACAGAAGCGCATCAAGTTCATCGTGCACCGCATGGAGAACGCCATCGCCAATCACGAGTTTGAGAAGGCGCGCTTCTATTCCGACGAAGAACGCAAGGAGCGCGAAAACCTTCGTCTCATGCGTGAGAAGTACAACCTCGACGATACCTCCACCGGCGTCGTCACCAAGGACGACATTGAAGATGTCGTAGCCCGCTGGACCGGCGTTCCAATGACCGCCATCCGAGAGGAAGAGGTCGCCAAGCTGTTGCGGATTGAAGAAGAATTGCACCGGCGTGTGGTCAGCCAGGAAAAAGCAATCTCCGCCTTATCGCGCGCCATTCGCCGTTCGCGCGCCGGGCTCAAGTCGCCCAAGCGTCCGTCCGGCTCTTTCCTGTTCCTGGGCCCCACCGGCGTCGGCAAGACCGAGGTCGCCCGCGCGCTGGCCGAATTCCTTTTTGGGACGGAAAAATCGCTGATCCGCTTCGATATGTCCGAGTTCATGGAGAAACATTCTGTCTCCAAGCTCATCGGTTCGCCTCCCGGCTATGTCGGCTACGAGGAGGGCGGGCACCTCACCGAGCGCGTCAAGCGCGCGCCCTATTCGGTCATCCTTCTCGACGAGATCGAAAAGGCCCATCCAGACGTCTACAACATCCTGCTGCAGGTGTTTGAAGATGGACAGTTGACCGACGGCCTCGGCAACACGGTGGACTTCAAGAACACCATCATCATCATGACCTCCAATCTCGGCGCGCGCCACCTTGAGAAGAAAGCGTCCATGGGGTTTGCGGGACAGTCCAACTCCGGCGTTGCTCCGAAAGTGGAAGACATGGTCATGCAGGAGGTCAAGCGGGCCTTCAACCCGGAATTCCTCAACCGCCTGGACGAGATCATCCTGTTCACCTCACTGCTGGACGAGGATCTGCTGAAGATCATCCATTTGCTCGCCGAGCAGATCAATATCAACTTGGCGGCCAAGCAGATCCGCATCACGCTGGCCCCCGAGGCGGCGCGTTACATCCTCGAAAAGACCTGTGGCGATCGCAGCTACGGCGCGCGCCCGTTGCGCCGCGCGCTGCAGAAGTACATCGAAGATCCTCTCGCCGAGGCCCTCATACAGGGTTCGCTGCCAAGACCCTCCGAACTGGAGATCTACCTCAGCGACACCGGCATATTCTGCCGCCAGGTCAACAAAGAAGGGGAAGAACTGGTTGGCGTCGGCGGTCCGGGCGAGCCGGGCGAGGCAGTCCCGCCCACCCCGCTCTACATGTTTTAGTACATCGTCCGGCGGGCGGACCAAAGTGGATCGGGCTTGCAGGGGCGGGCCATGATCATCCTCTTTCCCTCGCACGGACAACTACTCGTAGCGCAAGGCCTCGGCCGGCGCTATGCGCGTCGCCGCGCGTGCCGGATAGAGCGTGGCCAGAAAGCTCACTCCCAGCGCGGTGGCGGTGATCCAGACGGCGTCGAGCGGACGGGGGTGGAACGGAACAAAGCTCAGCGAGTAGACCGATTCATCGAGCCGGATCCATTGCTGAGAGTCGGCAAAGTAACACAGTGTGTAGCCGGTGATCAGGCCGATGATGGTGCCGGTGATCCCGATCAGTAGACCTTGCATGATGAAGATGCGCCCGATCTGTTGCTTACGGGTGCCCATGGAAAGCAGGATGGCAATGTCGCGGTGTTTTTCCATCACCATCATGATGAGCGAAATGAGAATGTTGAGCGCGGCCACCAGTTGAATGAGGCCGATGGTGATGATGGTCACCACTTTCTCCATGCGTAGCGCGTTGAGCAACTGCCGGTTCTGTTCCATCCAGTGCGTGGCGCCGAGCCCTTTACCAGCCGCTTTGGCGGCGGCCTCGGCCATCGCCGGAGCCTGATAGATGTCATCGATATGCAGTT
Source organism: Terriglobia bacterium (assembly GCA_016650235.1). Classification (GTDB taxonomy): domain Bacteria; phylum Acidobacteriota; class Terriglobia; order Bryobacterales; family Bryobacteraceae; genus VFZE01. Next base: position 4,856 of record JAENWC010000315.1, read on the forward strand.
CAATGGCGTTGATCACATCGGCCACCGAAAGGACTTTTTGGACCGATGGCAGCGAGGCGAAGGCCCAGGAATTGTCCAGGTCAAAGAAACCGGATTCAAAGATGCCGGTGACGCGGAAACGGAACTCGGCCAGGCGCGGACCAAACGGTGTGAGTTCACCTTGCGGGCTCAGGATGCGTATGATGTCGTTCACCCGCATACCAGTCTGCTGCGCCAGATGCGAACCGAGAAGGATCGGCGGGTAGCCGCCGGGCGTGGTCTCCCATCCGGTAAAGGAGCCCGACTTCAACCGGCGCAAGGCTTCCGGCGGCGGAGCCTCGCTTGGCCCCTGAATGCCTTTGAGATAGCCTCCGGCCGATTGCACCGGTCCTGAAAACATCACGCTCGAATAGAGCGCCGGCGTGACCTTGGTGACGTGCGGCAGTTTGCCGAGAGTGGCCAGCTTCTTCCTCCAATCCTGAATTCCGTACTCGGGCTGCTTCTCCATCACCACTACATGCGCGGTGGCCCCAAGGAGGTTCTGCTGCAGAGTATTGCGGAAGCCGGCGTTGATGGCCAGCGAGATGACGAGCGCCATGACGCCGGCGGCAACGCCGATCACCGAAATCAGCGTGATGATGGAAATGACAGCCTGCTTGCGCTTGGCCATGAGGTAGCGCAGCGCAACGAAAAGCTCGAAGGGAAGTTGCACGGAATGCTATAGCTCCAGCGACCGCAGACGGTCGGCGAGGCCGATGGGGCCCTCGGGCCGCAACAGCGGGAACAGGATCACGTCGCGAATGGATTTTGAGTTCGTCAGTATCATGGCGAGCCGGTCAATGCCGATGCCTTCGCCGCCGGTAGGTGGCAGACCGTAACACATGGCGCGTATGTAATCCTCGTCCATCTGGTGCGCTTCCTCGTCGCCGCGTTCGCGCATCCCGATCTGCATGTCAAAGCGGCGCCGCTGCTCCTGCGGGTCGTTCAACTCGGTATAGGCGTTGCCGATCTCCATGCCAGCGGCGTAGATTTCGAATCGGTCAGTGAAAGCCGGATCGGATTCCTTGGTTTTCGACAGGGGTGAAGTCTCCACCGGATAGTCGTAAATGATGGTGGGCTGAATCAGTTTGCGCTCGGCCACGCGCTCGAAAATGTCCACCAGCTTTTCGCCGGCGCTCGGCTGGCGCGAATGGAGTGAAAGCCAATCCGGGTCGGCCACGTTGGCCTCGTTCGGCCGGGTGGCCGCATCCGGCCAGAACTCAATGACGGCCTCGCGCATCGTGTAACGGCGGATGGCGGAAAAGTCGAGCGTGTCGTCCTGATAGGCGACCACGGCCGAGCCGGTGGCATCGATGGCCGTCTGCCGGAGCAGCTCGCAGGAGAAGTCCATGAGACCCTCATAATCGGTGTAGGCCTGATAGAACTCGAGCATCGTGAACTCCGGGTTGTGCTGCGTCGAGACGCCTTCATTCCGGAAGTTCCGGTTGATCTCGTAGACGCGCTCGAGGCCTCCCACCACCAGCCGCTTGAGGTACAGCTCCGGCGCGATGCGCAAGTAGAGATCGATGTCGAGCGTGTTGTGGTGGGTCACAAACGGACGCGCGGCGGCGCCGCCATAGAGCGGCTGCATCATCGGCGTCTCCACCTCAATAAAGCCGCGCGACTCCAGTTGCCGCCGCAAGGAGGAGATGATGCGCGCGCGAGTCAGGAACACCTGTTGCACATCGGCGCTGGCGATGAGGTCCAGATACCGCTGGCGATACCGTGTTTCCACGTCTTCCAGCCCATGCCACTTTTCGGGCATCGAAAGCAAGGTCTTGGACAGGAAGTGGAGCTTTTCCACGTGCAGACTCAACTCGCCGGTGCGCGTACGGAACAGGTAACCATCCGCGCCGATGATGTCGCCCAGATCGAGCAATTGATACAACTCGTAGTCCTTCTCCGGCACGGCATCCTTGCGTACGTAGACCTGTATCTGTTTGCCGCCCTGGCTGAGATGAGCAAAGCCCGCCTTACCCATGCGCCGTATGGTTTGCAGGCGTCCGCAGATGCGAACCGTAGTCCGGTTGGCGTCCAGGTCCTCGGCAGCGCGGGGGGAATGCGTCTGCAAAACCGCGGCGATGGTTTCGCTGAAATCGAAGCGGTGGCCGTAGGGGCGGAATCCAAGGGCCTGAATCTGCCGCACGCGCTCCAGGCGCTGCTTGAGTAGTTCATCTTCGAGCGACAAATAGCTTCTCCTCCCGGCTAAGACATGCCGGGTCCTATTATAATGGACGGTTGCGCTCCGTCTCCATTGTCATTCCCGCCTACAACGAAGAAAAGCGCCTGCCGGCCACGCTGGAGGCGGTGATGGCGTACCTGGCCCGTAAGAAATGGGCCCGCGTGGAAGTGCTGGTGGTGGATGATGGCTCCCGGGATGGAACCGCTCAGGTGGTGGAGCGCCTGTCGGCGGCCCATCCCGAACTGCGGCTGTTGCGCAATCCCGGCAACCGCGGTAAAGGCTATTCAGTCAAGCATGGGATGCTGGAGGCGGCCGGAGACTGGGTGCTGTTCTCGGATGCCGACCTGTCGGCGCCCATTGAAGAACTGGACAAACTGTTCCATGCGGTGGATCGGGAACAGGCCGCTGTGGCGATC
>JAENWC010000316.1 GCA_016650235.1 Terriglobia bacterium
CGATCAGGAAGGCTATCTTGCCTTATTTGCACGGTACCGCTCAGGCAGACAGCTCAAGCTCAAACCACCGCAACGCATCTTTCTAAATGAGCATGGGCTTGACGAACATGGAAAGGCGTTGCAGTTGAGCCGGGGCCGAGCCGGCAAGAGCGGCCGGCGTAAAATCGAATTGGCCGACTGGGACGGCGACGGCGATCTCGATCTGATTACCGATGAGGACACCGCGGTCTGGTATGAGAACACCGGCTCGCAGGTTGCACCTGTCCTGGTGCGCCGCGGCGAGATCGCGGACCGCAAACTGCCCGGCCACAACCCGGCCCCCTCGGTGGCCGATTGGAACGGCGACGGCCTGCCGGACCTCATCATCGGCGCGGAGGATGGATTCTTCTACTACTTTGACCGGCGCTATTTGCAGGCGGTCAAAGCGTCCGGGTCACCTTGGAAAGCATCCGCGGCTGGTCGGGATTGAGCCCCTTCTCATGGGCCAGCGCCGCGGCGAACAACTGCGCTGGAATGATGTAGGGAATCGGCGTAAATACCTCTTCCGGCAGCGGACCCTTGGAGGCCAACCGGGCCGGTACGCAGATGTGCCGGCCCAGCGCGCGCGCCTCCGGGTTGGACCGGTCCGTAAGCACCAATGTTTCCGCTCCCGCCTGATGCAGTTTTTCGAGCATCGGCCGCATCGACGGCCATGTCACCCCGCCCGGCGCAAACAGGAATACCGGAAACGATCGCTCGACAATGGCGATGGGTCCGTGCAGAAAGTCCGCCGAGGAGAATCGCTCGGCCACCACATAGCAGGTCTCCATCAACTTGAGCGCGAACTCAAACGCATTGGAGTAGTTCAGCCCGCGGCCCACCACCACCGTGTGGTCCATGAACCGGTAACGGCCGGCCAGCGCCCCGATCTCTTTCTCCAGTTGCAGCGCGTCCGCCGCCCAGCTTGGGATACGCCGCAGATCATCCAACCGGATGGCGCCCCCCAGCGCATAGGCGAGCAGATAGAGCATCATCATTTGACCGGTGTAGGTCTTGGTGGCGGCCACGCTCTTCTCACGACCGGCCCTGACGAGGAACGTGTGATCCGCCATGCGCGCCAGACTGCTCTTGGCCTCGTTGGTGATTCCCACCGTGAGCGCGCCTTGCTCGCGAGCCCGTTCCAGCACCAGGTTGGTGTCTGTGGATTCGCCCGATTGTGAGATGGCTACCACGAGTGCGTCCCTGAAATCCACCGAAGCCCCATAGAGCGTAAAGATGGAGGGCGCGGCCAGCGATACAGGAATCCCGGTGCTGATCTCGAGCAGATAACGCCCAAACTGCGCCGCGTTGTCCGAGGTGCCGCGCGCGGCCAGGACAATGTAACGGGGCCGCTGCGCCGTCAGCTTCTTCTTCAGCTTTTCCACGCCGCGCAACTCCAGCCGCAGCGTACGTTCCAGCACATCCGGTTGTTGCCGGATCTCGGCGAGCATCATGGACATTTCTTGAGGTTAGCAGGTGCTGGGCTTTTGAAGAGAACGCGAGCCGGAGCCTGACGGAGCCTGCTCCGCGGCCCTTTGCGCTTACAGCGGCAACCGGGGGCGGGTTTCGCTCCCCGTCCAAAGCGAGTGCGTGAGCACATCCGAGGATGGCATGCCGAGAATGCGCGGACGGATCACGAACAGTGTTTCGCCGCTTTCCTTGGACTTGTTGTTCGATCGCAGCGCCACTCCGATCACCGGCAGTGTGGAAACTCCCGCGATTCCGTTAATCGTCCTGGACTCGGATCCGCGAACCAGTCCCGCCACTACCGCCACTTCCCCGGTTCGCAGCCGCACCGTCGAGATGAACTTGCGGTTGGCAATCACCGGAATCCCGTTCAGCGCCTGCCCGGTGAGCACCTTGAACTCGGCGTCCACATCCAGGCTTACCTCGGTTGGGCTGTGTACGCGCGGGGTGATCTTGATCACCACACCCAGATCCTCAAACCTGAACGTGGGCGGCGGCGCGTAGATCTGGTCCCCGGGGCTGCTGGCGCCGTAGTAGCCTTGCGTGATCACCGGATACTTATCCCCCTGGTGAAAAGTAACCGGCTGGCCTTCCGATGACCGCATCTGAGCCTTGAGCAGCGTGCGTGAGGAGGATTCCGAGAATGTGGCGAATGCGGCGACGTCAGCAATGCCAAGCCCGAAAAATGTGTGCCCCATACCGAACTTCAGCAGCCCGGCCAAGCTGTTGGGCAGCGGCACCGCCTTGATCATTTTCTCCATGGCGCTCAGGTTCAGACTGGCGGGCAGCTTCAGCCCGATATCGAGCGTTGCATTGCTGGAAATCTCCAGATACTCCACCTCCAGGTCCACCTCTGCACGGTGCGTCAGCAGTTGCTGAAACAGTGCCAACGCCGGCCCGACCTTCGAGGCGCGGTCCCGTATGAAGATCAGGTTGCGCACCGTGTCGATGCCGAACTTTTGTATCTCCATGGTCTGTTGGACTGCGCGGGCCAGCTCTTGCGCCGCTTGCGTCGTCACCGGGTGCGGTAGAGGGACCGTCACGGCGATGGTGTACTCCAGTTCCTGACGCTTTTGGCTGGTGTCGCGCGCCACCAGCGCCATGCGCTCACTCACCGGTACCAGGAAGGATGCCGTGGCCGCCTGCAACGCTTCCAGCGCCTCGCCAGCCTCCACGCTTTCCACGCGGAAGCGCAGGTTGTTGAGCGGCTGGTAGTCGTGGTCAAAAATGGCTTCGATGCCGAAGTCGCGCAGAACCTGCTCCGCCAACGCCTTGGAATCCCCCTTCAGGTCGAAACGGCGGCGGCCGGGATTTGGCTTCAGGGAAGGCGGAGGATGCGCCTTACGCGCCTCCACGACATCCTCATCCGCCACCAGGTCGAACTCCTCAGCCCCCAGTGCGCCGGCTTCGCCCGCCGGAAGGACCTTGGCTTTGGTGATGGCCTGAGTGCGAAGCGCCAAGCTCTTACCCCATGGCTTTTGATTCTTTGGATTCAACGCAGCAGCCTGAGAATAAAGGAGATAGGCACGTACGACATCGCCGGATTTTTCCGCCGCGCGGGCGTCTTGCTCCAGGAAAGTAGCTCCATCCGGCTGCGCGGCCATCGGGAGGACTGTCCAAAGTAACGTGGCGATGAAAAGAAAACACTGCACCTGGTGACTTGACGCTCAAGAACCCGAAGACGTGCAATTCCATGTAGGGCCAGTAAACCTTTGCGCCGAAACTGCCGATGGAACGTACTAAGAAACCAGCGCAAGACGGAGCAGCTCAGTGCGAAATCCAAGTTCCGTGTTTCTGCGGGATTTGGCGGCGTAGCACGCGCCCTTTGCGCCTTTGGAGGGACCACATCTATGGCTTCGATTGCCGGCGTCAGCACATCGTTTAAACCCACGATTCCGCAGAACTATGCAGAGTTAGGGATTCCGGAATCTCTCGTGCTCGATCTGGTCCTGCGCCGTCTCATGATCGAGGGCTTTTCCAGTCTGCAGTCGCTCAGCAACTCACTCAAGTTGTCTATCTCCGTAGTGAATGAAGCCTTCAAGCATCTCCGCGCACAGCAGTTGGTGGAGGTCAAGGGGATGATCGGCAACGACTACAATTTCGTCCTCTCACAGGCAGGCAAGACGCTGGCGTCGGACCGCTTCCAGATTTCACAATACGCTGGAGCGGCCCCTGTGTCCTTAAATGAATACTCAGCGGCAACGCGCACACAGGCGGCCAAGGTCAATGTGGATCGTAAGGCCATGCGCTCGGCGCTCTCGGACCTGGTAGTTACAGATCGCATGCTGGACCAGTTGGGTCCGGCCCTCATTTCGCAAAGCTCCATCTTCCTCTATGGACCTTCCGGTAACGGTAAGACCAGTATCGCTGAGCGCATGCTCCGGATCTATCAGGATGCAATCCTCATCCCTTATGCCGTGGAAGTGGACAACCAGGTGATCAGCCTGTATGACCCCGTAGTACACCAAAAGCTGGAACTGGAGGATCCGGAGGTCGATCCGCGCTGGGTGCTTTGCCGTCGCCCATGCATCGTCACCGGTGGGGAACTGATCCCCAGCATGCTCGAGTTGCGCCTCGACGATGCCTCCGGCATTTACGCGGCTCCCATGCAAATGAAGGCCAACAACGGCATTTTCATCATCGACGACTTTGGCCGCCAGTTGATGAGCCCGCGCGATCTTCTCAATCGCTGGATTGTACCCCTGGACCGCCGTGTCGACTACC
>JAENWC010000317.1 GCA_016650235.1 Terriglobia bacterium
CCCTGCAGGCTGCTGATGTCGAAACCCAGGGGCAATACCGCGCCACGGGCGCCCTTTCTCACAATCCCATCGGCGCGGCGTGTCGAATACTGTGTGCGCCGTCCCCACAGAACAGCGGATCGATCACTCACCTCCCCCACTTTGACTCCAGTGGCCTGATGCGATTCCACGGCTTCGGCGCGCAACGGCGCAAGGCTGCCTAGCGCGAGTCCCAAAATCTCACGGCGGTTCGGCGGCCGGAAGGATGCTGTTATCTTGGACATAATCATGCATGATATCGCTAAAAAAGCATTGGCGGCGGCTCTTCGCACCGGCGTCAGTTACGCTGACGTCCGGCTGGTGGACGAACGGCATCGCACCCTCACCACGAAGAACGGGCGCGTGGGCCGGGTGGCCAGCCAGGAATCGTTAGGCGTGGGAATCCGGGTTCTCGCCGATGGCTGCTGGGGTTTTGCCGCCACCGATGATTGCGGCAAAGAGGGGATCGAGGCGGCCGGACGGCTGGCCGTGGAGATCGCGCGCGCCAGTGCCCTCGCCAGGATCCACAAAGTCGAATTGGCGGACGAACCGCCGGTGCGGATGAGCTGGACTTCCCCCTGTGCGCAGGATCCTTTTGAGGTTTCCGTCGAAACGCAGTTAACGCTGCTTCTTTCCTGTGACGAAGAACTGCGCCGCGAAAAAGGCGTGACGCTGTCGGAAACCTCCATGGAAATCAACCGCACCAGGCAGATCTTTTTGAACTCGGAGGGCAGCGACATCGACCAGAGGCGCACTACCACTGGCGCTGGTTTTACCGCTTACAGCTTCGGCGCGCACGAGATTCAAAAGCGGAGCTATCCGAACTCCTTCGGCGGGCAGTATCAATTGAAGGGATGGGAACTTGTCGAGGAGTTGAAACTGCGGGAAAATGCCGCCCGCGTGGCCTCTGAGGCCGTCGCCCTGCACTCGGCCGTGCAATGCCCGGAGAAGACCGGCCACCTGATTCTCGACAGCAGCCAGTTGGGTTTGCAGATTCACGAATCCATCGGGCACCCCATTGAACTGGATCGTGTGTTGGGGTCGGAGGCCAACTACGCCGGCATGAGCTTTCTCACTCTCGATAAACTCAATCACCTTCGTTACGGCTCAGAGATCGTGAATGCGGTGTGCGATGCCCGGCTCGACCATGGTCCCGGGCTTGGGACATTCGCCTATGACGACGAGGGGGTGGCGGCACAGAGGGTGGACATTATCCGGGACGGGCAGTTCCGGGGTTACATGAGTTCCCGGGAAACAGCGGCGGCCATCGGACAGACGCGGTCGAGCGGCACCATGCGCGCCTCCGGGTGGAATCGCATTCCACTGATCCGCATGACCAACGTGAGCCTCGAGCCCGGCGCGCAGTCGCTGGAAGAGGTCTTTGGCGGTGTGGATGAGGCGGTTTATATGGAAACCAACAAGAGCTGGTCCATCGACGACAAGCGCTACAACTTCCAGTTCGGTTGCGAAATCGCGTGGGAGATCAAGAATGGCAACCGCGGGCGCATGCTGAAGAACCCCACCTACAGCGGCATCTCGACCGAGTTCTGGAATTCCTGTCAAGCGATTGCAGACAGGCGCCACTGGATCCTTTGGGGTGTTCCCAATTGCGGGAAGGGTCAGCCAGAACAAGTGATGGGCACTGGGCACGGCGCTTCCCCCTCGCGCTTTGCCGGAATCAAAATCGGCGGCGGGCATCAAGGTTAGGAGACGCCATGGACCTGGAACTGTTGCCTCGCGCAAGATGCACCGAAATACTCGAGACGGCCCGGAAGGAGGCCGCCGCCCACGGCGTAACCGATGTCGAGGTGACCGTCGTGGCCGGCTCGGAAGCACTCACCCGGTTTGCCAACAACGGTATTCATCAAAACGTCGACGAGCGCTCCCGCCATGTCTCCATACGCTGCATGCAGGATCGCCGAACCGCGCGCGCCGCAACCAATCGCATGGATGCCGATTCCATTCGGCGCGCAGTGTCGGACTCCATTTCCATCCTGCGCGTTCAGCAGCCGGAGGAGCAACTTCCCGCACTGCTGGAGCCGCAAGCCACGGTGGATCGCGAGGTGCATCGATGGACGGAATCGGTCGCGCGATGCTCTCCCGCCGCGCGCGCCACGCTGGTACGGGAAGCGATTGATCTGGCCCGCCAATCGGGCCTCACCGCCGCCGGTATTCTATCGACCAGTGAAACAGTGGAGGCCTTGCTCAGTTCCACCGGCCTCTTCTGTTATCACCCACAAACCATGGCCACCTTTTCCATCACGGCAATGGACGATGACAGCTCCGGATGGGCCAAGGAATCCTCCACCGATCTTGCCGCCCTGGACGTGCGTGCCCTGGCGCGCCGCGCTGTGGAAAAGGCCGTCCGCTCGCGCCATCCGCAAGAGCTGCCACCGGGCGCCTACACCGTGATTCTGGAGCCGGCAGCGGTGCTGGACCTGGCCGGCCAGATGTTCCCCGACTTCAGCGGCACTTCCATGGAAGATCAACACAGCTTCCTCACCGGACGGCTGGGCGAGAAGCTGTTCGGCGAGAACATCTCCATCACCGACGACGTGTTCCACCCGCTGCAAGCCGGCCCCGCCTTTGATGGGGAAGGAATGCCGCGGCAGAGGCTCACGCTCGTTGACAAAGGCGTGGCGGTGGAGGTGGTCTGGAGCAGGATTGCCGCCGCAAGGAATTCGAAGCGGCCCACGGGGCACGGCCTTCCACTACCCAATGAAGCTGGTGAACTACCCTTGAACCTGGTGATTGCCGGCGGAGATTCCACCGTCGAAAAGATGATCGCCTCTACCACTCGCGGGATTCTAGTCACGAGGCTCTGGTACATCCGGGAAGTGGAGCCATTCGCCAAACTGATGACCGGCATGACACGCGACGGGACTTTTCTCATACAGGGCGGGGAAGTCACCACGGGCGTGCGCAACTTCCGCTTCAATCAGGGCATCGTCGACATGCTGGGCAAAGTGGAAGCGCTGGGTGAGCCGGTGCGCGCGAGCGGCGAAGAGACCTTTGACATGGTTTGCCCGGCGATGAAGGTGAGTGAATTCAACTTCAGTGAAGTGACAAAGTTCTAATTACGGCTTGGGCCAGTTGAGGTGTTTGTGTAGAAAATCGAACGTCCCTTGCGCGTTCATGGCGTGGCCGCCGTTGAAATATTCGATCGCGGTCCGGTCATCCAATCCGAACTGTGCGTACAGCCAGCGCAGCTTGGCATATTCGTAGGCAACCCAGCGGTCCCGGCCCACGCGGTCGTGATGGCCCCTCTCCACCATGAACGGCCGCGGCAGCATCAGGTACGCCATCTCTGCGTAGTCGAACGTGTTGCCCATGTTGAAGTACGGCATCTCCCACTCGATGGTGTATTGAAAGCTGAACTCCTCATCGGTGGCGGCGATCTTCCTGGTCCAGTTGTTGAAGTCTCCCGAACAGATGGACAAACTGTAGCCTTCCAGAATCGTTGGTACGCGCACCGCCGTCTCGCCGCCATAGCTGAGACCGTAGAAACCGATGCGCTTGCCGTCGACAAATCCGAGCGTTGGCAGCCAGCGCAAAATTTGATCGTGTTGCGCCAGGATGAAGCTGAACAGCGAAGCCTTAATGCCGTTGGCCTTGCGGCTCAGCCAGCGGTAGCGGTCTTCACCGCGGTAAAGGTTGTGCGGCGAGAACGTCACAAATCCGCGCTCGGCCAGCCTTGCCGCTACCGCGTGGTACACATTGTCCGGATCTTCGATCATGTCGCGCGGCACACCGCGCCGCCCATGCTGGCACACAACCACAGGGCGCTTTTCTCCCGGCGCAATGCCCTTGGGCACCAGCAGAACGCCCCAAGCGATTAACTCCGGATAGACATCCAGCACGACGTCATAGCCTGTATAGGCAGGCGTGTCGTAGATCTTTCGCGTACGCGCGTTGGGGGCCAGCAGGGGATCGTCAAACTTGCCCAATATCTCTTTCCAGAAATGGTCCCGGTAGGCGCGCGAGGCTTCGAGGAACGGTTCCACTTTTAGAGTCTGGTGACGCAGATCAGTGAACCATTTGATGTCGGCAAACTCCGGCGCAATCTTGTGCAGGAAGAATTCCGACCTGGTGCGTTCGGACTCACGCACCAGATTCTGTACGTGTCCCTCGATCTCTTTCACCTGCCTGCGCTGGCGCGCCGCGGTGTCCAGGCCTTGCCGCAGATCCATAGCGGGCGTGGAAACTGGTGGCTTTGCACGAATTCCCAACATGTTCAGCAGAGTGGATTCTGACTCGTCCGCGCCCGATGACAGATGCCGCCTTTGGAACCCGGCAGGCAACAGCGACGAGATCCTCTCGAACTCGCCTCGCACTTCTTCCGGCGCGGCCGTCCGCAAATTTCCCTTCGCGGATTGAAACTCCGGCGCCGGCGCCGGGTGAATCACCAGACCACGCGGGGCGACCAGCGTAGCCAGTTCCGCATCACCGAACTCCTCCAACAGACCCCACACATTCCGGAAAATCGGTTCGGACCACACGTTCTGGCGGGACCCGAAGTAGCCGCTCACCAACGCCGCCTCGATCCTCACATCCGCGGCGGCGGAGTAGAACGCCAGCAGTCCTCCTTCGCCATACCCGGCCACTCCGATGCGCAAAGCCGGCCGGCGGTTTGCCAACCAATCCACCGCCGCCATCACCTTCTGCACCTCATATCCGATCACATGCCGCCCCATCTGGAACGCCTGGCGGTAAATCCACTCCCGGTGCGGCTGATCGGTCATTTTGATGTCCGGCCTTCCGGACCATCGGGCCGTTCGATCGATCAAGGTAGGGATAATCACCAGACAGCCGTTCCCGGCCAGCCGGTGTCCAGCCTCCCGCGCCACCTGTTCCGGCGCCTGGTCCGCATCCGGCAAGAGAACCACACCGCCAACCGGGGCGCCCTTGGGCTCCAGCAGCAGTCCCTCCCCATGCACACCCTCCAGCACGGGCCAGCGCACCTGATAGACGCGGTAGGATGCCGATTCCCCTGCCAATGCCGGGCTGGCCTCGTCGCCGAAGCGCTCCATCGATCCCGGCAAGCGCGCATCCGCAACGCCAATCTTCCGCTGAAACCGCGCGCGGTTTTCCCGCACGGAAGCGGCGTATGCCGTAGCCGTGGTGAAGTCGCGATGCCAATAGCGCTGGCGGCTCCGTACCGATTCCGCGATCTTGCGTTCGACAAACCTGTGGGCGCCATCCATCAACTTGTCCGCCAGGTCCTCCTGTGTGGTCAAAAGCGCAGTGCCCGGCATCGCCGTCTGCGCCGGGCATGCCGTTATTAGGCAGTGAAGAAGGGGCAGTACAATAAAAACAGATCGCATTGTTACTCTCCTGGTATTGCTATCATGAACTTTTCTGATAGGTCCTGCATTGATCACCCAGACCCAATCGGCCCGTTTTAATTCCCTATCGCTCGACTGCGGACTTGTGCTCAGCCCGGTGGACGTCGCTTTTGAAACCTATGGTGAGTTGAACGCGGACAAGAGCAACGCCATCCTCATCGAACACGCATTCTCCGGCGATGCCCACGCCGCGGGCGCGGACGCCGAAGGCAAGATCGGCTGGTGGGACAACATGATCGGGTCCGGCAAGGGCTTTGATACCGATCGTTATTTTGTCATTTGCTCGAACGTGTTGAGTGGATGCCGCGGCACCACAGGTCCCGGTTCCATCAATCCCGCTACCGGCGCGCCTTATGGCACAACATTTCCCGGCGTCACTATTGCGGACATGGTGCGCCTGCAGAAAAAGCTTGTCGACCGTCTCGGCATCCACCGCTTGCTGTCTGTCTCGGGAGGTTCCATGGGCGGGATGCAGGCGCTGGAGTGGGCCGTGAGCTTTCCGGACGCAGTGGCCTCTGTCATCCCCATTGCCTGCACGGCGCGTCATAGCGCCATGCAGATCGCCTTCAATGAGGTGGGCCGCCAGGCCATCATGGCGGACCTGGACTGGGCCGGCGGCAACTACTACTCAGGCAAGATGCCCGGGCGCGGGCTGTCGGTGGCTCGCATGGTGGGCCACATCACTTACATGAGCGATGATTCGATGCGCGAAAAGTTTGGACGCCGCATGCGGGACAGGGACAAATTCGGCTACGATTTCTCGGTCGATTTTGAGGTCGAAAATTATCTGCGCTACCGCGGTAGCCAGTTCGTAGACCGATTTGACGCCAATTCCTATCTCTACATCACCAAGGCGATGGATTACTTTGATCTCAGCGCGGGTTATCCATCTCTGGCCGCATCGTTTGAGCGCGCCACCTGCCGCTTTCTCGTGTTGAGCTTCACATCCGATTGGCTCTACCCTAGCTATCAGTCCCAGGAAATCGTCAACGCCCTGCGCGGGCGCAATCGCGACGTGGCCTATTGCGAACTGGAATCGAGCTATGGCCACGATGCGTTTCTGGTGGAGGTGAAAGAGCAGGCCGAGATGGTGGGCGGATTCCTCGCACAAACCCTTAAGGAGATTTCCCGCCGATGAGCACCAAGCGCAATGGGCCGCAGGTGCGCGATATTCTCGGCCGCAGCGACTACACCATCATCAGCGGCATCGTCGAACCTGGCTCCAAGGTGCTTGACCTGGGCTGCGGCGAAGCGGAACTGCTCGCCTGGCTAGTGGAGAATAAACAGGTCCAGGCGCGCGGCGTGGAAATCAGCGGCTCCAAGGTGCGCGTTGCCATCGCTCGCGGCGTGTCGGTCTATCAGGGCGACATCGAGCAAAGCCTGCCCGGCTATCCGGACCAGGCCTTCGATTACGTCATTCTCAGCCAGACGCTGCAGCAGACCTTGCATCCTCTGGAAGTCCTGCGCGAGATGCTGCGCGTGGGCCGTGGCGCCATTGTCGCGTTTCCTAATTTTGGGCACTGGAAGGTACGCTGGTCCCATCTGGTGAGCGGCCGGGCGCCCAGAACGGAACTCTTCCCCTACGACTGGTACGATTCCCCGAACATACACTTCCTCACCATCGATGATTTCGAGCGGCTCACCTCCGCCCAGGGCTGGAAGCTCGAAAAGCGCATCTTCCTTTCCGGGCATAAGGAAGTCTCATTGCTCCCCAATCTGAACGCCGAAGTTGCGGTCTACCTCTTCCGCAAGTAGTGTTTTTCTGTGACCTCCGTCACACAGGCCGGTTGCGCCTGCCTGCTAACATGAAACTTGAATATTTGGGATAGTTCCAGGCTGCCACTTCTAATGGCCCTATCCACGGGCCTGCTGTTGGGTTTGGGCGCCTATACCTTTCAGTTTGCCAAGGGGCTCGCCTACCTCAGCAATGACCCGAACGCTTGCGCCAACTGCCACATCATGAATGAACATTTGGCCAGCTGGCAGAAGTCCAGCCATCATGGCCAAGCGGTTTGCAACGATTGCCACACCCCGCACAGCTTTTTTGCAAAGTGGATCAATAAGTCCGATAACGGCTGGAACCATTCCGTCAAGTTCACATTACAAACCTTCAAGGATCCGATTCAAATTCGCCCCGTCAACTTCGACGTGTTACAGGCCAACTGCATACGGTGCCATCAGGATTTCACCGCGGAAGTACGCGGCGCCGGCGCGCATGCCGAGAACGTGCAATGCACCCGCTGCCACGCAGGAGCCGGCCATGGTCACTAGAGGCCCCCCCGGGCTGAGAGGCTGTGAAAAAATCATTTGGGGCCGCCGATTCACGCTGATGAATGCGGATAGCTCCCTTTTGACGTCCGGGGCTAATCGCCCCGTCCGCGAGGGCGGGGACGACACACTAGAACATGTAAGGGGATGCATTCCTTGAGAATCTCAAAAACACTTTAAATTGTCCTCATCGGCGCGGTGGCCGCCGCCACCTTCGTGATTGCCGGCCTCCTGATGAACATCACCGAGCGCAAGCAGGAGGCGCAGCAGACTTTCCTCCCTCTGGCGCACATCACGGAAGACACCGTCGATCCGGCGGAATGGGGCAAGACGTTTCCGCGCCAGTATGACGGCTACAAACGCACCGTGGATACCGAGCGTACCAAGTACGGCGGCAGCGAAGCGTTCCAGCGGCTGGATGCCGACCCGCGGCTGCGCCGCATTTTCGCGGGCTATGCCTTCTCGCTGGATTATCGCGAGGAGCGTGGTCACGCCTACTCGCTCAAGGATCAGGATGAAACCGAGCGCACCAAAAGGAAACCGCAGCCCGGTGCTTGCCTTCATTGCCATGCCTCCGTTATTCCCGCGTATCGCAAGGCGGGGGGCGGCGATGTCATGCAGGGCTTTGCGGCGATTTGCCCCATGCCTTTTGCGGAGGCGCGCAAACTGGTGACGCATGCTATCTCCTGCCTCGATTGCCACGATCCCCAAACGATGGCACTCCGCGTCACGCGGCCCGGATTTCTCAATGGCATTCGAGCGTTGAAGAAATCACAGGGCATCGAAAATTATGATCCCAACGTAATGGCGACGC
>JAENWC010000318.1 GCA_016650235.1 Terriglobia bacterium
CCCTTGCTCGCGATGCCGCCGCGGTAAATCTTCTGCCCCAGCGCAACCAGATCTTTGCTCTTCGCCGCGCCGGGTTTGGCCGGCTGGCCGGCGAAATAAGCGGCGAGATTGCGCATATCTTCGGGCGACAGGCTGGCCGCCATGCCAGCCATCACCGGATTTTCGCGTTCCGCTTTCTTGCCCGCCGCCGGTTTGAAGTTTGTGAGTTGTTTGTACAGGTACTCAGGAATCTGACCGGCCAGCTTGGGGTTGACCGCGATCTGGCTGTTGCCGTCGGCTGCGTGACAGGCAGCACAGACCTGATTGACCATGGCTTGCGCTTTGGCGGCATCCCCTTTGAACGGCGGCTCGGCAGCGGCCGCTGCTACCGCTGCCAACGTAGCGGCCAGCGCCATGAAGCATTTCATGCCGGTGCTCCTCGAAGCAGGGGATATTTGGAAAGCTGATATTCTATCTGAGTTTCGAGTATTTGGGCCTCTGCTGCCATGTCCTTGTTCCGCGGCGCCACGTTCTACATCACCGCACACCATCTCAGCGATCTGCCGCCGCCCTTGGGCGCGGAGATTGCCTTTGCCGGACGCTCCAACGCGGGCAAATCCAGCGCGATCAACACGCTCGTCGACCATAATCGCCTGGCGTTCGTCAGCAAAACGCCCGGGCGCACGCAGCAGATCAATTTCTTCAGCCTCCCGGGCGGCGCTTTCCTGGTCGATCTGCCCGGCTACGGCTACGCCAAGGTGCAGCGCGACCTGCGCGCGCATTGGGAGCAACTGCTCTCGACATATTTGCAGACGCGCGCCTCCCTGTTCGGCATGGTGTTGATCATGGATGCGCGCCATCCTCTCACACCGCTCGACCGCCAGATGCTGAACTGGTTCGCGTCCACGGGCAAGCCGGTCCACGTGCTATTGTCGAAGTCGGACAAGCTGTCGCGGCAGCAGGGGCAAAAGACTCTGCGCGAAGTGCAGGCCACGCTGCGTGACTACGCGGATAATTACACGACGCAGCTCTTTTCCAGTTCCAAGAAGCAAGGCATGGAAGAAGCCGAGGAAATCATCGGGGGCTGGTTGGGCGTCAAGCGCGAGAGCACAAAAAAAGCCCCCGGCTAAAGGGGATTAAGACCGGGGGCAAGAACGCCTTAAACAGGGTTAAGGCACCCGCTCAGGGAGGAGAAGCGGGAGATGACCGTAGTCATCTGCAAGTAAGATTGGGAATCATTGAAAAAGTTTCCCGAACGGGTGGCAAGAATTGAATTTCTTTCTAACATGTTGATTAAGAGGGTTAAAGACAACCATGAACATCTATGGCAATTTTCCCGCGGTGCGTATGCGCCGCATGCGGCGCGACGACTTCACACGCCGCCTGATGCGAGAGCACGTGCTCACTGCCAATGACCTGATTTATCCGGTATTTGTGATGGAGGGTTCCAGGAAAACCCAGCCGGTGCCCTCGATGCCAGGCGTGGAGCGGATGACCCTGGACAAGTTGCTGCCGGTGGCCGAGCGCTGCCTGAAACTAAAGATCCCGGTGATGGCCCTGTTCCCTGTGATCGACGCCAAGCTCAAGACCCTGGATGGGAAGGAGGCAACGAATCCGAAAGGGTTGATCCCGCGCGTGGTCGCCCGATTGAAAAAAGAATTTCCTGAACTCGGGGTAATGTGCGACGTCGCACTCGACCCCTATACCAGCCACGGTCAGGACGGCGTAATCGATGCAGGCGGCTACATCGTCAACGACACCACGCTCGGCATCCTGGAAAAGCAAGCGCTTACCCAAGCCGCAGCCGGGGTGGATATCGTTGCCCCCTCGGACATGATGGACGGGCGCATTGGCCGCATCCGCTCCGCCCTGGACAAGAGGCGGTTCATCCACACCCGCATCATGGCTTACTCGGCCAAGTACGCGTCGGGCTATTACGGTCCGTTTCGCGACGCGGTCGGCTCAGCAGCCAATTTGGGCAAGGGCAATAAATTAACCTACCAGATGGACCCCGCCAATTCCGATGAGGCGCTTTGGGAAGTGGGACTGGACCTGCAGGAAGGCGCCGACATGGTGATGGTGAAGCCGGGAATGCCCTATCTGGACATCGTGCGGCGGGTGAAAGACGAGTTCAAGGCACCGACTTTCGTCTATCAAGTGAGCGGCGAGTACGCCATGCTCAAGGCGGGCGGCATGAACGGCTGGATCAACGA
>JAENWC010000319.1 GCA_016650235.1 Terriglobia bacterium
GCCGGTCACCGCATCCAGGGCCATCATCCGGTTGATTGTGGTCACGTAAACCCTGCCCGTCTTGGCGCTGGCCGCTATCCCCTTCACGTTCTCCGGCTTCTGGCCGGCCGGCACATCCCATGTCGGAATCCGCTTGACGAATCGGTATCCGTCATCGATGTCATAAACGAGGATCCCCACGCCCCCATATTCTTCATAATTCCGGATGCCCGGGCTGGCGACGTACAGCAGGTGCTTTTCCTTCCCATCCGCGGCCGTCAAATGCGGAATGGCCGGCAACAAGAAAAGCAGACCCTGCGCAACACTTAGAATCTTAAAGCTGTTCATTTGCTTTTGACCTCCCTGTTCGGCAAAGCTTCGTCATCATACAACATCCGACCGCCGTGGGGCGGTTGACTGTCGGTCCCTGGATTTGACGAATCACCGCGTAACCGAGGTGTTCCAACGCCTGAATTACACGGTCTCTGGATGCGCCGCGTCATCTTCGCCGGCGTGGTTCGCTATTTCGATACCGTGAGCCCGTCCACTTGAACCTCTAGGCGATGGTTGATGCGGATGCCGTAGATGCCATCGGTTTTCGCCGTCGCTCCGCTCTTCGGCGTCGTGTGCACCACCGTGCCATTGACGACGTATTCGATCTTGTCAGCGCCGGCCCGCACTTCCAGGGCGTTGATGGATTTTCCGCTGTCGTCAGGTTTCTTCACCGCCTCGTTTGACTCTTTCCCCGACACGTTCTCGGTTGTCGCGTCACCGTCGCGGCGTTTGATGAGCCACGTCCCATTTTGTCCGACCATGAAGTACAGATATTTCTGCTGCGGGCCTTCCAGATCGCTGCCGCCAAACACCAGACCGTAATAGTTGGTGTGGCCGCTCGGTTTCAGCAGCGTAAAGGTGCCCTTGAGAGTGTAAGTGCCCGCAACGGTATTGGCCGGATTCCAGTACACCGCCGCCTGGGGATTCGTCGCCTGGAAGCCCGATCCCATCGTGACGAAACTGATCGAGCCGGCGGCGTCAGGGTCCGAGGCTGCCGTGCTACGATCGACGCGCATCTTCCAGCCCTTCGGTGTTTGGGCGGCAAGCGGCGCAACAACTGCCAGCGCGAGCACCGCAACATAAACGTGACGCATCATACTAGTGTTTCTCCTTTCCAGCCGGCCATTGGCAGCGGGCGGTGTATGCCGAGCGACGGGGCTCGCCGCAGGCCACGATCCATTGTACGCCCGCGTCCGGCGCCTCGGGGAATGTAGGCATCGCTCTTGGTGCAGCCGCCACTCCAGCGGATGGCCGCCGGCTCGCCTAACGCTTCAAACGCTTTCCAGCGCGACCGACAGCGTTTCCCATTCCGCCATCAACTTCTCGTTGCTCTGGCGTTTGGCTTCCAGCAACGTGGTCAGGCGCTGGCTCTGCTCGACGTTGACGAAGACGCCGAGATCCTGCTCCAACGTCTGAATTTCCGATTCCAGCCGGCCCGTTTCCTGCTCGATTTGCTTGAGGCGCTCTTTCATTTTTTGCAGTTTGAGAGGATTCACTCGTTTGACGGATTCCTGTGGAACAGGCGCGGCTTCGGGGGCGGACTGCTGCATCTTCTCAACCGTTGGGAGACTCTGGCCGGAGATGCGCCAGAGATAATCCTCGTAGTTGCCGGGGTAGATTTTCACCTCACCAGAGCCGATTTCGAAGACGCGCGTGGCGAGCTTATCCATGAAGTATCGGTCGTGAGAGACAAAGACGACGGTGCCGGAATAGTTCTGGAGCGCCGCGAGCAGGACGTCTTTGGCGCGCATGTCGAGGTGGTTAGTCGGCTCGTCGAGCAGAAGAAAGTTGGCGGGCTGGAGAAGCAGGCGGGCCAGGGCGTAGCGGTTGCGCTCTCCACCGCTGAGCACGCCCATCTTCTTGAACACGTCGTCTTCCGAGAACAGGAAGCAGCCGAGCAGATTGCGAAGCTCGGTATTGGAGGCTTTGGGGGCGACGGCGGAGATATCGTCGATCAGGTTGGAGTTGGGGTCCAGTTCCTTGTACTGGTCCTGCGCGAAGTATTCGAGCAGTACGTTGTGGCCGATCTGGTAGTGGCCCGCGGAGAGCGGTTCGGCTCCGGCCAGCAGTTTGATGAGCGTGGACTTGCCGGCTCCGTTGTGGCCGACCAGCGCGATACGTTCGCCGCGCTCGATGGTGAACTGCACACCGGAGAAGATGTGCAGGCCGCCATAACTTTTGGAGACATTCTTAAATTCAGCCACGACGCGTCCGCTTTGCCTGGGCTGGGGAAAGTTGAAGCGGATGGTTTTTTCCTCCGGCGGAGGAGCCTCCACCTTCTCCATCCGTTCGAGTTCCTTGATGCGGCTTTGCACCTGCTTGGCTTTGGTGGCCTGGGCGCGGAAACGGCTGATGAAAGCGCTAAGCTGCTCGATTTTGGCCTGCTGGTTGACCCATGCGGAGCGGATCTGTTCAATGCGCTCGGTTTTCTGCTGGAGGTATTTTTCGTAGTTGCCGGGGTAGAAATGTACACGGCGGTTCCACACTTCCACGATTTTCTTGACGGTGACATCGAGGAAATAGCGGTCGTGCGAGATGAGGATGAATGCGCCGGGGTAGGAGGTGAGATAATCCTCCAGCCAGTTGCGCGCTTCGATATCGAGGTGGTTGGTAGGTTCATCCAGCAGCAGCAGGTCCGGGCATTCGAGCAGGAGTTTGGCGAGGGCGATGCGCATCTGCCAGCCGCCGGAGAATTCCTGCGTAGGGCGGTGCCAGTCATGGGTGGGAAAGCCAAGGCCCGCCAGCACCGTGCCGACTTTGGATTCCAGCGAATAGCCGTCGTGTGTGGCGAAGCGGGTTTGCAGATAGTGGAAGCGTTCGGAGGCTTGCAGGTATTCGGGGCTGGCGGGCCTGAGTTCACCCAGACCATGCGCAATGTCCTCCATCTCACGCTCCATGGCGTGGAGGTGATCAAAGACGCTGAGGCATTCCGAAAAGACCGTGCGGCCGGAAAGGAGAAGGCCTTCCTGCGGGAGGTAGCCGATGCTGAGACCCTTGGCCTTGTTGAGCGCGCCGTAGTCGAGCGATTCGAGGCCGGCCAGGATTTTCAGGATGGTGGATTTGCCGGTGCCGTTGCCGCCTACGATGCCGACGCGGTCCTGCGGGGTAACCAGCCAGTCGAGATCTTCAAACAGGATTCTGGGACCGAAGCGTTTGCCGGCCCCCGCAAATTGGATCATGGTTTATGACGGATGACTTGACCGGGGCGCGCGCCGGTGAGCTGGCCTTCCTCCACCATGGGTATGCCGTTCACGAAGACGAAATCGAATCCTTCCGTGTATTGATGCGGCTGCTGATAGGTGGCTTTGTCCTGTACCCGGGCCGGATCAAACAGGAGCAGGTCGGCCGCAAAACCGGGGCGGAGGAGGCCGCGGTCCTGGAAGCCAAAAGTGCGCGCGGGGAGCGATGTCATGCGCCGGATGGCATCCTCCAGCGTGAGGACTTTACGGTTGCGGACAAACTCGGCCAGCACGCGCGCGTTGGCGCCGTAGGAGCGCGGATGGGGCATGCCCACGCCGAACTCCCGTATACCGCCATCGCTGGCCACGCCAGTGTTGGGATAGCGCATGATGCGCTCGACGTCGTCCATGGACATGGAGTGATAGACCATGCTCGCGCCACCCTGCTGGATGATTTCCAGGATGGTTTCGATTTCGTTTTCCACCGTTGCCGCGCGCCCTTTCGCGCGGTTGATTTCAGAGATTGTCTTGCCTTCAAAGGAGGGGTCGGGCTTGAAAGTCGCGACGGTGGCGTAGGAGTAGTCAGGTTGGCCTTTGATGCGGAGCAGGTCGGCCATCTCGCGCTGTATGCGTGCGCGGGTGCCGGCGGAGGCGAGGCGCTCGGCGACGGCTTCCTCGCCATCGGCGAGAGCCCAACTGGGCAGGGTAATGCCGAGGTTGGTGGAGGAGTGATCGTAAGGGTACTGGTCGACCACGACATCGACTCCATCGCGGCGGAACTGTTCCACCAGCGCGATGGATTGCACGCTGGCGCCCCACAGCTTGCGGTTGTCGATCTTGAAGTGGGAGATCTGGACGCGCATACCTGCCTCGCGTCCTACTTGCACCGCTTCCGTGATGGCCTCGGTGATCTTTTCGCCCTCATCGCGCATGTGGCTGGCGTAGACGCCATCGTGGCGCGCGGCGGCGCGGGCAAGGGCGA
Source organism: Terriglobia bacterium (assembly GCA_016650235.1). GTDB lineage: Bacteria > Acidobacteriota > Terriglobia > Bryobacterales > Bryobacteraceae > VFZE01. Next base: position 4,195 of record JAENWC010000319.1, read on the forward strand.
CCACCTCTTCCGTGTTGGAGTAAGTACCGGGAATGTAGATGAGACCAGTGGAGAAACCGACTGCGCCTTCGCGCATGGCTCGATCGATGAACTCCCGCATCTGCTGGATTTCGTCGGGGGTGGCCGGGCGGTTCGCCGTTCCCATCACCTCCCGGCGGACGGAGTTGTGACCGATCAACGTGGCGAGGTTGAGGCCAAGGCCTTTTTCTTCGAGTTGCGAAAACCAGGCGGCAAGATTTACGCGCGAGCCGCCGCAGTTGCCAGTGACGATGGAGGTGACGCCATCAAGCAGATAGTTGTCGCCGCGGGGGACCAGTTCCACGGCGCCTTCGACATGAGTGTGCACGTCGATGAAGCCGGGAGTGAGCACGCGCCCGCGGGCCGGAATGATGCGATTGGCAGTGTCTCCCTTGAGGTTTCCGATGGCGGCAACGCGGCCGGACTGAATGGCAACGTCCGCGCGGAACCATGGATTACCGGAGCCGTCGATGACGCGGGCGTCCCGGATGAGGATGTCGAAATGAGCCGCCGGCAAAGAGCCGGCCAATAGGAAAATGAGGAACCACTTCATAAGACGCACACCTATTTGCCGCAAAAGAAGTCGAAGGCCGCGCCGATGTAATCTTTCATCTCGCTGCGCTTGACGATGGCGTCTAGAAAGCCGTGTTCCAGGAGGAACTCGCTGCGCTGGAAACCGGCCGGGAGTTTCTGGCGGATGGTTTGCTCGATCACGCGGGGGCCGGCAAAGCCGATGAGCGCGCCGGGTTCAGCGATATTGAGATCGCCGAGCATGGCGAAGCTAGCGGTAACGCCGCCGGTGGTTGGATCGGTAAGCACGCTGATAAAGGGGATGCGGGCTTCATCCAGTTTCATGAGGACGGCGGAGATCTTGGCCAGTTGCATGAGACTGACCGCGCCTTCCTGCATGCGCGCGCCGCCGGAGGCGGAAACGATGACGACAGGGGAACGCTCGGCCAGGGCGCGCTCGATGGCGCGGGTGATTTTTTCTCCGACTACGGAGCCCATGCTGCCGCCGATAAACCTCAGCTCCATGGCGCAGATCTGGACGCGGCGGCCGTGGAGGAAGCCGGCGGCGCAGATCACGGCATCGGTCTGACCGGTGGCGGCGCGCATGGATTGCAGGCGCTCCTGATAGGAGCGGGAATCCACGAAGGCGAGCGGGTCAGAGGAGGAGAGGCTGCGGTCGAACTCTTCGTAGGGGCCGTCGAAGAGGAGTTCGAGGCGTTCGGTGGCTGAGATTTTGAAATGGAAGCCGCACTTATCGCAGACGTTGTAGTTCTCCTCGAGGCCTTTTCGCCAGATCACCTGGCTGCAGCTTTCGCACTTGAGCCAGAGCCCTTCAGTCTTGACTCTCTTTTCGCTCTCGTCGGGAGCAAGACTCGGTTGCTGTCTGGTGAACCAGGCCATGTAAGGAAACAGGCGCGCGTAACGCCAGAAACCACATTAGCGCGGGTAGGGGTGACCCCGCAAGGTGGTAAAAGCGCGGTAGATCTGCTCGGCGAGCATGGCGCGCGCCAGCTCATGCGGAAAGGTCATCGAAGAGAGCGAGAGCAGCAGGTCGGCCTGCGCGCGCCAGTGTGCGGGAAGGCCGTCGTGACCGCCGACCAGAAAGAGGATGTCGCGGGCTTCGAGTTCGAGTTTGGCCAAAAGGGCAGCGAGGGAAGGCGAGTCCATGGAACGGCCGGCGGGGTCGAGGGCGATCTTGAATGCGGAAGGATGCCGCGGAAGAGGGTCGTTGCGTTTAGGATCGGCTTCGCGCATCTCGCACTTGACGTAACGGGAGGAGCGCTTCAGAAACTCAGCGGCGATAGCGCCGGCGTGCTGGTCTCGGGGTTTGCCGGCAAAGTAAAGATGGATCTTCATTTTGGAGTAGCGGAACGGTTCAGCGCGCGCTGGCCTAGCGCAACTCTACGCGGCCCTTCGGACTACTTAGCACAGCCGCGAAACCTGCGCCTTTCGAAAGCTTCACCTCGGCCTGGATGCCAAGCCGCTTGACAGGATCTGGATGTTCGATTTCAAACGATTGAAGCTGACAGCCCTTCGGCGAATCCTGGGCCGGATGCACGGCGCCGGCGAAGATTTGGTTGCCACCTTCGCGGGTACGTTTTGCGAGGGAAACGATGTCGTTTGTGCGAGCGGCCCATCCGATCAATTTGGGCTCGGCGAGCGTGCGAATGTCGGTTTGAAAGCTGAACGAAGTCTGCCGCGGATCGGGCGCGATAATTTCGAGATACTGCTGGCCGCCCAGCGACACGAGCGCGTTCCGTGTGCCCATACCGGAGTGGCTTCCACCCGTCGCGGCCTTCACGCCAGTGAGCCGTTCCACCGAGGCAACCGCCCGGTCGAGGTCGGGGGCACCGAGCAAAAGCGCAAAGGGCGCCGTCCGCGCCCCCAACTGTTCAGAAACACGCGAGTTGCCGATGCGGGCGGCAGCTCCGTTTTGCGCGTGTACCTTAAAAGCGCAAAGGGCGCCGTCCGCGCCCCCAAACTGTTCAGAAACACGCGAGTTGCCGATGCGGGCGGCAGCTCCGTTTTGCGCGTGTTCCTTAAAAGATGATCCACGGCGTTGCTTGCGGCGGTGAGGATATCGGCCGCGCTCATGGTGAGGGCGGCTCCTCCACACCCAATCAGCCTACGCCGGCTCAAGGTCATTACGCAAGGAGGATACATCAACGAGCCGAGAGAGAGTCAGCCGCGCCATCCGGGACCGCGCACCACGCGCCCCGGTTTGGCTCCTGTGTACGCGCCGTCCTTGAGCACCTGCACTCCGTTCACAAATACGTGGCGGACCCCGGTGGCGTACTGATGCGGCGCTGGATAGGTGGCGCGGTCGGACACCTGGTTCGGATCAAACACCACGATGTCGGCATAATAGCCGGTGCGCAAACACCCGCGCGGCGTCCCTGCACGAAATAGTCACGCACTTTCATCTGGAGCACGGCGTTGATGCGGGCGAAGGTGTAGACCATCACGCCGATCAGCGCCCGGTCGCGGAACCCGACTAATGCCGGTTCTTCCGTTTCAGTGCCTTCCTTGTCGGCCGTCTTCCGGACCATCTTGATGCTATCGAGCAGCTCGCGGGCCTCCTCGGCGTTCAGCACGGGCGTCTTGCCCTTTTTCACGACGTATGTAGGGCCGCGCACGGCATGGGCCGGGTTCACGTCGAGGATGTGGCCCGTCACCAGCCAGTCGAAGAGCATTCGCAGCGCGGCCAGGTGCTGCTTGACGGTCGGCGGGGAAAACTCGCCTTGCAGGTGCTTGACGAAGGCGGCGACGTGGAAAGCCTGCACGTCGGCGAGCTGGCCGATGCCTTTCTGGTCGCACCATGCCGCAAAGCGGCGGGTTGCATTCATGTACGCCTTGCGGGTGTGGTCGTTGTTGACTGGGCGGTGAAAAATTCCAGCAAACGCTTTGCCGCCTTGGGCGTCGGGGTGAAAAGCGGGGCGGGCTGAAGCGCCGGGGCGGGGGAGAGAATGATTTCGGTGCTCATACAAGCTCCTGAGTTCAAGCGAACAACGCGGCGAATTCGCACGCAGAAATGATCCGCGTGGCTTTGTGGCGGCCGAGGGCCAGCAGGCCGCTCTTGTCGCCCGTCACGAGATAATTGGCCTTGCCGCCTTCGGACATGGCCAGCAGAAAATCGTCGGTGGGATCGGGAGAGCGTTCCACGCGCGGCAGGGGATCGACGTCCTCGGCGAGCTTCCTGACCTGGTTGACCAGGCGGCCGGCCTTATGCGGCTTGATGCGTTCGGACACGCGGGGCTTTTCGAGCGTGGAGCGCAGCTCGTCGAGATGCGCCGCGCAGGTCAGCAGCGTAAACTTCCCGTCCAGCCAAATTCTGATGATGGCGGCGGGCTTGCCAGCCGGAGCAAGGAGTGCGGACACGATGATGTTGGTATCAAGCACCACGCGCATCAGGCTTTGTCGACCTTCTGTTTGGCGCGGCGTTCCGCGCGGACTTCGCTGACGGCTTCATCGACGATGCGCTGGACTTCGTCCGGATCGGCATCGGCATTGCGCTCCCAGATGTCCTGGATGGTGCACTGAAGCACGCGCCGGTTAACGGCATCCTCGACGAATTTCGAGAGATCGCCTTTTTTCATGCCCTGGGTGCCCAGGAATGTGCGCAGGCTCAGATCGGTATCTTTCGAGATCTTGAGGCTCCAGCGGACGGCTTGTTCTTTCATGGTTACACCTATACACATAAGTATATAGACGCTCAAGCGTCTATATATCTATTTTAGACGAAATCCGGCTGGGGGCAAGTTGCTTCCGTCCAGATTGTCGAGAACCAGGACTTTGGGCGTGCCGCCCAACCGGCGGAATGATTTTTCGTGGAGTTCGGCCCAGCCGCGCGCGCTGGATTGGAAGCACAGCAGGCGTACGCATTTGCGGCTGAATCCGAGCGTGAAAACGAAGAGACGCGTACGCCGGTACTTGCCGGATTGGGGGTCGCGGACGAGGGGGCCAGTGCCGGAGTCCACCTGCGCTTGTTCGCCGGGCGGGGTGAGGATGACGGTGCGGGCGTCGGGCGCGATGGGGCCAGCGTGCTTGCGCACGAAGCGTTCGACGCTTTGGTAGCTGTCGGTGAAGCTGTGATCGTCGACCAGATCCTGCCAGATGGCCTTGGCGTTGCGGTCGCGCGAGAGGGCTTCTTCGATCATGTCGCGGAAGGGCTCGCAGTTGTTAGGGCTCGCTTTGACGGCCGGCTTTGCGGACAACGGCGGGTCGGGGGTTGCCGTATTGGCCGGTACTGGATTCTGGGGTGTGGGGTCGGGGGTCAC
>JAENWC010000320.1 GCA_016650235.1 Terriglobia bacterium
CCCCACTACCCACCAATGCCTTCGACGCGCTGCGGCGTGAGAATACCGGGCGTCGATGAGCCAACCGCCGCGTATTGCTGGGGTATTGCTGGGGGGGTTGACACTGAGGGGAGCGAGGTATATAGTCGCCTTGTGCCGGACCCGAGATTGGAAACTTCGGTTTAATCGGGAGGCGATTCGACCGGCTCTGGATCAGGTGTTTGGTGGCAGGCTGCCCACAAAGAGGGAAACGCAAACACTCATAAGCGGCGAACGGTAGGGAACCTGGAGGGTCTCTCCGATGGTCAGCGACACGATCTCACACTACAAGCTGATCGAGAAAATTGGTAAGGGCGGTATGGGTGTGGTCTGGAAGGCGCGCGACACCTTACTGGACCGGGAAGTTGCGCTCAAGTTTCTCCCCGAAGCCACCGCCTCCGACCCGTCACGCCGCGAACGCTTTTTTCGCGAAGCCAAGGCCGCAAGCGCTCTGAATCATCCCAATATCGTTACGATCTACGAAATCAACTCAGCGGACGGTTGCCTCTTCATCGCGATGGAACTGGTCCGTGGCCGGTCGCTGTCGGGCCTGCTCAGGAAGCGCAAACGGCTGATGCCAGGCGTCGCCGCCGATTACGCGGTTCAGCTCTGCGATGGTCTCGGGGCGGCGCATCGCGCTGGCATCGTGCATCGCGACATCAAGCCTTCCAATGTCATGGTGACACACGAGGGGTTGATCAAGATTCTCGATTTCGGTCTGGCCAAGTTGACCGCGCCGGTACACGAGGCCGACGTGCATCCAGCGGATTTCGCGGAGCCGCTCACGGTCGCCGGCACTGTGGTCGGAACCGTGCCCTATATGTCTCCGGAGCAGATTGTGGGCGACACGGTGGGCCCGCGCTCGGACGTGTTCTCGTTCGGTGTGGTTCTTTATGAAATGCTGAGCGGCCAGCGGCCCTTTCAAGGTTCCTCGAATGCTGAAACCATACGCGCGTTGCTTGCCGCCGATCCGCCGTCCCTGCTCTCCATCGCCGCGGATCTTCCCGAGCCCCTTGTGGCAATTACTCAGAAATGTTTGCAAAAGAGGCCGGACGCACGTTACCCCGATGCGGGAGAAATCGCCGCGCAGTTGCGTGCTCTGGATCGCAAGACTTGGCAGAGCCCTATGTTCGATCTGAGCACCGTCACGATGACGGTGCGGGGGCTGCTTCCGGCTCCCACCCGGAAGCGCCACGTGCTGCTGGCCGCCGCGACGGTGCTGGCGCTGGCGCTGGCGCTGGTTGGCGGATACCTGAGGTGGCCTATCAGGAAAGATGCGGTTCCCACGCACCCCGTGGCGGCGCACCTCACCACAGCCGATGCCCTGCAACGCGCCCAGGCGTACCTGCAGCGTTACGACCGCAAAGGAAATGTCGACCGCGCCATCGCCACGTTGGAGCCCGCCTCGGGACGCGACGCCTCCAACGCGGCCCTACACGCGGCGCTCGGCGAGGCCTACGTGCGCAAGTACGCACAAACGTCGGATAAGAATTGGCTGAAAAAGGCCACCGAATCCGGCCGCAAGGCGGTTGCCGTCAATACTGACCTCGCCGCCGGGCACGTCGCTTTGGCCATGGCAATGTCGGCCAGTGGCCGCCCCAAGGAGGCGGCCGGCGAGTTCGAGCGGGCCCGCGATCTCAATCCGCTCAGCGGTCCGGCTCACCTCGGGCTGGCCAAACTACGCAGCGGGCAGGAAGCTGAGCGACTGTACCAAAAGGCCGTTCAGTATAGCCCCGATGATTGGATTCCCCTTACCGAACTGGCCGGCTTTTACAGCCGCGCCGCGCGGTATGACGAGAACATCGCTACCTTGCGCCACGCTCTCCAGTTGGCTCCGGACAACGTGTACGTGATGGCCTTCCTCGCAGCGGGGCTTCACCTGCGGGACCAGTATGAGGAGGCGGCCGATGTCTTGCAGCATGCGCTCGCCCTCGATCCGGCCTACGCTTCGGCCTGGACCAATCTAGGCACCGCGCGCTACTTTCAGGGGCGCTACCTGGATGCTGTTCGGGCAATGGAAAGAGCCGTCGAACTTGCTCCCGGCAGGTACTTGTATTGGGGCAACCTGGGCGACACCTATCGCCGCGTGGCGGGAATGGAGGGGAAGGCCGCCGAAGCCTATAAGCAGGCGATCCGCCTGGTCCGGGAGCGGTTGGCCGTCACTCCCGACGATTTTCTCCGCAGCAGCCTGGCCGTGTATTTGGCCAAGTCCGGCGACGAGACGGGAGCACTATCTGAACTCGCCCAGGTAGACCAGGCCCAAAACAGTGACATGCGCACGCTGTTCAAGGCCTCGCTGGTTTACGAGTTGACGCAAGACCGGGATAAGGCGCTGAAGGCTTTAGCCCGCGCCATCCGCGCCGGTTATTCAATGCGAGAAGTTACCAACGAGCCTGAACTGGCCGCTCTGCGGCGAGACGCTCGCTACGCTGCAATCGCATCCGCAGCCGTCCGTAATGTAAAGCAACCCGCCGGTACGCCGGCTTTTCGAAATATCAAGTAGGGAGAAAACGATCATGTTCATGTTGAATTTGCTGTTTGACCTCAATGATGACAATGGCCAGTTTAGCCTCAACGCCCCAGGTGGCGGTGCATTTAGGCGGTCTAAGGACTGGCTGAAATTGAAAGCGGCCCCCCCCGATCCCGCTCCTGTTTTTCTAGTTCCTCCGTCGAAAAGCATACACCCCGGTGTACAAGTGGATTGGGACCCTGTAGGAGACTGCGAGACCGGACCCCTTCACATACCCCACGACGTTGCCGGCGAAACAGGAAATATGGCGGTGCGCTTCGCGCACCGTCCGCTTCCGGGACCGAACCCCATCCCCCCTGGGTTAGCCGGCGCTACGCTTACATATGCTGTGTGCTTCGGCCGGCCGACTATGCTAGCGCCAGGTGGTGTCGCTAGCCCGTTTTGGGAGACCCCAGTTCCGGTGGCCCCGGCACAGCGACGAACCCTCACAACATTCGTCGGAGTTGGCGAGTTGCCGTACGCTCTCGATAGCGGCCTTCCTGTTGGATGGTGCTTCCACTTGGCGGTGGTGAACAATAGACCCGGTGGGGTGTCCACTGGGAACCCCCACGCGGTCCATTTCCCACGCCGATACGAATTCGCCGTGGGCATCACCGTGACGACGGTAGGCCCTCCAAGCGTCACGCGCCACTACAGTCTAGATCCCGACATGGACATCGGCCCGGATCCATAGCCCTCTGCACCGGCAACCCGTGGCAGAAGTCACAAAACACGGCTTCCGCCACGGGCTGCCATGCGAGGCCTGACAGTTTTATTCGCTTGTCTCCTGGCGCACGCATCCGCGCAAACGCCCCCCAACGCGCCTTCGCAAATCGGCAAACCATACCTGCCCCTCATTGGTATCGACGGCGTCCACAACGACTTTCCCGAAAAATTCTCCGCCCGCCGCCGGACTCATCCCCTGCTTTCCCTCCACCACATTTCCCAACTTTTACTCCATGGCCACCGGCCTCACGACCGACCATCACGGCCTCATCGACATGCAATTTTGTCATCCCCACCGGCCCGGACTACCTCATCACCAGCCCATCGCAACGCCGCCTCCCCGAAATGCAGGGCATCCTCTTCGCCGCCGGTCCCAACAGCAAGCCTGGCATCCGCCTCCAGCAGGTGCGCAACATTCATCTGTTCCCCTCATCACCCATATGCTCGGGCTCAACAACCCGCCTCACATCGACGGCATCGACGGCTGGATCAAACCCCTCAAAGCCCTCTGCGATAGAATCGGATCATCCTGCATGAACCCGAAGCTGGTTGGCATCACCGGACCAAACGCCGGACAGTCTTTCCTCGTAGAGGGCGAGGATCTCATCATCGGCCGCGCGCTCTCCTGCTGGGTCTCCATTCCCACCACTCTTGCCAGCCGCCACCACTGCCGGCTCAGTCAAAATTCCGAAGGCCATTGGTCCATCGCCGACCTGGACAGCCACAACGGCACCCTCGTCAATGGCCGCTCCATCGACAGCCGCCAGCTTTCCCACGGTGACCAGATCCAAATCGGCGACTCCACCTTTTCCTTCCTGCTCAATTCCGAACCCAGCCAGGAGATAGCGCAGTCCTCAATCGATCCGCTCCCCGACGGGGCCTTTCTGACGCAGACCATCACCACGGTTGACCCGGAAGAATGCGACCTCCTCCATACCGCCAGCAACACCGCCTCGCAGGCTGAAATACAACTCCGCGCCATCCTCAGCCTCTCGGTCGCTATTCATGCCTCCCGCGATGTGGAACAGATCTGCAATCTACTCTACACTCCCCTTTACAACATCACTCCCGCCAGCCGCATTGCCATCCTTTGGCGCTCATCGGCTGGCTCCCCGGTCACAACTCTTTTCTCCAGTACGAAAGCTCCCGCCGATCCCACCATCCACAAGCCCAGCCACACCGTGGTTGATAAAGTGTTGTCCACAGGCCAGGCCGTTCTCTCGCGCGAGATTGCCACTGAACCTTTGCTGGCCCGCGCCGAATCCCTCAACGCCAGCAATATCCGGTCTGTGCTCGCCGTCCCGCTCGTAGTCTCGGCCCAGATCCGCGGCGTCCTCTACTTGGACTCGAACCAGCGGGGTGAGCATTTTAAGAACGACCATCTGCAGTTCATGACAGCCGCCGGCGCCATGGTTGCCGTCGCCATCGACAACGCCTTGCGCGCCACCTGGCTCGAAAATGAAAATAGCCGGCTCCGCTCTGAAAGCGGTCTGCAACATGAGATGGTCGGCGAAAGCCCGATGATGCAGAACGTCTATGAGCAGCTCGCCCGCGTGGCGCGCTCCGATACCACCGTCCTGATTCTCGGCGAAAGCGGCACCGGCAAGGAACTGGCCGCCAAAGCCGTCCACCGCAACAGCCCGCGCGCCGCCAGACCCTTTGTCGCCATCAATTGCGCCGCAATCACAGAGACGCTGATCGAGAGCGAACTGTTCGGCCACGAGAAAGGCGCATTCACCGGAGCCGTCGGCCAGAAGAAGGGGAGGATCGAGATCGCCGAAGGCGGCACCCTCTTCCTGGACGAGATCGCGGAACTCTCCCCGCCCGCCCAGGCCAAGCTTTTACGCGTGCTCCAGGAGCGCGAATTCCAGAGAGTCGGCGGCACTCGCACGCTCCGTGCCGACATTCGCCTTGTCGCCGCCTCCAACCGCTCGCTCGAGGACGCCGTCCAGGCCGGATCCTTCCGCCAGGACCTCTTCTACCGGCTCAATGTTGTGGCCATCTCCATGCCCCCTTTGCGCGACCGTACCGGCGACATCCCGCTGCTTGCCGGCCACTTTCTTTCGCGCTACGCCGCAAAATGTCCTAGCTCCATCACCGGCATCAGCCCGGCCGCCCGCCACTGCCTGCTCTATTATGATTGGCCCGGCAATGTGCGCGAACTGCAGAACGTCATCGAGCGCGCCGTGGTGATGGGAGCCTCCGATGTCATCCTCCCCGAGGATCTGCCAGAGGAGTTGCACTCCGCATCACCGCGTGAGGACAAGGAACTGCCCCGTTATCTGGAGGCGGTTCAGGAAACCAAGCGTGCCCAAATCCTGCAGGCCGTCCAGCAAGCCGAAGGCAACATCACCGGCGCCGCGAAACTGCTCGGCGTCCATCCCAACTATCTGCACCGGCTCATTCGTAACCTCGGCCTGCGCCAGGTGATCGAGCGCAAAGGGCGCTAATTCATCGGCGGTCAACAAGCCACTGAAAATGATGGCTGCCGATGAACGCAGATTGGATCGACAAAGCTGTCCAGTGAGTTGGTTTGACTCTATCCAATAGGCTTGCCTTCGTACCCCCATCTGCTCCCCACTATCCCTTTGGATAGACATTCTCCTCTAACCTGAGCCTTGGAATGAAAAGCGGGAATGGGCGTGCCGTCTCCCCCAATCCAAAAGAAAAACAAGGCTTAGGTTCCAGGTGAGCATCTCCGTCATTCGCATTTCATAACAAGATTTGTCAACCGTTTCACTTTGGTACTCCGTTTGCTCCATCCTTTGCGTTAAGCCCGCATCATGCGGGCAAACAAGACTCGCAGAAAAGCAAGGATGATGGCGAACCTCGGAGCCGCCGTCATCCTCGTCGTGCAGCAAAGGAAGATAGCCGGCTATCGCATCACCCCACTAATGGCCGTGACTCAGGCTCGCTCTCGCCGCGTGGACCAACCACCTCGTTGAACCCCACCCGCGCGGCGGCTTCGCCCCGAGGCGCAATGTCAGCCTCGGGGCTTCGTCTTTCTCCAGGACCAACCCCCCCATCGGACTTGAGCCCGTCACGGACCATTTTCAAAAAAAGTGCACTCAACCGGCTGAAGCGAGTTCCTCTAAAGCGCAAAGGGCGCCGTCCGCGCCACCAAACCCCAGAGGAACACGAGGCTTAGGTTCGCGGTGGACAGCTCCGTTTGTGTTCCTCTAAAGACCAAAGGCGGCTGGGTACCGCACGGTTCCCCTTACCCCGCGCAGTGCTCCCGGTTCGAGTTCCAGCGCCATGAACGCCTCACCGGAAAACGGAGCGCGCAGGTTTTTCGCCGCTTCCGATGAGAACCCAAACCGCGGATAGTATGCGGGATGTCCCACGACGATCACGATGGAGATGCCCCGTTCGCGGCAGACGTCGAGGCCGCGCCGCACCAGCGCCGAGCCTATGCCTTGACGCTGTAACTGGGGTGCCACCGCCATGGGAGCCAGCCCCGCGGCTCGAACCATCCCTCCTTCGGCTTCGATCGGCAAATCGGAAAACAGGATGTGTCCCACGGCGCGTCCGCCCTCAATGGCTACAAGGGAAGCGATCACCAGTCCGCTGGCGCGAAGCCGGCCAACAAGCTCCGCCTCCTCATCCCCGTGGAATGCCAGACGGTTTATCGTCGAGATATCCCCCCAGTCGGCGGGCGTCTCGTCACGGATGTCAATCTTCAGCAAAGTAAGACTCAGTGATTGTGGAGTGTGCTTTAGCGAGGGTGACTCGCGGCGAGCCGTCGGAAACGTCAGAAAACAATTTCAGCCGCCAGGACCTCCACCTCCTTACAAGCGATGCATCCGACTTCAGCATTACACAACTGGCCGGCGGAAAACGCGGCGTGCACTCGATGATCCCCAAGCCATGAGTGTCTGCGCGTCGCGTTAACCGGGACAACCAAGGGGAGTCCATCAGCCGAACGGGAGTTTCGCCGCTAGGAGGAAGCCGTAACAGCCTTTACGGTCATCAATCCCCATAACCAGTCGATCTTGTATCGCTCAATCCGGATATCCTGAAGACCGCTGGTTTCAAAAATCGCTTGGCATTCCCGAGCTCTGTACGAGTGGAAATGGCCGGCATTAAAGCAGCGCAGGAAGAGATCGACTAAACGGCTGGTCAGATAATCATCGCACCAGTCCGTGATCAGTACCGTTCCTCCCGGTCTGGTGACCCGCGCAATTTCAAGCAGCGCTCCATGCGGGTCTCTCCAGAAATGAAATGAACTGCAGGAAACAACCACGTCAAAAAACTTGTCGGCGAAAGGCAATTGATGGACTCGCCCGCCTACGAAGCCGGCTCCCGCCCCAAGCTTCTCTTGCGCTACTGTCAGCATTTTCAGTGAGAGATCCAGGCCTGTGAAACTGACATCGGGGTGCATCCTGCCAAGCTTCTCAAACAGGGTCCCCGTTCCGCAGCCCAGATCGAGTATCCTGTCTCCGGGGCTCAACTGCATTCTGTCCACGGTTTCTTGCACGCTCAGGTCAATATAGTTTTTCCACCGGTGGTCGTAGCTGTCCGCAATGCGGTCATATTCGCCCCGCACTGCTTCTTCCCCGCGTAGCCAGCCAGACCCTATCGGCATAGGCTACCGAATCAGGGAAGCGTCCCAGTCCAGCAATACGCTAATCCCGGATTCAGCATCTTCCTGGACTACCGTATTCACCAGGAAACGCTGCCCGCTGGCTGTGCTCACGTAATGGTTGCGGGCATCGGTCAATCCGGTGACCTGCACATGGAAAAGCGGCTTTGGGATTCCGAAATGCGGCGGCGAAGCCAAAGTCACCTCCACCGACATAAGGGATTGATCGGATGCGATGTAATATAACTCCTTCCCATCCTTCCGCCACCTCGGTTGCGCTCCGCCATCGGTGGAAATTTGCCATCTCAAGGTGCGATCTGAAAACGACTGCACGTAGACGTCGTACCGGTTGGATTCGTTCGATGTATAGGCCATCAGCCTGCCATCGGGCGAAAAGGATGCCTGAAAAATGTCGAAGTCCGTATTCAGGTAAGGCGCCGCTTTGCCATCAACCGCCGTGGGCATGACCCACAGCCCCCATCGGTTGTTCGCGTTCCAGTTCGCGAAAACAATCATCTTGCGCGAATCGGACCAGTCGGTCGGGTATTTGGACGCATTGGTCCGCAGGACCAACTGCTCCGGCTCCGCTCCCGCTGCCCCCTTCATATATAAGTTGGGGGGACCGTCCCGCTGGCTGGCGAAGGCGATCTTGCTGCCGTCCGGGGACCAAACGGGCGTGTTCTCTTCCGAGGGGTGGAATGTGAAGCGTGACACGGCGCCACGGGAAAGCTCTATGATCCAGAGATCGTGGGAGCCCGACTGCAGGTCCAGCCTCGCTGTTACTACCTTGGTCTCATCAGGGGAAAGCCAGTGGTCCCGGTAGGCCGAGGGCGGCCCGGCACGTCCCAATTCCGTGCCCGTCCGGTCAAACCAGATCAGTTGCGTTTGACGGGTACCGCCGCTGCGGAAAGCAAGAACTCCGTCCCTGGAGGCGGAAACCGACGACAGGCCCGGAACTGTATTGTCACGCCAGAGTCCACGGGCAATCGCGTAGGGCTGTCCTTCCATGCGCAGTTCCCTCAAGTTGAACCCTTGCCCCATCAACGCCGTTTCCCGCAGAAACAGCAGTTGCTCCCTCCCATCCGAAGCGCGGACGGGAGTGGCGGCCCAATCCGTCTCCAGGATCTTCCGGCCCCGTTCTCCATCCAACGAGGCCACATAGATCCCGCGCGTGCGGGCCTCCTCACTGAGAACCAGATACACGAAATTGCGGCCGCCGGAGAGAAATCGCGGCCATTCGTGGCTGCTTTCCCTCCGGCTTCCATCCAGTGTTGTCACCGGATTCACCGGGCCGCCATTCTCGTTCACCCGGTAGAGCCGGTCGCCGACATTCCGCGAGAAAACGATTACGCCATGCTCGTTCCATGTGCCTCCGTGTGCGAAATCGAACACATCACACAGTGTTTCCGGAGGGCCGCCGGGAATACGCATTTTCTTCAGCTTCTTGTCCGCGAAAAAAGCGACGTGCCGGCTGTCCGGGGACCAGAAGGGATAGGAGGCTCCCTCACTGCCGTCCAGTTTCCGGGGTGTTAGGGAACGCAATGGCCGCAGCCATAGTGCGCTTGATGATCCCTTGGCCGTTGCGGCATAAACGATGCTGCTGCCGTCCGGAGCCACCGCCATGGATCCCGAAAGCGTCGCATCGCCCGGCTTTATCGTAAAGGCGGCTTCGCGCGGCGCCCGGATCCGCTGCTTCCATAGTGGAACCAGTGCAAGACCGGCCAGCACGATTCCGGATAGGACGGCCGCGGCCCACAAAGCCAAGCGGACTCTTCCGGAGCGCTCCTTTGCGGCGCGGCTCACCCATGGCTGCTTTGTTTCCGCCTGCCGCTGCAGTTTCCGCAAGTCCACCTGCATTTCCTCCACATGCTGGTAGCGGTCCTGCGGGTTCTTGGCCAGCGCCTTGCCCACGATCTCATCCACTCGTATCGGAATTCCCGAGCGCAGTGAAGTGGGAGGCTCAGGCTGATCGTTCAGGATGGAATAGATCACTGTCGATTCCTGCCCTCCATGAAACGGCGGCTGTCCAACCAGCATTTCGTAGAGAACAACGCCAAGCGCCCAGATATCGGTGCGCCGGTCGCATGGCTGGCCGCGAGCCTGCTCCGGCGACATGTAGGTTGGCGTGCCCAACAAGGTCCCCGATTTTGTCAGCCGTGTCCGGTCCGCCAGATGGGCCAGCCCGAAATCCATGATCTTTACTTGTCCCTTTTCCATGATCATCAGATTGGCTGGTTTGATATCCCTATGAGTAATCCCCTTCTCGTGAGCGGCCTGCAGTCCCTCGGCCGTCTGTATGGCCACATCCGTAGCCTCGTCAATCCGGAACGGCCGCTGCCGCAGTCTATCCTTTACACTGGTTCCCTGCAGATAGGCCATCACCAGGAACATCTTCCCCTCCCAGGTACAGATCTCGTGGATTCCGCAGATGTTGGGGTGATCCAGGGAGGCCGCCGCCCGGGCCTCCTGAATGAGTCGCTGCTGGCTTTCCTCTTCGCTGTCGAGATGAGCGGCGAGAAACTTCAGCGCCACGGTACGGCCGAGGTTGGTGTCCACGGCGCGATAGACTACTCCCATGCCGCCTTCCCCGATTTTCTCCTCGATCTTGTAGTGAGATACGGTTTGGCCTGTCATGTTGTGGCGCCTGCCGCTATTTTACGCTGTAAGGGTCTTTTTATGTGAACCTAGTATAGGTCAATTCCCGCCCCTGTTCAATGCTTTCGCTTTCGCTGCGGGACGTGTTTTGGGCCTGCCCGGTGAATCAGCCCGCTGCACCCCGGCTTGACTCGCCGTCCATTCAATGACAGAGTGAATAGTCTCGGGCCCGGTTCCAAACCCTGGTCCGAACCCAACTGGGAAGGGAGTCCAACCAATGTATCGATCTCGCATTCTCTCCATTTTTCTGCTGGCTGCCACATCACTGTGCGCCGCCCCGGCAGCGAAAATGTCCGCAACCCTGCAACCCGGCAAAGCCGCTCTCAAGTCCGCCGGCCCGCTCGCATTCGGCCCCGAAGGCATTCTGTTCGTCGGCGATTTCATGGGAGCCGCCATCTTCGCGCTCGATACCGCCGACACAAAAGCAGCCAAACCTGCCTCGCTCGAGCTCGCCGGTATCGATCAAAAGATCGCCGCTTTGCTCGGCACCACCGCTGACCAGATCCTGATCAATGACATGGCCGTCAACAGCGTCTCCCGGCGCGCCTACATCTCCGTGTCCCGCGGCCGTGGACCCGATGGCACACCCGTCATCCTCCGCACCACCGCTGCCGGAAATCTCGAAATCCTCTCCCTCGACAACATTCGCCATTCCAGCGTCACCTTGCCCAACTCCCCCGCCATGGACGCCAAGGACCGACGCGGTAGCTCGCTGCGCCTGGAAGCCATCACCGATATCGGCTTTGTCGACGGCAACGTCATCGTCGCCGGCCTTTCCAATGAAGAGTTCTCCTCCAACCTCCGCTCCATCCCCTTCCCCTTCAAGGAAGCCAGCGCAGGCGCAAGCGTCGAGATCTACCACGGCCAACACGGCCGCTTTGAAACCAACTCGCCCGTCCGCACCTTTACCACCTACGATATTCAAAAGCAGGCCCATCTGCTCGCCGCCTATACCTGCACGCCGCTGGTCAAGGTCCCCATCTCCGATCTCCAACCCGGCAAAAAGATCAAAGGCGTCACCATCGCCGAACTCGGCAATCGCAATCGCCCGCTCGACATGATCGTGTATAAGAAAGGCGGCGCGGACTTCATCCTTATGAATAACTCCAGCCGCGGCGTCATGAAGATGCCCGCCGCAAAGCTCGAATCATACGAAGCCATCACTGCGCAAGTCGAATTGAAAGGCGTCCCCTACGAAACCATCGCCAGCCTCAAGGGCGTCGAACAGCTCGACCGCTTTGACGACTCCAATGCCCTGATGATGATTCGCGCCGAAGGTGGCTCCGTCGATCTGAAAACGGTCGCGCTCCCCTAAACCCCACGTGCGCGCTGCTGCCTGCCTGATCCTGGCCGCTCTCATGCCTCACTTGGGAGCGGCCCAAAACTCTGTCACCATCGCCTTGGACGGAGACCCGCCCGTGTTCCGAGTGCTGGGCTCCTCCATTCTGCCGAAGCTCACATCTCCCAATTTCGCCAACATATTCAAGGTCTCGGTGGACAAGGACGGCGTGCCTCCCATGACCGGTGAATACGCCATGCGGAACGGTACACTCGTTTTTGCTCCCGCCTATCCGCTCGAACCAGGCGTCTCCTACCGCGCCATTTTCCAGTTGGCCGGCGAGCGTGGCTCCGGCGTCTTCACTCCTGTGAAACCCAAACCAGTACCAACTACCGTGGTCGAAAGCGTCTACCCCACCACTTCAGAACTCCCGGAAAACCAGCTCAAGTTCTACGTCCACTTCTCGGCCTCCATGAGCCGCGGCGATGCCGCCAAACGCCTCCACCTGATCGAGGAGTCCGGCGTCACGGTCAAACTTCCGTTTCTCGAACTCGATGAAGAGCTATGGGACCGCGACTACCGCCGCCTCACCGTCCTGTTCGATCCCGGCCGCGTCAAACGCGGCCTCCTGCCGAATACAGAGGTGGGCCCCGCGCTTGTCCCTGGAAAAAGTTATTCCCTCGTGATCGATTCCGAATGGCCCGATGCCGCCGGCGTCCCGCTCAAACAAGGCTTCAAGAAAACCTTTCACGTCACTGCCGCCGATCGCACTCCGCTCGACCCCAAGACCTGGCGTCTCACCCCGCCCAACGCCGGCATCGCAGCCCCGCTCCTTCTCGACGTGAACGAACCACTCGATGCCGCGCTCCTGCTACGCTTCATCGATGTCGTGGACGCCAAAGGAAAACTCATCAAGGGACGCGTTACCGTTGAGCGCGAGGAGACCCGCTGGGTCTTCACTCCAGCCGAACCCTGGACTGCCGGCGCTTTCAATCTCGAGATTCTCACTACGCTCGAAGACCTGGCTGGCAACAAGATCGGACAAGCCTTCGATGTCGATAACTTCCAGCGCGTCGATCAGAGCCTCCGCACCGAGATCTACTCACTCCCCTTCAAAGTTCACTAGCTGTCATTCCGCGACTCTTGCCAGAAGCTTTGTCTGAATAAAAGGACGGAGCGCAAGCAGACACGGTCTTGCCCCTGATCCGCGCGAGTTGCGGGGTTGCGTGGCGATTTGTCCTTTATTTGAAGGCTTGAAATAACTACTCCAATGGAGTATATTCCGATGGAGAACATGATTGACGTAATTTCGCTGAGTGGTTTCAGGAAGGCGGTTAAGAAACTGTTTTCTGAGGCTGAACTCGCGGCATTGATTGGGTTCCTCGGCAACCATCCTGACAAAGGGGATGTCATCCCCGGTACAGGCGGGTTGCGGAAGCTGCGCTGGGCGTTGGCAGGCAGAGGCAAACGTGGCGGTAGCAGACTGATCTACTACTACCATCGACCCGCATTGCAGGTTTGGCTGCTGACTTGACCGGGCAGGAAAAGAAACTTATCGCAGCGCTGGTCAAGAATATATTAAAACAGGAGTAACGAACATGGCACGACCCATCGGCAAGCAGACCATAAGGAAGAGAGGCCTAAGCCCTGTTGCCCGCGGCATCCTGGAAAGTCTTGAGGAATATGCTGCCTACAGGCGTGGCGAAAAAACCGGTATTAAAGTGGTTCGCGTTAGCCCTAAAGTTCCTGAAGATGTTGACGTAAAATCCATTCGCAGCAAACTTGGCATGACTCAAGAGCAGTTTACAAACTTCGGTTTTTCCTTAAGTGCTATCCGTCACTGGGAAGCCCATCGCCGTATGCCCGAGGGACCCGCCCGTGTGCTGCTCATGGTCATCGACCGTAACCCGAGCGTTGTGCTCGAAGCACTCCATCGCTAATGGGCGGGCATGCGCCTCAGTCTGTTGCAAGCTAGCACTTTTGCCGGAAGCTGCCAGCAATTGTACTAGCGCAATGGAGGTTCGGTGGCCACCAGCGCCATCACCGCCCATCCGCACGTCGAGATGTGCTGCGCATAGCTGGCCGCTCCTGCCGGACGCGTCGTTCCTACCCATCCTCCCGCGCTCAACTGCGTCTCCATCAGATACGCACGCCCGCGCCGTATCCGTTCCGGGACACCGGGCCGCCCTCGATGCCCCTGCAACGCAAGCAAGGCCAGCGCAGTGTCAAAGGCCTCGCTCGTCCAACTTCCGTTTGCCGCCTGCTCCCGCTCGATCACCTGCAATGCCGCCGCATCGCCCAATGCCAGCACTTTTGCCGCCGCATCCACAACGTTGTTTGCCGGCCTCCCGCGCAGCCACGCCTCAGCCCGCGCCGCCTCCTTCTCCCGCCCCGCCGCCAATAACACTTGCCGCGCCAAATGCGTCGCCAGCACCGGCCCATAAGTGACAGGCGAGCCGGAGGAGGAATCCGGATCCACCATCCATCCCCCCGCCCCGTTCTGATCCGAGGCCACTAGCGCCGCCGCGCGCGCCAACCTTGCGCCTCCCTCAATCAATCGCGCCCGCCCGGCTTCCACCAGCGCCACTCCGAACTGAATCCGCGCCAGCCTCTTGTCGCTGAACGCTGGCTGCCCGGGACTCTCATCCCACCGCTCCGGCTGCCCCAGCCACTCCAGCGTATCCCGCAACGCGCCAACCTCCACATGGTTACCCGCCCGATGCGCCATCAACAATGCGCGCGCCGCATCCCCGTTGTTGTGGCAGGAATGGCAATGGTTCTCGCGATGCCACAGCGGAACCTCTTGTTCCAGATACCGCAGCCCCGCCTCCAGCCCCCCGCCCATGAGCAGACCTGGCAGAGCAATAACATACAATCGAAGCAATGTCCTCATTCGCTACTCCGGACGGTACTGCTCGCTACGCCGCCCGCTTTCCGCAACACGATTCTCGCGCATTTTTCCGCACCGCGCAGGGACTCCATCTCTCCTCGCTCGGCCTTGGCTCCTATCTCGGCAACATGGATGAGGCCACCGATGACGGCTACACCCGGTCCACCATTGCCGCCCTCCAAGGAGGCATCAACGTCATCGATACCTCGCTCAACTATCGCAACCAAAGCTCGGAGCTCAACATAGGAGCCGCTCTCCGGCAAGCCGCGCTCCCGCGCGATGAGTTCGCCGTCTGCACCAAGGCCGGCTACCTTGTCCCGGGCGCCATCCCCACCTCCGTGACTTCTCCCAACGACGTGGCCGGCGGCATGCACTGCATGACCCCGGA
>JAENWC010000321.1 GCA_016650235.1 Terriglobia bacterium
CGTCAGATGTGTATAAGAGACAGGCCCTGAGCAGTGCATCGGCCGGCGTTTTGGCATCCGGCGCCGGGAACTCGATCACGGTCTGCCCCAACACCCCGCGCATACCGGCTTCCTTTGCAGCTTCGGCGATCACCTCCTCGAAGTAATACATGTCGGTGAACGTGGTGGTGCCCGACAACATCATCTCCAAACAGGCCAGCCGCGTGCCCCAGCGGCAGAAATCGGGTGAAACGTTCTTGGCCTCGGCGGGAAAGATGTACTTCTCGAGCCACTCCTGGAGCCGCAAGTCGTCGGCAATGCCGCGCATCAGCGACATGGGCGCATGCGTATGAGTGTTGATCAGTCCGGGCAGGATCACAGCATCCGGTTTTTCAAGGCGCTGTTTCGCTTTGTACTGTTTCTCGATCTCAGCGCGCTTTCCCACCGCCACAATGAGATCGCCTCGCACAGCCACGGCGCCGTTGTCCAATACGCGGCGCTCCTTGTCCATGGTTACAACTTGTCGCGCGGTGACCACCCAGTCCACCGGCTCCGCTCCCCATAGGCAGGCTCCCGCAAGAAAACTAAGTACACGCCGCCATTGCGGTTTACTAACCAAGAAACGTGTCATCAAATGGCCTCGGGAAAAGGTCTTTCAATTTTAGCGTTTCCGTGCGCCCCTGCAAATTCACCAGCGTGATCTCGACGTCGCCGCAGAACTCCCACAAGATCTGCCGGCAGGCCCCGCATGGCGGCGTCAGCTTCGGCGCATCCGCCGCAACCGCGATGCGGCGGAATTTCCGCGCTCCTTCCGAGATCGCTTTGAACACGGCAACACGCTCGGCGCACACGGTCAAACCATAGGTTGCGTTTTCCACGTTGCAGCCGGTGTGTATGCGGCCCTGGTCGTCCTCAATGGCCGCGCCCACAAGGAATTTGGAAAACGGCGCGTGCGCCCGGAGCCGCACATCCAATGCCGCCTGGCACAACTGGTCCATGGTCAGGACACCTCCGCGGCCACTTCCGGCAGCAGTTCCTGTAATAGATGCACCAACCTGCCGCGTACCCGCGCGCCCGTCTCCAGAACCTCTTCGTGATTGATCTTCCGCGGCAGAATGCCGGCCGCCATATTGGTGACGCACGAGATTGCCATGCAGCGCACGTCCATGTGCCGCGCCGCAATCACTTCCGGGACCGTGGACATACCCACCAGGTCCGCCCCGATCGCGCGCAGATACCGTATCTCGGCCGGTGTCTCATAGCTTGGTCCCAGGAGGCCCGCATACACTCCCTCGTTCAACGCAATCCCCAGCCGCTCCGCCACGGCCCGCGCTCTCTTCCGGAACCCGGCGTCGTAAGCATCGCTCATGTCCGGAAATCGCGGCCCGAGCGTATCGTCATTGGGCCCGATCAGGGGACTCGATCCCTGCAGATTGATGTGATCCGACACCAATACCAGCGCACCCTGGCTATAGCTTAAGTTGATGCCGCCGGCCGCGTTGGTATACACCATCGCCTTCACCCCCAGCCGCGCCAGTACCCGCGTGCCAAAAACCACTTTGTCCATGCTGTGGCCCTCGTACAGGTGCGCCCGCCCGCTCATCACCGCCACCGGCAGTCCCCCGAAACTCCCCACTACAAGCTTGCCGGCATGGCCCACCGCGGTGGACTGCGGCCAGTCCGGAATTTCGGAGTAGGGCATCTCGATACGGTCACTCAGCTCATCGGCAAATGCACCCAGACCGCTGCCAAGCACCACGCCGATGAGAGGTTGCACCCGGCTCCGGCTCCGGATATGTTCGATGGCTTTTTGCATGTGTTAAAGAAGCATGCCGGCAATGCAGGCCGACATGAAGTTCGCCATGGTCCCGGCTGCGACGGCTCGCAGTCCCAGCCGCGCCAGATCGGACTTCCTGCTGGGCGCAAGCGCGCCAATCCCGCCAATCTGGATCGCGATCGAGCTCAGATTCGCAAACCCGCACAAAGCGTACGTGGCAATGGTGAATGACTTCGGGTCCAACTGCTCCCGCACCGGGCCCAATTGCAGAAACGCTACAAACTCATTCAAAACCAGCCGTGTGCCCAATAGATTTCCCACTACCTGCGAATCCTTCCAACTCACTCCCAATAGCCAGGCCACCGGAGCGAATAGGATGCCCAGCATTCTCTCCAGCGAAGCCGGCAGCCAACCCATTCCGGGAAGCCCATGGACCCATCCGAGCATCCCGTTGACCATCGCAATCAGCGCCAAAAAAGCGATCAGCATCGCCCCGATGTTCAGTGCCAGTTGCAGGCCATCCCCGGCCCCGCGCGCCGCCGCGTCAATCACGTTGACACCGGGTTTTTCCACGTCAATCTTTACCACCCCGGCTGTCTCCGGGTGACCCGTCTCCGGCATCAGCATTTTGGAAAGCAGTATCGTCGCCGGAGCCGTCATGATCACCGCGGTGAGCAGATGTTGAATCTCGACCCCGGCTATCTTGACGTAAGCCGCCATCACCGCTCCAGACACGTGGGCCATACCGCTGGTCATGACCGTGAATAGTTCCGATTGGGTCAGCCCGGCCAGAAAGGGTCGTATGGTAAGCGGGGCTTCGGTTTGCCCCATGAAAATGCTGGCTGCCACGTTGGTCGATTCAGCGCCGCTCACGCCCATCACGCGCTGCATCACCACTGCCATCCAACGGATCACTACCTGCATCACCCCAAAGTAATAAAGGACGGCAAACAGCGACGCGATAAAGATCACGATCGGCAGGACCTGGAACGCGAAGATCACTCCGAACGGCCCGCCCTTGCCGCCCAATTGCGCGCCGAACACAAACTGGCTGCCCGCCTCGGCATATTCGAGCAACGCATTCACCGCCACGCTGGCGGCTTGAAACAGCTTGCCCACACCCGTCTTCAATACCAGGAAGGCGAACCCAAACTGGAGGCCCAGCCCCCAGAACAAAACGTCCTTGCGGATGCGTTTTCGATTAGTGGAGAAAAGATAGGCCGCGCCAAGAATCACCAGCAGCCCGAGCAGGCCTGTGAATCTCTCCATGGCCGGACGCGCCCTCTAGCCGACGACTTCCAGGATCAGTTCGCGCTCTTCCGGTGGATTCGATGAGATGCGGAACGCATCCTCCACCAGTTGCGCGGCCCCGTCCAAATTATCTTCCCTCGTGTAGTAAATGCGGCACAGCACCGCACCCTGATCGATCTTCTGACCCACTTTTACTTCCAGAATCATACCCACGGCCGGATCGATCGTATCTTCCTTGGTGTCGCGGCTGGCCCCGATCAACCCCGATGCCTGACCGATGCATTCGGCGTCGATGCCGCTGATGTAGCCGTTGCGCGGCGAGGTGATCTCGCGCACCCCGGTTGCATTCGGCAGCAGGTCAAACCGATCCAGCACGTTTGCGTTGCCGCCCTGCGCCTGGATCACTTCTTTGAATTTCCGGTAGCCGGATCCATCCAGTAGCTTCGACGTCGCCATCTCCCGCGCATCGTCCAGCGTCATTGTGATGCGGCCCAGGTAGATCATGCGCGCAGCCAGCTCTAGCGATAAACGCGTCAGATCCGTTGGTCCCGCATTCTGCAGCGTCTGCGAAACCTCCATCACCTCTAATGCGTTCCCCACCGCAAAGCCCAGCGGTTGATTCATATCCGTGATCAGAGCCTGCACCCGCTTATCCGCGCGCCGCCCGATGGTCACCATGATCTGCGCCAGGCGTCGCGCCTCCACCTGCTTTTTTAGAAATGCGCCAGAGCCTACCTTCACGTCCAATACCAGTGAATCCAGCCCTTCAGCCAATTTCTTGGACATGATGGAGGACGCAATCAAAGGTATCGATTCCACTGTTGCCGTGGCGTCGCGCAAGGCGTACAATTTTGCGTCGGCGGGAGCCACCTCTGCGGTTTGCCCCATGAACGCAAGCCCGTACATCCGCAACTGCTCGCGAAACTCATCCACTGTGAGGTTGGTGCGGAACCCTGGAATCGATTCCAGTTTGTCCAGCGTTCCGCCGGTATGTCCCAATGCGCGGCCGGAAATCATCGGGACAATCGCCCCACAAGCCGCGGCAAGTGGCGCCGAAATCAGGCTTGTCTTATCGCCCACGCCTCCGGTGGAGTGCTTATCCACCTTTACGCCCGGCACTGAACTCAGGTCGATCGTTTCGCCCGAGTGCAACATGCACTCCGTTAGAGTGCCCACTTCCCGTTCAGACATTGAGTTGGAAAATACCGCCATCAGAAACGCCGCCATCTGATAGTCAGGGATCACTCCCTGTGTATAACCGTCAATAAGGAAAGCGATCTCCTTGCCCGAGAGTTCTTCGCCATCCCTTTTTCTACGAATTAAATCGACTGTACGCATGGAACTTAGCAGCGTACCACTTTATATGGTTGAAAGTAAAGGACGTGATTTCGCCAAGTTTCCGTCCCTCCTACGCTAAACCTGCATGGCAAGGATTCGCCGGAAAATGCCCCATTTCTCGCCGGGCCAAGAACTATAGCTTTCGGTTTCGGACCAGGTCAGACCGAACCGCTCTGCCTAACAGCCGCCTATCTGCCAGCCGCTTCTCAGCCGCCCCTTCGCAGGCGGGGAATGAGTCGTGGAACATCCCACTGATATTCCCGATAGGCATCTCCGAAGCGGTCCAGGAGTTCCCGCTCCTCAAGGACCAGCATCAAGTATCCAGGAGGGACGACCGAAATGAGGAGGATGTATAGTCCCAGGTAATTGACGATGAGAGCGTTAACTATCATTCCGATGCCTGCGCTCAGATACCGGGGATGACGCACCACTCCATAGATTCCCTCCCGCAGCAGCCTGCCCTTTCGCTGCTGTGACAACTCCAGGATTCCTACCAGGGTGGAAATGCTCAGTTGCCTCCAGTATTGGAACTCAAGCCAAGTCATCAGGCAGGATAAGACAAGCGCGATCCCAATCAGAATCCAGTTCGTTCCGAGATTGGTACTCAATAGCGGACCACGCACTTGGAAGAGCAACACGCCAAGCGCAGCTAACACCGGGAGCACGGCCAGGTAGGTTCGAATCGGCCCCCACTTTCTCCAAAAACGAGCCCATCGGTGGATAATCAGCCAGTACAGCAGGCCCAGGGGGACCAGGATGAGAGTCGCGACACCGAGGAAATATCGAATGCCCTCCATCACCTGGTCCTCAAATCGGCAAAGAACACTCGTTTGCCGCCTTTTCCACTGTTCATATTGCCCGCTCATTTTCCGGCGAATGGTTGCTATGCCTCAACCCGATTTGATCTCGGTCCAGATCCGGTCCCGCTTTCGTTGACCGGCAGCCGCCAGCGCCTCCACCCACTCTCCGCGCTTGAGCACTGTCTCCGGCGGATACAGCACTTCGTTGTTGCGCAGCGCTTCCGGCAGCAGCAGCCGAGCCTTCGCGTTCGCCGTCGCCGCCTTGCACTCGCTCGCCGCCGCACAGGCCACATCGCCTCGCGACAGGTAGTTGAGAAAGCGGTGTGCGGATTGCTTGCGCTGGCTTTCCCTCAATATCACCCCGCAATCGGCGTATACGGGAAAACCCTCACTCGGATATGCAAATGCCAACTCCCCGGATGCCTCCATCGCCTGCTGCGCCGTGGTCGCCCACATTTGCGAGGCCAGCAAATCGCCGGATACCATCTGATCACGGGCCTCCGCGTTCAAGTAGGCGCGTACCAGCCTCTTCTGCCGTAATAATGCAAGCTTTGCCTGATCCAGATGATCCGGTTCCACCGAGTTCAACGGCAGGCCCAGTTTCATCAGCCCAGCCCCGATCGAATCCGTCGGATCATCCAGCATCGTCATCCGCCCGCGTAACCGCTCGTCCCACAAATCCGCCCACGCCTCCGGCGCCGGTTGTAGCTTCTTGTTGTAGAGAATGCCCGTGGCCCCCCACATATAGGGTACGCACCAATCCAGGTTCCGGTCCCACGGAGGATGCTGAAAGCGCTCCTCCAGATTGCCAAGCTGGTCCAGCCATCGATGCTGCAATGGCGCAATCAACCCGCTCTCACGCATCGGACCCACGATGTTACAAGCGGGAAAAACTACGTCCCATCCCGAGTTCCCGCCAAACACTTTCGCCAGCATCTCTTCGTTGCTCTCGTAAATCGAGTACCGTACCTCGATCCCTGACTCCTTCTCAAATCCGGGAATCGTGTCTGTGCCCACGTAATTGGACCAGTTGAACACGTTCAACCGGGGCCTCCGCTGAGGCGCGCATCCAGCCAGGCTCGCCATCGCCACTAATAATTCGCGGCGCTTCATGCTTCCTGCAACCGTTCCGCGATGAGAATAAACACGCCCAGCCCCGCCACAATCAGTGCGGAGATCGCATTGACCGTCGGATTCACCCCGCGCCGGGCCATCGCATAAATCACCATCGGCAATGTCTCCGAATCCACGCCGGCTACCAGGCTCGTGATCACGTAATCGTCAAAGGAGATCGTGAACGCGAGCAAGGCCGCCGCAGCGATTCCTGGCCCAAGCGCCGGCAAAGTCACGCGCCAGAATGCTCCCCAATGCGTGGCGCCAAGATCCATTGCGGCCTCCTCCAGCGA
This sequence comes from Terriglobia bacterium, assembly GCA_016650235.1. GTDB lineage: Bacteria > Acidobacteriota > Terriglobia > Bryobacterales > Bryobacteraceae > VFZE01. The sequence goes on from JAENWC010000321.1 coordinate 6,552, forward strand.
GGCATCCACTGTCTTCAGCCGCGCCTTTACCACCACCACCACAAAGGCGATTGAGAACGCAATGTGCGCCAGGATCACGGTATGCAGACCCAGGCGCAGATCCATATACCGGAATAGAAATTGATAGAAGGCGAGCATGGACACACCCGTGACTATCTCCGGAGTCACCAACGATAAATACAGCGTGCCGGACAAAATCGGCGCGCCGCGTTTCCAAAGGCCGTAGGCGCACGCCGTCCCCATCACCGTCGCGGCTGCCGTCGCCGTCGCCGCAATGAAAAGGCTGTTCCAGGTGGCCTCCATCATCCGGGCATCGGCGAACAGCTCCCGGTACCAGTGCAACGAAAACCCTTCCCACACCGTGAATCTCGATTCGTTGAAGCTGAACACCATCAACACTGCCAGCGGCAGATGCAGGAACGCGTAAGTCAAAGCGGCAATGGCCGGAAGTGCGCGTCTCATAACAGGTCTTCTTTTTGCCGCCGCTGCAAGGTCCACAGCGCCATCATCACCAGCGCCATGAGAGCCAGCGAAATCGCCGAACCAAACGGCCAGTCGCGCGCGCTCGTGAACTGGTTCTGCACCAGGTTCCCGATCATCATGCTCTTGCCGCCTCCCAGCAGATCCGGTGTCAGATACGCACCCAGGCATGGGATAAATACCAGTACACATCCGCCTACGATGCCCGGCATCGCCAAAGGGACCGTCACCAGCCACAGGCTTGTCCAAGGCGTCGCCCCCAGGTCCGAGGCGGCCTCCAGTAGCCCTTTGTCCAAACGGTCCAGCGTGGAGAAAATCGGCAACACCATGAACGGCAGGTAACCATATATCAGCCCCAGCACCACCGCCGCCTCGTTATAGAGGAGTGGCAGCGGTTCACCGGTTACCCCGGCCCATTGCAACAGCGTGTTCACCAAACCCGTATCGCGCAATAGAAACATCCAGGCATAGGTGCGAACCAGGAAGCTCGTCCAGAACGGCAGCATCACCAGATGTATAAACAGGTTCTTGCGCCGGCCCGATTGCGCAATAAACAGCGCCAGCGGAAAGCCAAGCAGCAGACAGAACATCGTCGATAAACCGGCAATCCAAAACGATCGCGCCAGAATCAGCGTATACAGCGGATCGGCCAGCAGCCGCACATAGTTCTCCGCCGTCCACGGAGTTGACTGGCCGCCGTAGGTGCCGCGGGTCAGAAAGCTGTAAGCCGCAATGATCGACAACGGCGCAAGAAACAGTCCACCCATCAACGCGCGCGAAGGAGCCAGCATCCAAAAGCGCAGCGCCTTCATACGCGTAGTTCCTCGCTCTCGCGCCACCAAACCCACACCTCATCACCCCTTGAGAATCCGTCCCCGCATGCCGCTTGCACGCGTTCACCAGAAGCCAGTACTGCTTCCAGCCGCGTGCTGTGCCCAAGGAAAACTGTGCTGGCCACCGTGGCGGACAGACCTCGCTCTCCCTCCACCCTCTCACGCGACACACGAATGAACTCAGGCCGCACTCCTACCGCTCCAATCCAGTTCACTTCGCCCAAAAAGCCCGCCACAAAACGAGTGCGAGGTTGTTCGTAAATCTCCCGTGGCGTACCCACCTGCTCCAGTCGTCCGTGCGCCATCACTCCCATCTGGTCCGCCATCACCATCGCCTCTTCCTGATCATGCGTCACCATCAGGAACGCGATTCCCACCCGCCGCTGGAGCGCCTTCAACTCTTCTCTCACCTGTGCGCGAAGATTCGGGTCCAACGCCGCGAGTGGTTCATCCAGCAGCAGCAGCTCCGGTTCCAGCACGAGCGACCGCGCCAGCGCCACCCTCTGCTTTTCACCGCCGGAAAGCTGGGCCGGCCTCCGGTCCTCTTTGCCCCCCAGTTGCACCAGTTCCACAAC
>JAENWC010000322.1 GCA_016650235.1 Terriglobia bacterium
CGAGCTCGACCGCGCGCTCGGCTATGAAGCCAACTTCGCCGGTACCAGCTTCCTCACAACCAATAAGATGGGCAAGGAACGCGTTGGCAGCGATGCCGTCACCATCTACGGCGACCGCACCATGCCCGAAGGCCTCGCCACCTGCGCCTACGACGACGACGGCGTTAAAACTACGCGCTTCCCCATCATCGAAAAGGGAATCTTCAAGCACTACCAGACCATCCGCGATCAGGCTCACCTGGTGGGCGAGAAGGAATCCCGCGGCTGCTGTTATGCCGACTCCTGGTCCAATGTTCCTTTCCAGCGCATGCCCAACGTCTGGCTCGCCGAGGGGAACTCCGAAACCACTCTCGACACGCTCATCAGCGGCGTCGATGACGGCGTCCTGATCGACGGGCGCGGCAGCTACTCCATCGATCAACAACGCTACAATTTCCAATTCGGCGGCGATGCCTTCTGGGAAATCAAGGGCGGCAAGAAGCGCGGAATGATTTCACGGGTCGCCTATCAGGCGCGCACGCCGGACTTCTGGCAGGCGTGCGACTTGATCGCCGGCCGCAGTTTCTGGCAACAATACGGTTCCGGCAGAGATGGCAAAGGCGAACCGATGCAAATCAACTCGATGTCGCATGGCTGCTCTCCTTCACGGTTTCGCCAGGTCGACGTAATTCTCACGGATTGAAATATGCTTACTCGCGAACAATCCCAAAATATGGTGAAGAAGATCCTCTCCTTCTCCACATTCCCGGAATGCACCGTGTCCATCAATGAATCGGAACAGTCCTTTGTCCGCTTCGCTAACAACGGCGTCACCACCGCCGGACTCACCACCGGCCGGACCATCAGGGTTTCCTCGACACGAGAAACCAAGACCGGCACGGCGGAGACCAGCGAGATCGACGAGGCATCCTTGCGCGCCGTCGTTGCCCGTTCTGAGCAGATAGCCGCCATTGCCCCGCCCAGCGCGGAACACGTACCTCCGCTCGGCGAGCAGCAATACCCGCGGCTTCCCGCGATGGATCCGGAGACCGCCGCGGCGCGATCGCCCACCATGGTCCCCCATGTGCGCGCCGTCATCGATGCCGCCGTTGCGAGAAAACTCATTGCCGCCGGCTTCTTTGAACGCGCCACCTCCGCATCCATACTCGCCAATAAACAAGGCTTGTTCGGCTACCATCGCTCCGCCGATGCCGGCATGAGCACCACTATTCGCAACTCCGACGGAACCAGTTCCGGATGGGCCGGACAACCCTCGGCACGCATTCTCGAAATCAACGGCGCAGCGCTGGCCGAAACCGCCATCCAAAAATGCCTGCGTTGGAAAAGTCCGCGCAAGTTGGAGCCCGGCAAGTACACCGTGGTTCTCGAGCCCACCGCCGTCAATGATCTGCTCGGCATGCTCGGCTTCTCTTTCTCGGCTCGCAACGCGGAAGAAGGCCGCAGTTTTCTGAGTAAGAAGGGCGGCGGCACCCAACTGGGCGAAAAGCTCTTCCCGGAATCCGTTTCCCTTTTCACCGATCCATTCGACCAGCGCAACCCCGGTTCTCCGTGGGACGCCAGCGGCCTGCCTACCGCCAGAATCCCCTGGATCGAAAACGGCGTCGTCAGGAACCTTTTCTATGACCGCTATTGGGCCTCCAAGACAGGGAAGTCTCCCACGCCCTCGCCCAATTCTCTCCACCTCCGGGGCGGCAACTCCTCCATCGAGGATTTGATCGCCGCCACCGAGCGCGGCCTCATCGTCACGCGCTTCTGGTACATACGACCGGTCAACATGCAGACACTCCAACTCACCGGCCTTACCCGCGACGGCCTCTTCCTCATCGAGAACGGCAAGATCACTGATCCGGTGATGAACCTGCGCTTCAACGAAAGTCCTGTCCGCATGCTGCAGAACGTGCTCCAACTCGGCCGCGTGACGCATTGCCGCGGCGGAGAAGGCGACGGCATGCTGATCCCTGGTCTGCAGGCAGCGGGCTTCACCTTCTCGAGCATTTCCGATGCGGTCTAGCGTCCTCCTAACTGCGCTTGTGTGCACCGGATGCGTCAGCATCCCGGATTCCTATGCGCCACCCATGCAGCGCCACGGCATCGCCGGCCCGGACAATCGCGGCCTGAAGCATTTCATCGCCATGAATGACCCTGCCGCGCCGGTGCACTTCCTCCGCGACATCGGCCCCACACTCGAGAACGGACTGTGGCGCTGGACGGGGCAGAAGCCCACACTCAAATTCTTCCTCCCCAGCGTTGCTCATCTCACGCTGCAAGTGGATTTCTCCATCCACGATGTGATCCTTCAGCAAACCGGCCCCATCACAATCTCCTACTTCATCAATGGCCATCCGCTCGATAAGGCGACCTACGCCAAGGGAGGTGAGCAGCACTTCGAAAAGGCCGTGGAAGAGTCCTGGCTTCTCAAAGGCTCCATCAACGTCGTCTCCGCTGAACTTGACAAGATCTATGTTGCGCCCGATGATGGGGCAAAGCTCGGCCTCACTTTGATTCGCGCCGGTTTCCGCGAGTGATGAAGCAGGCCCTCTACATCCTGTTTGGCGCTGCTTTCACATACGCGGTTTCACTCTCACTGGGAAGACTGCTCTTCCAGAAATTGCGGCTGCGCCTCTACCGCCAGGAAGAGACCCCGCTCGCCTTTGTCTGCGGCTCGGCCTGCCTGAGCTTTATCCTTTTTATCCTCGCGGCTTCACAGCTCTTGTATAAGGGAGTTCTGCTCGCTCTGGGCGTCGCAGTTCTGTTGACTGCCTGGCGGATGCGTGCCTTCCACTCCGATGCGCCTTCCCTTCCCGGCTTACCCCGGCGCACCTTGTGGCTCTACCTGCCGGTGGCCGCCCTCTTCACGACGCTCGGCTTCTTGCATGCCATGGCTCCCGAGATGAGTCCCGACGGCAGCACCTATCACCTCGGCCTGGTGGCCCGCTACTATCGCGAACGCGGCTTTTCATTTCTGACCACCAACATGTATGCCAATCTTTCCCAAGGCGTCGAGATGTTGTTCCTCTATGCCTATGCCTTTGGAAAGCATTCCGCCTCGGCCTTGGTCCACTTCTCTTTTTTCCTCACCCTTCCCTTCCTCATTCTCAACTACGCCAGACGCTGCGGCATGCCCACCGCCGGAATGGCCGCCGCGTTGTTCGTTTTCCTGAGTCCGGTTGTTGCCATCGACGGCGCCAGCGCCTACAACGACGTCGCTGTCGCCGCCATCCTGTTCGCCGTGTTTTATCTGGTTCAAATCTGGGATGAATCGAGATCCAACGCGCTGCTGATTCCCATCGGTATGACGGCAGGCTTTGCCTTCGCCTCCAAATACACGGCCTTCCCTGCCCTCGTCTACGTGGCCGGATACCTCATTTGGCGCACGCGCGCTCTGCGTCCGCTGCTCATCGTTTCTGTCTGCGCACTGGCCATGTTTGCTCCATGGCTTATTAAGAACGCGATTGTTGCCGGCAATCCCGTCTCGCCCTTCTTCAATCAAGTGTTCCCCAATCCCAACGTCCACATCAGCTTCGAAAAGGGTTACGTGGAATCGATGCGCAACTACCCGGGCCTCGCCAGCCGCTGGGACATTCCCCTCGAAGTCACCGTGCGCGGGCATCTGCTGTGCGGGCTGCTGGGTCCTCTCTTTCTATTGGCTCCCATCGCGCTCCTGTCGCTCACCCGGCAGGAAGGCCGCCGGCTTCTCGCGGCCGGCCTCTGCTTCGGCGCAGTCTATTACACCAACATCGGCACTCGTTTTCTCATTCCGCCTCTCCCCTATGTCGCTCTGGCCATGGCGATGGCATTCGCGCGCGCACCGGCCCTGTTAGCCGTGCTGGTTTTGCTGCACGCGCTCAGCGCATGGCCGCCGCTCATGAAGAAGTATTGCGCCACCTATGCCTGGCGTCTGGACCGCCTGCTCTACAAGCAAGCCCTTCGTATCGAGACGGAAGACCAGTTCCTCACGCGAACCTGGCCCAACTACGCGGTGGCCCGGATGATTGAAAGGCTGACCCCGCCTGGAGCTAACGTTCTCACTTTCAACCAGACCGGAGACGCCTACACCACACGCAATATCATCGTTGCCTACCAGTCGGCCCATGGCAACAAACTCGGCGCAATCATGTGGACGCCACTGATTTCGGACTACCAGCCCACACGCCATGCCACCTTCCGTTTCCCCACTCAGCCCCTGCGCGCCGCCCGGCTGCGGCAAACCGCGGCCAAGACGCCCGATCATTGGACCGTCAATGAAGTGCGTCTCTACCACAACAGCAAGGAACTGCCCCGCGCGCCGCAATGGCGCCTGCGCGCCAGCCCGAACCCGTGGGATGTGCAGGAGGCCTTCGACAACAGTCCCGTCACACGATGGGGTAGCTGGCAGGTGGCATACCCGGGCATGCATATCGAGGTGGAATTCCCCGCGCCTGCTTCCTTAGACTCGGTGGTGGTCGAGACCTCAACTGACGTCGCCGCCACGCGTATGGAGCTCGACGGACAAGACCCCAGCGGCGTTTGGCACACCATCCAGAAGGAACCTGTGATCACAGAAGCTCCGCCACCGCTGGGCCTGCGCCGTGAAGCCGCGGAAGTTCTCAAAGAGCGCGGCATCGGTTTCCTGCTGGTCCATGAGGACGATTTTGCTGCAAAAGACTTCCGCAACAAACAAGACCTATGGGGGATCGCCCATGCGGGGGACTCCTTCGGTTTCCATCTCTACAAGATCCAGTAGCATAGGTATCTGTGAGCAAATTCTTCCTCGGCGTGGATGGAGGCCAATCCAGTACCACGGCGCTCATCGGCGATGCGCAGGGCCGCGTAGTGGGCTGCGGCCGCGACGGTCCGTGCAATCACGTCAGCGGTGCTGAGAAGCGGGCCAAGTTCATAAACGCCATTGGCGGATGCGTGCGGCAGGCCTGCCAGAAGGCCGGCGCGTCCACTTCGTTCAGGGCCGGCTGTTTTGGCTTCAGCGGTGGAGCAGAAGACAAGCAGGCGCTGGTGGAAGAGTTATTCTCCTTTGACCATCTGCTGGTGACACACGACGCGCTCATTGCCTTGTCCGGCGCAACAGCGGGGCAGCCCGGCATCATCACCATCGCCGGCACCGGCTCCATCGCATTCGGCCGCAACGGCGCTGGCGCCACCGCTCGCGCCGGGGGATGGGGTTACGTTTTCGGAGACGAAGGCGGCGGCTTCGATCTCACGCGGCAGGCCTTGCGTGCCGTCCTGCGCGCCGAAGAAGGGTGGGGCGAACCAACCCTGTTGCGCGTGAAACTCCTCGAGGCCACCGGCGCCTCCGATGGCAATGACCTTCTGCACCGCTTCTACACCATCGACTATCCCCGTCCCAGGATCGCCGCGCTTTCCCGCTTGGTGGAGGAGGCCGCCGAAGAGGGCGACATCGTCGCCGGAAACCTGCTCCACTCGGCGGGACGCCAACTGGCCATGCTCACCGGAGCGGTGCGCCATCAACTCTTTTCCATCGGCGAATCAGCGCAGGTGGCATGGGCCGGCGGCGTCTTTTCCTGCCTCGCCATTCGAGAACGGTTCCGCATGTTTGTGGAACTGGAAGAGGGCAACCGCTGCGGCCCACCGATCATGGGCCCCGCTGCTGGGGCGCTGCTGGAGGCCTACCGTCTGGCTGGGATGCAAGTTACACTTACGAACTTACCGGAGACTGAAAAATGAGAACCCTGCTCTTTATCCTCACCGCAACCCTGTTGCCCGCGGCAGAGCCCGATTGGCCGAAGCTGCAAGACTACGCGCTCGATCTGCTGCAACGCTATATACGGATCGAGTCCATCAACCCTCCGGCCGACACGCGCGCAGCGGCGGCCTTCTTTGAGACCGAGCTCAACAAGCACGGCTTTGCGCCACGGCTTTTCCCAGCGGGTCCAAACGGCCAGACGAATCTGCTGGTACGGATGGAAGGCCGCGACCGCTCCAAAAAGCCGCTGCTCCTGCTCAATCATTTTGACGTTGTTCCGGTGGACGCCAAGGCCTGGAGCATGGAGCCTTTTGGAGGCCTGCTCAAAGACGGCTTTATCTGGGGCCGCGGCGCGTTGGACATGAAGGGCATCGGAATACAGCACCTTACAGCGTTGATCGCGCTGAAACAGGCGGGCATCGTCCCTTCCCGCGACATCGTCATGCTCACCACATCGGATGAGGAGACCAATGGAGTTTACGGCATACAGTGGATGATCGATCGTCACTTCGACCAGATCGATGCCGAGTTTGTTCTCGACGAAGGCGGCTTCGGCACTCGCGACATTCTGGCTCCGGGCAAACTGGTCTTCGGCATCGCGGTGGGAGAGAAGCAGGTGGCCTGGGTTCGCTTGCGCGCCAAAGGAACCGCCGCGCACGGCTCGCAACCCATTCCCGATAACGCCAACGACATTCTGCTGCGCGCCATACAGCAGGCGCTGGCAGTGCCAGGCGGCGCAAAACCGCATCCGGTGGTCGACGAGATGCGCCGCAACATTGGTGTGGCCCTGGCTGACAACAAATACACCAATGCGATTCAGAAGAACACAATTTCGTTGACCACGCTTCGCGCAGGGGTTGGCGACCCGCCGAAGGTGAACGTGATTCCATCCAATAGCGAAGCAACGCTGGACTGCCGCCTTCTGCCCGGCGTCAACCATGAGGAGTTTCTGAGTGAAATGCGGGCGCGCATCAATAACCCCAAGGTAACCGTCGAGCTGATCTCGACGCCCGATGATCCGGGCGCAAGCAACTCCGAGACGCTCCTGTTTGCCGCTATCGCGAAAGCCATCACGGGATTCCACCCGGGTGCAACCATCACGCCAATGCTGGTACCGCACGGAACCGATTCCGTGAAGCTGCGCAAGAAGGGAATCATCGCCTATGGCCTCACCCCGATGATCCTCGATGCAGCGACCGCGGGCACCATGCACAGCGATCAGGAGCGCATACCCATTGACGAATTCAAGAAAGGAATCCGTATCTTCTACGAAGTGTTAAAATCGAATTTCTAGTGTCGAAACTATCCATTCACAACCTAAACCTGAAGAATCAGCGTGTGTTCATGCGCGTGGATTTCAACGTTCCGCTGGCTGACGGTGGACGGGAGATTACATCGGACAAGCGCATTCGCGCCTCACTTCCCACGATTCAATACGCGCTCGATCAGGGCGCGGGCCTGGTGCTGGCGAGCCACTTGGGCCGGCCCAAAGGGAAACCTACGCCCGAGATGAGCCTGGCGCCGGTTGCGGTGCGGCTGCAGGAGTTGCTCGGCCGGCCGGTCCGAATGGCCCCGGATTGTATAGGCGCAGCGGTGGAAGCGATGAAGCCCGCTCCTGGTGAGGTGCTGCTGCTGGAAAACCTACGCTTTCATGCCGGGGAGGAGAAGAATGATCCAGACTTCTCGAAGGCGCTGGCGCGCCTGGCTGACGTCTACGTGAACGACGCGTTCGGCTCCGCGCATCGCGCGCACGCATCTACTGTTGGCATTATCCAATTCATGCCGCGGGCTGCCGCCGGGCTGTTGATGCAAAAGGAGCTCGAATATCTGACGCTGGCCACGCACAATCCGCCACGCCCATGCATTGCCATACTTGGCGGGGCAAAGGTGTCGGACAAGATTGAAGTGATTCAGAACCTGATGAAGGTGGTGGATCAGATTTTGATCGGGGGCGCGATGGCATACACATTTCTACGCGCGCAAAACAAGCCCACAGGCAATTCGCTGGTGGAGGAGGACAAGATCGACCTGGCGCGCGGGCTGCTGGCCGAGGCGGGCAGTAAGCTGATGCTGCCGGTGGATCATGTGGTGGCCGCCGAGTGCAAGGAAGGCGCCGATACCCAAGTGGTGGAGACGATTCCCGATGGCGTTATGGCGCTCGACATTGGCCCGACGACAGTGGAAATTTTCCGCGCCATTGCCGCCGCGGCCAAGACCATCATCTGGAACGGGCCGATGGGCGTGTTCGAAAAGCCTCCGTTTGACCGCGGCACCGTAGCGCTGGCGCACGCCGTGGCCGACTCGGGCGCGACGACGATTGCCGGCGGCGGCGATACCGAGAAAGCGATCCAAGTGGCGGGTGTAACCGCGAAGATCGCGCACGTGTCCACGGGCGGCGGCGCGTCGCTGGAATTCCTTAGTGGGGCCACTTTGCCCGGAGTGGCGGCGCTCACTTCCGAGTAACAGCCCGCCCCGGCGCAGTGGCCGGCAGTTGCTTGCGTGTATCGAGGGCCGGGACGGCCCTTTGCAGGCTGAGCGATAATCACTGCATGCGATTGTCGCGCCGCACACTTCTCACCAACCTGTCCGCGGCCGCTCTTCCGGCTGCGGACCGCAAGATCAAGATCACTTCCGTTCAAGCAGTTCCCTTCCGGCTTCTCAACGCCAGCCGGTTCGGCAGCAGCAAGTTCAGCTCGGATTTTGACCCGGCGCGGATGCGCTGGTTTGGACCGTTCTCGCAACTGGCCGGATCCATCCTGGTGCAGATCCGTACCGATCAAGGGCTCACCGGTTACGGCCTGGGAGGAGGAGGCGGGGCGGCCTGCTACATCATCGAGAATCATCTCAAGGATCTACTATTGGGAGCGAATCCCTTACATGTGGAGCTGTTGTGGGATCAGATGTTCTCCTCGACCTCGTTCTACGGCCGCAAAGGGGTGGTCATCATGGCGATGAGCGGCATCGATCTGGCATTGTGGGACATCGCGGGCAAGCACGCCGGAGCGCCGGTCTATCAGTTACTGGGAGGCGCGGTGAAGGATCGTGTAACGGCTTATCTCACCAGCCCCAACCCTGAGCCCGGGCTGAAGCTGGGGTTCCAGGCTTTCAAGCTGCCGGTGAATCTTGGACCCGCTGACGGAGAAGAGGGTAAGAAGAAGATCGTTGCGCAGTTGACGGAAGCGCGGCGCATTGTGGGGCCCAGCGCCACGCTGATGATCGACGTGCTGTGCCGCTGGGACGTTCCCTATACGATCGAGATGGCAAATCGGCTGGAAGAGGTGAAGCTGCACTTCATCGAAGAACCGCTGTTGCCGGATGATCTGCAGGGCTATGAACTGTTGTGCAAAGAGGTGAGAGGAACGCGGATCGCCAGCGGCGAGCATGAGTACACTCACTTCGGGTTTGCGGACCTGTTGCGGCACAAGGCGGCGCACTTCCTGCAGCCGGACATGACCTGGTCGGGCGGATTGACCACGGGGCGGCGCGTGGCCGGCCTCGCCGCGGCGCAATCGATTCCCGTGATCCCGCATCGCGGAGGAAGCGTCTATGGGATCCATCTGATCATGGCCAGCGCGAACTGTCCGATGGCGGAGAGCTTCGGCACAGGTGAGCCCGGCAACGAGTTGATGGGAATGCTGACTGCGCCGTTTGAGAACGGCTACTATCGCGCCCCGGCGGGGCCGGGCCTTGGGGCAGAGTTCACCGCGGCGGTTCTGCGCCAGCACGCGCCGCAGCTCCGCCCATAACAGGGCGGCGAGTCTAGATTCCAAAAAATGGCAACTGATATAATCCGCATGAGTTGCCCTCGGGGACTCTATGATCGGCCAAACCATCTCGCACTACCGAATCAGTGAGCAACTCGGCTCGGGCGGGATGGGTGTGGTCTACAAAGCGGAAGACACCAATCTCGATCGCACCGTGGCCTTGAAATTTCTGGCCTCCCATCTTCTCGAGAGCGAAGAGCATAAGCAGCGTTTCCTGCGCGAGGCCAAGGCGGCGGCATCTCTTGATCACGCCAACATCTGTACTGTTTATGAGGTTGGTGAAGTGGACGGGCGCGTTTTCCTCGCCATGGGCTACATCGACGGGCCGGAAGTGCGGGCCAAGATCAAGGAACGTCCATTAAAACTGGACGAAGCGCTGGACATCGCAGTTCAAGCGGGGGAGGGGTTGCGGGCGGCGCACCAGAAAGGTGTCGTTCATCGGGACATCAAGAGTTCCAACGTCATGCTGACCTCCGCGGGTCAAGTGAAGATCATGGACTTCGGGCTGGCGCAGCTCACCGGAGGGACTAGACTGACCAAGACGGACACCGTGCTGGGCACTCCCGCGTACATGTCGCCGGAACAGGCGCAGCGGCTGGCAACCGATGAGCGCACCGACATCTGGTCTCTTGGCGTGGTCATTTACGAGATGGTGACCGGCCGGTTGCCGTTTGCAGGCGAGCGCGAACCGGCGGTGGTCTATTCGATCATCCACGAGCCGCAAGAGCCGATGACGGCAATTCGAGCGGGTGTGCCGCTGGAGCTGGACCGCATCGTCGGCAAGGCGCTGGCAAAGAACCCCGAGGATCGTTATCAACACGTGGACGACATGCTGGTGGACCTGCGAACGCTGCGTGGGAACCTGAGCGCCACGCGGACAACCAGCGCCAGGGCCCCAGCGCGAAAACAGAAAAAAGTTGTTTGGGTGATGGCGGGCGTGGTGGGATTGCTGGCGGCAGCGGTGCTGCTATTTACCCGCACGAGGGTCGCCAGTCCGACCGCGCCGGCCCGCCTGGAATACACCCAACTCACCAACTTCACCGACTCCGCCACCTCCCCGGCGCTCTCTCCGGACGGCCGCATGCTCACATTCATCCGCGGGACGGAGACCTTTACGGGCCGCGGCGAGATCTACGTTAAGCTCCTCCCGGATGGCGAGCCAGTTCAACTCACCCGTGACGGCATTAATAAGATGAGTCCGGTTTTTTCTCCAGGCGGCGACCGCATCGCATATAGCGTGACCGGAGCCATGACGGACCATGGGGACTGGTCTACCTGGACTGTGCCCGTGTTCGGCGGGGAGCCAAGTCTGCTGTTGTCCAACACGTCCGCCCTGACGTGGGTTCCGGGAGTCACCCCTCCGCGCGTTCTGTTCTCCGAGTGGGGTAAGGGCTCCCACATGTCGATCATAACGTCCACCGCAAACCGCTCGGAAGCCCGCACAGTATATGCGCCGGCCAGCCTGGATGCGATGGCTCATCGCGCCTATCTCTCGCCGGATCTCAAGCAGGTGCTGGTTGTCGAGATGGAAGGCGGGTGGCGGCCATGCCGCGTGGTGCCCTTCGATGGCAGCGCACCGGCAAGGCTGGTCGGCCCCTCTCCGGGCCAGTGCACGACCGCTGCCTGGTCTCCTGATGGGGAATGGATGTATTTCTCGATCAATACGGGGAACGGCTACCATGTGTGGCGCCAGGAGTTCCCCGGCGGCGCTCCGGAACAGGTTACCTCCGGCGCCACTGAAGAGGAGGGGATCGCGTTTGCTCCGGACGGCCGCTCCTTTGTAACCTCGGTGGGTAGCCGGCTGACCACCTTGTGGGTTCACGATTCCCGCGGCGAGCGGCAGATCACTTCGGAGGGCTACGCTTCCCTTCCTCAGTTCTCCGCCGACGGTAGGAAACTATACTATCTGGTGCGCTCCCGCGACAACCGGCGCTACGTAAGCGGAGAGCTGTGGGCCGCGAATCTGGAGACTGGAAAGCGCGAGCGTCTGCTTCCCGATTTCTTGATCGAACACTACAGCATTTCAACGGACGGCAAGCGCATTGTGTTCGCGGCAATCGACGAGACGGGGCATTCCCCGGTTTGGCTGGCAACGCTCGACGGAGGCACGGCACCGCGCCGCCTGTCCTCGATCAATGCCGAGCGCACATCCTTCGGCACCAGGGGCGACGTGTATTTCCTGGGCGCGGAGGATGCATTCAAGAAATTCGTTTATCGAGTCAAGGAGGACGGCAGCGGGCTGCAAAAGGCGATTCAGAAGCCGGTCGGGTACTTCTACGAGGTTTCCCCGGATGCGAAATCCCTGGCGGTTTATGAGGGAGCAATGGTACAGGTTTATCCCGCCGAGGGCGGCCCGCCCACTATGGTTTGCGGTATTTGCGGGGCCGCTGGAGGGCCGAATCGTGGGATCACGCCACCGGCCGTGAGTTGGTCACCTGACGGGAAGTTCCTCTATCTGAATATCCGCCTCACGGGCCAGATAAACGCTGTC
>JAENWC010000323.1 GCA_016650235.1 Terriglobia bacterium
CCCCCGGCTTTCCCAAAGCCGCGGCGAGGTGCATTGGTCCACTGTCGAGGCCCACCACGGCTTGGGCAAGGCGCGTGGCGTGGATGAGGCCGGGCAGCCCGGACACGTGCACATGTACGCCCGGCAGAGACCGCAGCGGGCCAGCTCCGGACGGGGGTGTGTTTAACACAAGGGTCAGATTGAGTTCGTTTTGCAAGAGCGTCGAAAGCTCTGTAAAGTGTTGTAAAGGAAACTGCTTTGATCCCCATCCGGCGTGGGGGTTGGCGAGAATAAAAGGCGAAGAAGGAAGGCTGCCCTCAGGTTGGCCTGGAGGCAATGGAAAGGCCGCTCGCTGAGGGGCTGCTCCGGCGGCGGCGGCAACTTCCAGGTTACGATCCACCACATGGGTCCTGTTGGCCCGCACTGTTTGGGTGTAGAACAATGCCGCCGCTCTTTCCCGGCATTGGGAGGAATGATATCCGATGCGGCGCTGGGCGCCGGACAGCCAACCCGGGATGGCCGACTTCAAGAGCCCCTGCACATCCACGACGATGTCAAAGCTTTGTCGTGACAGGTTGCGCAGGGATTCCAGCAGCTTGGCTGGGGAAGACCGGTCCAGCAGGAGTGTATGTTCGAGGAAGGGATTGCCTTCGAGCAGCGGAGCCCAGCGTGGTTCCACCAGCCAGGAAATCCGGCCTGAGGGATGACCGGCGGCCAAGGCAGCCGCGGCCGGCAGCGCATGCAGGATATCCCCCATTGCGCCGAGCCTGACCATCAATAGATGCGGTCTCATGCCGGTTCAGGCACCATTATGCCGGTTGTGCACATGACGCACCAAGTCCTGGCGGATGGCCTCTTCAACGACCTCTTTTCTGTGAAGGGCCCCGTCTGGAACCTGGGCGCAGATTTCTTCCAGGTGATCACCGGCCAAAATGACGCGATGCACGGATCGCAGGCCGGCCACCAATTGGGCACGCGCAAGCGAGGGGAGTATGGCATCCACCGGGTCAGTGATAATCACGGTCAAGCCGACCGGATTGACGGACGCGATCCGCTCCAAGTGGTCTACGTGGGCCGCGGTGAGGGGGTCAAAGCCGCCGGTAACGCAGGCTGCCCCGGGCGGAAGCGCCAGTTGGCCGGACCAATTGAGAATCTTGTCGCGTGTGTCCAATGGGGAAGGCATCCAGTCTAACCATTGGAACGCAATTGATCGATCAGGAGCAAGGCCTCGCTGGAAACGCGTCCGGCCGGGACGCGGTCCATGCAACGATGGTCGATGGGGCATTCCCGCATCAGGCAGGGGCTGCATTCCACCGGTTCGCGGATCACCCGCGCGAGCGGCCCGGTTGGGCCGGTGGTGATGTGGTTGGTAGCTCCGAATACGGCCACGGTCGGCACTCCGGCAGCGGCGGCAATGTGCATGGAGCCGGAATCGTTGGTAAGGAAGAGGAGGCAGGCCGAAACCAGTTCGATGAACTGGGACAGGGTGGTTTGGCCGGCCAGGTTCCTGGATGGGACGCCAAGGGATTCCACCTGTGCGGCTACTTGGCCGCATAACTCCCTTTCCTGGGTAGAGCCAAAGAGGGCCACGGTGGCTTTGCGTTGTTTGGCCACGGTGGCGGCGGCCTCGGCGAATCGCTCCGGGAACCAGCGCTTGGCTCCCCCGAAAGCTGCGCCTGGGCTCACGCCAATCACGGTGTGTCCCAAGGAATGGTCCCGCATTTGCGCCAGCCCTGACTGGCGCGCCTGGTCCAATCCATCCAGACGTATGGTGACCTCTTTGGGCAGGCACTCAATGAATCCGGCGCGGCGCAACAATTCCAGGTAGTAGAAGCTTTCGTGGGGAGGAATCTCGCCTTTTCGGGGGCAGGGGATTGCGTGGGTGAGCAGAAGCCCTCTGCCATCGCGACGATATCCGATGCGATGCGGGATGCGAGCGGCAAAGGAGAAAAGCGCCGATTCAAACGCGTTTGGAAACAGGATGGCGCAGTCATAGCCGTGCCGGCCAAGCTCGCCGGCCAACCTCAGTTTGGCTCCCCATTCGCGCAGACCGCGAGCAGCCGGATAAGGGATCACCTGGTCGGCGAACCGTTCCCGGGCATACAGGTCCGCCACCCATGGCCGCGCCAGGACCGTAATGCGGGCGCTGGGACAGGACTCGCGTACGGCTCGGAGGGCCGGCAAAGACATGACCGCATCACCCACCCAGTTGGTGGCTCGCAGGAGAATGTTCCGGTAGGCTGGCAGCGGGATGGACCGGGTGCGTTCAGAGTTCAATTTTTACAGGGCCGCTTGTGCCGGAAGGGTTTGGATTCTCGGGATTCTTCTTTTCCTTCCAGGAAGGTGAGAACGGGCGTTTTCGCGGGAAGAAGCTGACGAAGTTGTAGCGGCAAACCGAGCAACGATGGGCTCTGGCCCCGATGTGGAGCAGGATGCGCGAATAGAAAGGAGGGTAGAAGTACTTTTCGGCCCAATCGCTCAGATCTTCGCGGAAGCACTTTGGGCAGCGCGCAAAATGTATGTTAGGCAGCCAGAGGGTGGCTTCGGAAAAGCGATGCTCGCACTCGCGGCAGCGAACCGGCCCGAGCCCGAAGAAGGAACCCAGGCTCTCGAGGAACCTTTTGGAACGCGCCGGCCGAAGATTCTTGGAGCCGCATCTGGGACAACCTTTGTTCATCTGCTGAGATCATTTTAGGGCGGCGTGGCAAGGGTTTGCAAGCGATGCGCACTATTGGCTTTTGTGCGCGTCCGCCTTGGCCACCTCGACGGCAAAGACGTAGGTGTCGCCAAACATATTCGACCGGAACACGACCCACTTCTGATCCGGGGTGAAGCTGACGTTCGGCTCGAGCCGGTACTGGTGCTTCGACATATTCACCAGCCGCTCGGCTCGCAGCACTCCGGGCAGGAGGAAACTCTTATCGTCGATGCCGCGGTTTGGGATCATCTCGGGACGGAACAGGTAGATCCACTGCCCATCTTTGGCGCGCGCCACCTGACCCGGGTCCCCGCCATCACCGGTGAAGAGCTTGCCGTCCCTGGTGACGTTGAAGTGAATGGACCACTCATCCCGCTGCAAGTGATACCGCACGCGCTCCCTGGTATCGAGCCGGTAACCGGCGAGCCAGAAGTCTTCTCCGCGCGGCGTTTGCAAGTCGTACCAGATGGTCTTGCCGTCCGCGCTCCAGAATTCGTGCCCCCAAATCTCCATCGCCATCGTACGCGAGTGGATCTTCGTGAGCCCGCTTCCGTCCGTGCGAATGGTCCACAGGCGATCGACCTTGTGCCACGGCCCTTCGTGGCAGAACATCAGCATCGCCGGGTCGGCCGGAGAAAACAGCAAATGATTCAGCCAGTCGGTAGCCTTGTGAATCACCTTCGTCTCGCCTGTCTGAATATTCACCGTGTACATGGCCATTGGCAGCTTCGCTGCCAGGCGCTGTTCCATCATCTGGCCCTTGTTGCGCGGCTGGTCAAGCGAACGCACTTGCTGCCCCGCGGGCGCGGACGGCTGCGACCGCGACCCTCCATAATCCTGGCCTTCCCCTTCAATGTAGGTTCCGGCCAGCAGCGTTTCATCCGCGTTGACCGTCGCGATGGAACCTCGCTTCGGCAGATCGGCGATCTTCCTGGTAGCGCCGGAATCCACGTCAGTCCAGTGAACCGCGCCGTCGCGGATGTAATAAACGCGCTGCGTCTTTCTGCCGGCGTCGATCAGGCGCACGCGTCCCTGCACCACCTGCCGCGCATTCTTCGCCGCCAGATCGAGAACGGAAATCCCATCCGGCGTCGTGTAGACAAGATTCCGGCCATCGGCGGTATAGCCATTCTGATTGAAGTAGAGGCTCGCGCTGCCGGGCTCCCTGGTCAGACGCACGACGCGATGCCCGGTATCCGGATCAATCCAGGATGTGGGCGGCTCACTGGCCAGCGCCGTGGCCGAGACAGCGAAAATCACGAGTGACAGTTTCATATTCACCTCAGTTCGGAAAGCCAGTTGACCGTCACCAGCATCTCGCTCGCGTCAGCGGCCTCGGGTTGAGGGATCATCACAAACCGCTGGCCGTCCGACGCGACTGCGAATTCGGTCTCATAGTTGCCGTCGAATAGCGGCGTGGGCGTTCCCGCACGCAGCACCGCTCCGTTTTCTATCGGCACCGCCATCACTTTCGTGCCGGAGCGATAGCACAATTCCCGGCCGCCACGCGCCCACAGCGGCTGTAATCCACCCTGGGCCGAGATCTGAAGTTTGCCGCCGGGTCCGGGCCAGGCGCTTACGTAGACCTCATTTTGCCCGGACTCGTTTGAGGAGTAGGCAATCCAGCGGCCATCGGGCGAAAACACTCCTTGCATCTCCATATAGGGGCCGTTCAAAAACGGCTGCGGCTTGCGGTCGCCCTGAAGCGAAACCATCATCACTTCGAAGGTGCCGCCTTGTTCCATCATGGATAGCGCGAGGAACTTGCCGTCGGGGGACCATGAATCGACATGAGTATGCGCTGTCCCCGACCACAAAGTCTGCTCCCCACCCGTGCCATCCACATTGCGAACCACCACTTGCGGCGGGCCTTTGCGATGGGTGGCCCAAGCGATCTGCCTGCCATCGGGAGACCAGACCGGCGTCTCATCCTCGCCCGGTTCAAACGTCACGCGGGAAAGCGTGCCGCGCTCCAGATCGTAGGACCACAAGTTGCTTTCCATTGCCCGGTTGGCCAGAATCAGCGTGCGGCCGTTGGGGGAGAGGCGGATCTGGTTGAACGGATGCGCAAGCTTGGCTAGCGGCAGGCGCTGTCCGGCGCGATCGGCCCACGTCAGTTCCGTTACCGCGGGCGCACCACTTCCCGGGCGGTAAACAAGCACGCCGGTGGGAGATGCGGCGAATGCGGCGGACGAGTAGACTGGCGAAAAAGAAACGCCGCCGGCAACGGGGACCGGTGCGCCAGAAACACTGAGCTTTTCGGGATCGAAAGCGACCCGTTCCAGCTTACCGCCGCGGTAATAAACCAGGTGACCGGAGTTCAAGTAGTGTGCTTGTTGGGCGCCTTCGATGAGAATCTTGACCGCTCCGGTCTTGCGCTGGAGCACCGCCACACGAGTCTGCTCACCCAAACGCAGGATGGTGAATAGGATCGCCTTGCCACCGGGAAGGAGCTCCGGTTGGAAATGCTCTTCACCGGGAGGTGGAGTTGTCAACAACTTTGTGGCCCCACCCATTGCGGGAATGCTGGCAAGACCGTTGGCGCAAAACAGAATCTCGCCGTCCGGCGTCCAATGCACCCCGCCTCCCACTACCCTTGTGCCAGTCGTCAAGGCGCCGACCGATCCACCGCTGGCTTGCACCTTCTTCAGCTTGCCATCGGCGGAGAACACGATCCATTCTCCGTCCGGAGAGAAGCCCGGCGTCATTGCTCCATCCGTGCCCGGCAAGCTCCTCGTCTGGTTCTGCGACAAGTCACGTATATGGATGACCGCACTGAATTCTCCCCCGGCAAGGTAGGCCAACCTCGTGCCATCGGGTGTGATTGCGATGGGCTGGTTCAGGTTCTGCGCCGCAACCAGCGGAATGGAGAATCGCGTGACTGGAGCGGCCACCTCAATTGGCCGCAGTTGCCAAGCTAGCGCGCCGGCGATGGCGGCCCCGGCGCACAACGCAGAGAGGATCCATACCCACGGCTTGCCGCTCCGGATGGGGGTGGGGGCAGGCGGAATGGGCACTGGTTCCTTTCGCGCGTCGTCTCGCGCATCATCCAGCAGTTCCAGACGCGCATCCCCGGCATCATGCAGCCGCCTTGTCGGATCTTTTTCGAGACAACGCCGCAGCAAACGGCGGATGCCAGAGGGGGTATCCGCCGGCAACTTACTCCACTCCGGGTCTGCCCCGACGACGGAAGCCAAAACGTCCAGACTGTTATCGCCAGTGAAGGCCCGGCTTCCGGTAATCAATTCGAACAGCACGCAACCGAACGCCCACAGATCTGTACGCTTGTCCTGAGGCTTACCGCGCGCCTGCTCCGGCGACATGTACGCGGCGGTGCCCAGGATCACCCCCGCTTGCGTGGCGCGCAAGGTCAGCGTTGGGGATTGGGTTTCATCTGCCGGCGCGGCGGTGTTCTCCGTGATCTTGGCGAGGCCGAAATCGAGCACCTTGATGCCTCCCGAAGGCGTCACCATCACGTTTGCGGGCATTAGATCACCATGCACCACTCCCTTTTCATGCGCATACTCAAGCGCCGCGGTGATCTGAATGGCATAGTTGAGAACCGTGTCGAGCGGCAAAGGCCCTTTGAGCGTCTCGCCCTCCACCAATTCCATGATGATGGCCCGCTCCTCGATTCCGTAGATGCACGCGATACTCGGGTGGTTGAGTGAGGCCAGTATCTTGGCTTCATGGATGAAGCGCGCCATGCGATCCGGATCGGCGGCGAAAACGTCCGGCAGCACTTTGATGGCAACCTGACGGCCGAGCTTGGTGTCGGTGGCTCGGTAGACCTCACCCATGCCGCCCTGGCCGAGTTTGCCTGTGATGCGGTAGTGCGCAATGGTCTCGGGAATCATCAGAACGGTCCAATCATACAACAAGGCATGGTGGGGGCTGAGAATATCGATCACGGATTCGTCGCGGCGGCGGTAGATCAGAAAATGTCGAGGTGTCTGACAATACACAGTTCGCTCTTGGTCTGTTCGCGGCTGAAGAAGAGATTATACGTGCGAACGTCCTGGACGTTCCGGGTCCAATCGCGGCAATCGAGAAAAGGGCCAGCGGGGAACTCCGGCCAAGGTGGGCACCTGAGAAGGCACATTCCGGTTGCGAGGAAAGCATTGAAAAGGCTATATTAAGAATATCAAGATACGGATATACACTTATGTTCTCACTCACCGCTGAATACGCATTGCGCGCCACTGTTTGTCTGGCGCAATCCCATGGCAGTTCGCAGACCACGCAGGACATTGCCGCGGCAACACAGGCTCCGGTTGGGTATCTTCCCAAGGTGATGCAGCATCTTGGCAAGGCTGGATTGGTGCTCGCCTGGCGCGGCAAGCATGGCGGTTTTCGGCTTGCGCGCGATCCTGCCAAGATCACGGTGCTGGACGTATTGAACGCGGTGGATCCTCTGCGACGGATCAAGACGTGCCCGCTGGGGATTTCATCGCATAGCTGCAATCTCTGCCCGCTGCACCAGAAGATGGATGCGGCAATGGCAGTGGTGGAGGAGGGATTCGGGCAAGTGAGTCTGGCGGAGTTGTTGACTGGAACGCAGATGCCGCTGTGCGAGACGGCGCAAGAGGGTTTGAATGGAGCGGTCCAATGAGGCGCGACTGGTTGCCGATGCTGCTGGCTCCGGCCCTGGTTCTGGGTCAGAGTTCCTATGTGCTGCCGATGGAAGATGAAGCCATCGGCTACAACGCGCCCTCCAGGAATGACCCTGTGGCGCGGATGCAGCGCAAGCTGGAGCGGGGCGCGATAGCGCTCGATTACCAATTGCCGGGTGGATATCTGCTCTCGGTGTTACGGCATCTGGATGTTCCGGTGGCCTCGCAGGTGCTGGTATTTTCCAAGACCAGTTTTCAATTGCAGCTCATCTCACCGGGGGCACCGCGCGCGCTGTACTTCAACGACAACGTCTACATTGGTTGGGTAAAGGGCGGAGATGTGCTGGAGGCCTCCTCGGTGGACCCGG
>JAENWC010000324.1 GCA_016650235.1 Terriglobia bacterium
AGCACGCCGGCGTAGGGAACCAGAAACAGGACGAGCAGAGATAAAGCGGCCAAGCGGTAGGGGATAGGGCGCAGAGTGAAGCAGCGGACCAGGATAATGGCGGGAGCAAGGGGGACCAGTATCAGCAGAGAGAACTTGGCGAGAATCGCGATGAGAAGAGCGACGGCAAGAAAGACTGCCTGGCGGAGTTGCGGTTCCTTCCAGAAGCGCCAAGCGCAATACCAGAACAACAGATAGGAAAAGGATGCGGCCAGATCGTTCTTGAACAGGCAGCCGTGGCCAAGGACGGTGGGGGAGAGTGAGAAGACCCCCATCATCAGAAGCGCGGTGATGGGTGAGAACAGTTGCCGCCCCCAATACCAGACCAGGAGGGCGCAGGCGAGAGGGAAGACGAGCAAGGGGAGCCGTGAGTAGAAGAACACATTGTGGATCTGCGCGTGGCTCATCCGGCTCATCATCTCCAAGGAGATGGGCCATTCGTGCTGGGTGCTCCAGACGGCGGGGTTGTCGCGGGGGATGGGCAGTCCGGCAAGGTGGGAGACCCACCCGCCGAGGATCTTGATGGCGGGCGGCATGTCACCCGCGGCAAGG
This sequence comes from Terriglobia bacterium, assembly GCA_016650235.1. Lineage (GTDB taxonomy): Bacteria > Acidobacteriota > Terriglobia > Bryobacterales > Bryobacteraceae > VFZE01. The sequence goes on from JAENWC010000324.1 coordinate 592, forward strand.
TTGTCCTCCCCAATCCAGTAGAGATGGGCGGAAAGCACGTGCGCAGGTTCATCGATGGTAACGCCGGTTTTCCAGGCCAGCGAGACAAGAACGGCCGCGAATGCGGATAGGATCAGAGCCAGTACAAACAGTTCCCAACGCTCCGGCCGATGCTGCATTCCGTTTACGCCTTTTCTCCAATCAGGATGAGCGACTGGCCAATAGGGAGATTGAGACCCCTTTTGAGCATGGCGGACTCGATGGCGAGCGGGGCGTGCAGCAGCGCGTCGAGCCAGCCTGGGACAGGCTCTACGCCGCTGGATGGGGCCTGACCGCGGAGCGGTTCCCAGATGCGGAATTTAGCCAGCGCCACCGGCAACAGCAGCGAGTTGGCATAAGTGCAGCGCAGAGGGCGTATGCCGTGGGCCGCGACGAGATGAAGCAGCCGGGAACGAGTGAACCGCTGCCTTTCCTGGGCGAACTGAGAGTGATGGCTGCGTAGGAGGTCGAGCGCCGAGACACGGATGACAAACAGTCCACCGGGCTTGAGTACGCGCGCGAACTCGCGCATCGGGCGGTCCTCTTCTCCTCGCGGCAAATGGACAATGACGTCCATGGAGATCACGGCGTCGAAGGAGGCGGTGGAACATGGGATAGAGCAGATATCGGCCTGCAGCAGGCGTTGAATGCCCATTTGCCGGCCGAAGGCGAGCCCTTCCCATCCCAGGTCGAGCGGAACCATGGGCCAGCCATAACGGGACCCGAGCGCCTGCGCAAAGTGTCCTGTTCCACAGCCGGCCTCGAGGGCGCGGTGTACGCGCCGGCCTTGCGCCACCGGATCCAGCAGCCCGAACATGATATTCCTCATGCCGCGGTACCACCAGAAATCCTGTTCGGCGTTTGCGATGTTGGCAAACTCGGCCGGATTCATCATGCCGGTACGCGGTGGGATTTTGGTGCGGCTTGCGCGCTGTAATGCTGAGCAAGCTTACAAGGCGGATTGGGCTGGGCGAGATCGAGATAGCGGGAGAGGTTGGATTGATAGTAGGCGAGGGTGCGCTCAAAACCATCTTCGAATTTGGTTTCGGGAACCCAGCCAAATTCCTCGCGAATGCGTGTGCAGTCTGTGTAGTAGCTGCCGATGTCGATGCGTTTACGATCATCCGGGAACTCACAAAAGCGTGGGGGCGCCACTCCGGCGAGATGGCTTCCCGTGGAAGCGATGGAGGCCAAGCTGAGCGGTTCGGGCCCGCCGACATTGTAGGAGCGTGAGGGGAGCGTTCCGGCGGCGCCTGCCAGCAGCATGGCCTGCACGGCGTCGTCGACATACATTGGATCGCGGAGCTGCCTGCCATCGCCAAAAATCTCGAGCTGCCGGCCGGTCAGGAGTTTACGCAGGTAGGTGGCAAGGAAGCCCTGGCAGGGCACATCGAGCGCCATTCGTGGACCGTATACGTTGGTCAGGCGGAGAACGACGGCATCGAGTTGGCCTGCGTCGGAGAGCATGGAGTGGTACATGGTGGCGGCGTACTTGTGGACGCCATTGAAGTCCACCGGCTTGATGGGATGTTTTTCATCCACGGGAAGATAGTCGGGGGCGCCGTAAACCTGGCGGGTGCCGGCGTAGACGACGCGGGCTCCGGGCGCAATTTGCGAAACGGCCAGCAGGAAACGCAACTGCGAGAGCGTGTTGATCTCGAGATCGCGCTCGGGAAAGTTCATCGAGTGAAGATGGCTGATCTCGCCGGCAAGGTTGAAGATAACCGGGCAGTCGCCAATCGCGGCCTCGATGGCGTCGCGGTCGGAGATGGAGGCGGGGATGAGGGAGACTTGGCCGCGGACCGGCTCGATGTTGAAGAGGTTTGCGCCGCAGCCGGGGATGGAAGGGTCGACGATGGTTACCTGCGCCCCCATCTCACAGAGGCGAATAGCGAGGTTGCTGCCAATAAAGCCGAGCCCGCCGGTGATCAGAACCTGCCTGTCTTGATAGTTCACCCTAATATCCTTCGCGCCGGTCCCCCGTCCAAGCCTGGCTAACGTATGCCCAGTTATACAACGCTAGCGGAGGGTCCTGCAAGCGGGCGACACTTTGACAACCGTTCCCTCTGGCCGGTTTTAAGATTGGCGCATCAGCCAGCGAACAGCATTCTGCTGGAGCTTGATGAATTCGGGATTGACGAGCACACTGATGAGGTGTCCGGGTGAAAGATAGCAGATGCGGCCTTTACCGTAGTCGTTGGCCCAGCCGCCAGGAGCGGTTGCGCCCTGCTTGTTGTAGTCAAGGCCCTCTTCATTCACCGTCTCGAGGAAGATGTTTTTGCGATCTTTGTCGTAGACCATGTAGTGCTGTTCGTCGGTGATGACAAAGTCACGGACCCCTTTCGTGATGGGGTGATCGGGATTTGTGACCTTGACCTTAAAGGTACGGATGGGGGGATGTCCGGCATAGGCTGCGCCGAGGACATGACGGAAGTCCGGGTCTGTGAGTCCGACGTGAGTGACGTTGTGCAGAAACAGAGCCGCGCCGCCTTGTTCGACAAACCGGCGCACGGCCTTACCCTGTTCGGGCTTGATCCAGTTTTGGGGCTTGGCGGGGGTGCGCGGGGTGGGCGGATCAAAAACGAGCTTAGGTTTGCCGGTGTTGACCCAGGCGGCGTTGGTAGACTCGTCGGGATAGCCGTCGGGCCAGATCATGCCATCGCGCAGAATGATGAGGAGCTTGTAGCCGGTGAGCGTTTCCTGATTGAGCAAAGGGGTCTCATCGGAGAAGTCGATGGAGATACCCATTTCTTTGGCGATGGTGCGGCTCAAGGCGGATCGTATGTAATCCGAGTTGTGATAGCGATCCCCGATGAGCGCGAAAGCGGCGGCCTTTTGAGCGGCGCGGGCGGCAGTGGCGGAGAACCCTGCGCCAGCCAAGGCGGCAATTGCGGAGCGGCGTGAGATTTCCATGGACCGTGATTGTATCAAATGTGATAGAAGAATGTTTATGCAGACCATTCGACGAAGGGCCCTATTGGCAACTCCGATGGCGTTGGGCGCTCTCGCGCAGAGGAAAGCGATGGAGGAGGACGATCCTGCGAACCTGAAGATCGGCCACATCCTGAACTGGAACGTAAGCGATAGCTTCCTGCTGTTCTGCAAGCAGATTGGGCTGAAGTGG
>JAENWC010000325.1 GCA_016650235.1 Terriglobia bacterium
GGGCGCGGTTGCCGCCGCTGCTTGCTCTCTCAATGGCTGGCGTTCCGTGCGTTCCTGAGGACCCGGGTGCCCGCGCTCGTCATACCTGCCAAAAATCATCTTTCCGGCGGTAGTTTGGAGAACGCTGGTGACAGTGACATCAACGGTTTTCGAGATTAGGCGCTTGGCATTGTCCACCACCACCATAGTGCCGTCGTCCAGGTACGCCACGCCTTGATTGTATTCCTTGCCTTCCTTGAGGATAAACACGCGCATGGATTCGCCGGGCAGCACGATGGGCTTGAGAGCGTTGGCGAGCTCATTGATGTTGAGCACATCGACGCCGTGGAGCTGCGCCACTTTGTTCAGATTGAAATCGTTGGTGACGATTTTGCAGGAGTAGACTTTGGCCAGCTCGATCAACTTCATGTCCACCTCGCGGACGTTGGGGAAATCGTCTTCGAGGATTTGAATGTTCAGGTCCGGCATTTTTTGGATGCGCTGGAGGATGTCGAGGCCGCGCCGGCCGCGGTTGCGCTTCATCGAATCGGCCGAGTCGGCCACCAGTTGCAGTTCGCGGAGGACGAATTGAGGGATGACGAGGATCCCATCCAGAAAACCTGTCTCGGCGATGTCGGCGATGCGGCCGTCAATAATGACGCTGGTGTCCAGGATCTTGAAGGGCTGCTTGGAGATGGCATTATCGCCGCCGAAAAGGCCGCCGAGAGCGGCCAGGTTCAGCATGTCGCCCTTGTTGGCGCCCACGACGAGACCGACGTAAGTCATGAGGAGAAGCAAGAGGATTTGGATAAAGGCGAGGGATGGGCCGGCTGGCAGCGCCTGCCCCAGAACCACCGACATCAGGAAAGCGCCGAGGATGCCCAGCACCGAACCTAAAGCGGCGCCGATGAGGCGTTTGAGGGAGACCTGTCTGAGCCGGACTTCGAACAGCACAATGGCTAGCCCGGCGAGTGCGCCGACGGCCGTGGAGAGGTTGGGATCCAGTTGAAAGGGCTTCAGAAAGAAAGCGGCGCAGGTGAGCAAAATAACGAAGAATGCTCGAATTAGAAGAAGGTCCGTCATAACTGCCAGCCTCCCTGGGGACTGGTTTATGCGCTGCACCGATTATGATGAAAGCGATCCAATGAGCTTAGGGCGCACAAATAAGGAGAAAGTCCCGGCAATGAGTATAACACCTAGGAGCGGCGAATGGCGAAGGGAATAGTGAATAGTGAAGGGAAGGTCGGGACTGGGCGCAAAATGGCCGGCAGAACGCGCCGGCTCCTCCGGTCGCGGCTTGGAATGACAACAACATTCCGAGCCGCGCCCAAAAGGAAGCGGTTGCCCTAGTCGACGGTCACGTTTTTAGTGTGAAACGTGTAGTAGGTGAAGAAGCCCACGTTAATGCCAGGGGCGGTGAAGCGGCTGCCGGCGCCGGCCGACGAGTTGCCCACAGACAAGCTGCCGGTAGGAATTCCGGAAGCTGTAGCGCTGGCGGGCAGGGAGGAAAGCACCTCGACGGGGACGTTAAACTGTCCTGCGCTGGCACGTTCCGTACAGACAAAGGTTGCACCGACGCCACCGGAAGTGGAGGATCCGGTCATGGTGACGAAGTCGGTGGACGGGTTGCCGCCGCTCCAGGTGATGTTGAGCTCGCGCTGGCGTGTGACGTTCGTGGTGGTGTCCTGGTTGGTCCAGAGGAAGTTTGCCGGAAGGGTTGTGTTGGCGCGGAAGGCGCCCACGTCGGCGCCGCCATTGCCGGCCATCGAATAGCTGCCGGGTTCGAGCACTGGGGGTGTACCACCGGGCAAGGGGATACCCGGGATAATGGTGCTGGAGCCGAGATCGACAAAATAGAAACCGCTCATCTTATTCAGCGTGCGGTTGCCGCCGGGGGTGGTGAGGGTCAGCGAGGGGCCCGCATCGAGCAAAGTAAAGGAGGGGGCGCCGCCCGGGGATGTGCTGTAAGTAATTACGGAGCAACTGCCGTAGCTTGCCTGACCCGCTCCCTGGCCCCGGATGAATGAATTGGCGTCGAACTTGATGAAAGAGGCGGAGGCGGCATCAGACTTGGTCTCGATGGTGCCCTGTGGAGAGGAGATCTTGGCGGTTGAGCGGGTGAGCGAGATGCTGCCGATCTTCAGGCCATCGGCCGGGATGTTGAGATCCGCCTCTGTGAAACCGTTTTCGTCCGAGCAGACGCGGCTGGGGCCGGAGACCGGGATGGTGGTGAAATTGCCAGGCGTGCCCGCGGCGCGGATGGTGAGTGAAACGTTGCAGCCGCGTACACCCTCGGGAATGTCGAAAATGATCTGGTCCAGCCCGGCGCAGCAGTTGGAGCGGCCGGCGTAGCGTAAGGTTGCCGGCTTGCCTCCCACGAGCACCCGTGTGGGAACCTGTTGTTGAAAGTCGAATACCTGCGCCGGTTGATTGTCGGGAAAGTTTGCTCCGGCAAGCCCTGTACCCCACGCGATGACAGTCTGTCCCTCGATGGCGGCATTGGTGTATGTGATGACTCCGAAGTTGGCGTCGGTAAGAACAGCGGGTCCGCTGCCTGCGCCATTCAGGGTGAACAGACCGAGCGCGTTCCGGACGACGATGATGGGAAAGGGCTGGCTGGTTTGTCCGTTGTAGGTGACGCGGACAACGCCGTTGCCCACCGGTGTGTTGGATGGAAGAACGGAGGCGAGTTGCCCGGCCGAGGTGTACACCATGATGGCGTTCACTTCATTGCCTCCGACGCTGATGCGCATGGAGGTTCCTGCAAGCTCGGCTGGCAGGGGGAACCCGGTCTGCGTAAGTTCGGCCGGCCCCATGCCGGTGCCGAAGGTGGCAAAGATGGATCCTTGCGCGATCCCGGAACCAGGGAGGCCCGTGCGCAGATAGCTGGCGTTGTTGAGAATCGAGGTGATGACGGGCTGCGCCGATGCGATGGAAGTCCACAAAGTGGCAGCGGCTACAAGCCCGATTCTGGTGATGTAATGAAGTTTCATGTTTTCTCCGGAGATAATATCAAGGATACACGATCCGCGCGGCTAATCTGACTGTGCGGCTCTCTTTTCCAGGGCGGCCTTCTCCAAAAGAGAAAGGATGCGGTTGTGAATTTCCGGCGGCAGCAGTTGTGGCTCCATGCCTTTATAAACCTGCAGCGTCTTCTTTGTAGTGTCGTGAATGACCCAGCAGTTGGGACAAGTGCTGATGTGGGACTCGACCAGTGAGCGAATCTCGGCCGCCGCGGTCTCATCCAGGTATTCGTTAAGCCAGCCGAGAAATTCTTTACAGGTAAGCAAGGATGTCATCCCCCTTCCGTTTGAAGTGTTGTGTGAGGATTTCGCGCAACTGAAGACGCGCGCGCAGAAGGCGGCTTTTCACGGCCGGAATGGATAGATCCAGCGCGTTGGCGGTCTCCTCGGTAGACAATTCATCCACGTCACGAAGCAGAAAGACGGCGCGATAGATGGGCCCGAGCGAATCCACGGCCTGATCCAGAATGGCGCGCAGTTCCTCTTGCGAGTACTTCTGCTCGGGAGTTTCATCCCAGACCGCCAACTCGCGCACCATCTCGTCCTCGCCGGTATCGACAGGTTCGTCGAGCGAGACCATGGGACGCCGGCCGCTCTTCCGCAGCCTCATCAACGATTCATTGACGGCGATGCGAACCACCCAGGTGTAGAACCTGGAGTTTTCCTGAAAACCATCCAGGTGAGTAAAGGCCTTGAGGAATGCCTCTTGTGTCACGTCCTCGGCATCTTCCCGGCTGTTGAGGATGTGCCGGGTGAGACGGAAGACCTTGCCCTCATAGCGAGTGACCAGCTCACTGAACGCGGCCAGGTCGCCCGCTTTGGCCTGGTGAACGAGGGTGGTTTCATCGGCCGGGCTGGCGGCTTCCAGCTGCGGGGCTTCCGGCTGTGGTGCTTCTGGCTGCGGCATGCCTTCCTCTAATATAGCTGCGTCTACGCCCACAGTTCGCAAAACGGAGCTCGTCCCGGCGGGCTGGCCATCGGTTGCTCGCGTGTATCGAGCTCCGGGCCGGCCCCCTACGGGCATGCTACGCTTTAAAAAACAGCCCCCATGAGTTCCATTACCATTACCCTCCCCGACGGGAGTCAGCAACAGGTCCCCTCGGGAAGCAAGCCGATCGACATTGCCCGCTCCATCAGCCCCCGGCTGGCTGAGGATGCCGTGGTGGCCCGCGTGAACGGCAATCTGTATGATTTGACGCGTCCGCTCGAAGGCGATGCGGGGTTGCAGATTCTTACCTCGAAGAATCCGGAAGCGCTGGAGGTGTACCGCCACTCCACCGCCCATCTCCTTGCCGCAGCGGTGTTGGAGCTTTATCCGGACACCAAACTCGGCGTGGGACCTCCCATCGAGACCGGCTTTTATTACGACTTTCAGCGCGACACCCCGTTTGCACCCGAGGAGCTTGAGAAGATCGAGGCGCGGATGTGGGAGATACAGGCTCGTGATTTGCCCTACGAGCGCGTGATGACGAAGAAATCCGAGGGGTTGCCCAAGTATGCCTCTGAAGGCGCCTGGATGAAGTGTGAACTGATCGAAGAAAAGGCCGAAGAGGTTTTCTCCGAATACACGCTGGGGCCACATTTCATCGATTTCTGCCGCGGGCCGCACGTTCCCTCCACCAAGCGCATCAAGGCCTTCAAGCTGTTGATGGTGTCCGGTTCCTACTGGAAAGGGAATGAAAAAAACGCGCGCCTGCAGCGCATCCACGGCACCGCGTTCTTCTCGAAGAAGGATCTGGAAGCCTACCTGACGCAGGTGGAGGAGGCCAAGAAGCGCGACCATCGCAAGCTGGGCCAGGAGCTGGATCTCATCAGCATTCAGGAATTGGCAGGCCCGGGGCTGATTTTCTGGCATCCCAAAGGCGCGCTCATCCGCAAGATCATGGAAGATTGGATGCGCGAGCAGTATCTGGCGCGCGGCTACTCGCTGGTCTATACGCCGCACATCGGCCGCAAGCAGTTGTGGCAGACCTCGGGCCACGCCGATTTCTACGCCGACAGCATGTTCACGCCAATGGAGCTGGACGATGCGGAATATCGCCTCAAGCCGATGAACTGCCCGTTCCATATCCTGATCTACAAGGACCGTTTGCGCAGCTACCGGGAGTTGCCGGTGCGGTTGGGTGAGCTTGGCACGGTCTACCGTTACGAGCGGTCCGGCACCATGCACGGACTGATGCGTGTGCGCGGCTTCACGCAGGACGATGCGCACATCTTCTGCCGCCCGGACCAGATTGAGGATGAGATCGTCAGTTGCCTGCAGTTTGCCTTGGACGTACTTTCCGCATTCGGCTTTACGCAATATGAAGCGGAACTTTCCACCTGGGACGGCGGCGCCAGCGGCAAGTACGATGGTTCGCCGGAACAGTGGGGGATGGCGGAAACCGCGCTGCACAAGGCTATCGAACGCCTCAGCATGAATGCTAAGGTGATGACGGATGAGGCCGCCTTCTACGGTCCCAAGATTGACGTCAAGCTGGTGGATGCCATTGGAAGGAAGTGGCAGCTTTCCACGGTGCAGTTCGATTTCACGCTCCCGCGCCGGTTTGACCTGGAGTACATCGCCGAAGATGGCAAAGCTCATCAGCCGCTCATGTGCCACCGCGCGTTGTACGGATCGGTGGAGCGGTTCTTTGGAATCCTGATTGAGCACTACGCCGGGGCTTTCCCGGTTTGGCTCGCTCCGGTGCAGGCGATAGTCCTGCCCATCACCGATCGTCACGCCGAGTACGCGATGAAGGTAAAGAATCAGTTGGCCGCGGCCGGACTCCGCGTCGAGGTGGACGCCACCAATGAAAAAGTGAACGCCAAGATTCGTACCGCGCAGATGCAGAAAGTTCCGTTCATGCTGGTGGTGGGTGACCGGGAAGCCGAAAACGGCACGGTGAGTCTGCGCAACCGGCGGCATGGGGATCAGGGCGCAAAGCCGGTGGACGAAGTCCTTGCCGCGATTCTGAAGTTGACCACTGACCGGACTCCGTACGAGTAGTTTGCGGCATGGTGATGGAATGGTTGTTGGCCGCGGTCCTCACCGGCTCGTTTGTATTTTGCGTTCTGGTGGTGATTGCCGCCCGTGACTATCTTTCCTCGCAGCCTGCAACACTGACCCACGCCCAGCCCGTCAGTATCCTCAAGCCCCTTTCCGGCGCCGAGGAAGATCTGGAAGAGAACCTGCGGAGCTTTTTTCGGCAGGATTACCCGGTATTTGAAATTTTGTTTGCGGTGAGGGAAGCCGCCGATCCCGCCGCCGCCATTGTGGAACGGTTAGGCCGCGAGTATCCGGAAGTTCCCACCCGCTTGATCCTCACCGGCGAACCTCCCTATCCCAACGCGAAAGTCTGGAGTCTCGGGCAGATGATGGCGGAGGCCCGCTATGAATTGCTCGCGATGAGCGATAGCGACGTGCGGGTAAGCCCGGATTTTCTTCAAACGATGGCTGCCGAATTTCAGGACCCCGCGTTAGGATTGACCACATGCCCCTACCGCGCGGTTCCCGGCAAGGGCCTCTGGTCCACGCTGGAGGCCATCGGCATGAACACGGAGTTCCTTGCTGGAATTCTTGTGGCGCGATTCCTGGAAGGGATGAA
>JAENWC010000326.1 GCA_016650235.1 Terriglobia bacterium
GCCGCCGCGGTCCGCTCGCGGCTTGGCCCTGCCGGTACCGGCAGGCTTTGCCATAGCGCGACAACCTCGGAGATTGGATACACCGGCGACGGCTTGTGAACCACAGACCAGATGTGTTGCACAAACCGTGCACTGAGCCCTTCGCGGGCTGCAAAGCCCTCCAGAGTAGTCTTACTCTCGCCCAGCGCCTGGCGGTGCTGAAAGCGCCATGCGGCGTAGAATGCCTTGGTGTAGCGCTCGAGCCCGTAGGGCTTGCCGCCCTCGCCGGAGGCCGCTCGGAATCCATGTGCGCGGTAGATGTTCTGGATACGGTCGATGGCGGATAACTCAAAGCCGCTCTTGCCGGGATCGGCGAAGAAACCGATGGGACCGGAACCGATCACCGCATGCCCGGCGATCGCCTTGGCGGTGGCAAGATAGCGCTCGAGGTTTGCGTCCGCCATGAACTGCGCATCGCCGAAGTTGGTGAAGCCCTCGCCACCCACTTCATCCGGGACAAAATCGCCATCCAGCTTCAGATCGAGGCCGGTAAGATCACGGACGGTGTAGGCATACTCGCCGCTGGTGAGACGCCGGACCGTGACAGGCCCGGGATCACCGGCGTGCTTGGTGGCGTACTCGTTCAGTTTTGCGCGAATCCAGGAGACGGCCTGCCGGCGGTCAGCCTCGGCCGGCTGAGGCATCTTCTCCGGTGGCATGCGCCTTTGATCGAGTGCGGCCGCCACTTTTTTCCACTGTTCAAAGCTATTTCCAACGGAGGGTTGGGAGGTGAGTTGCTCCAAGCTGACTCCGGCCATGGGAGTACCCTCGCCGTGACACTGAAAACAATACTGTTTCAGCATCGGCGTGGGGCTGGAAGAAGTTGAGTCGGCAGACAGCGCGACGCCAGTGACAACACAAATGGTCAGGAGGAGCCGCAGCATTGTCTTATAGCATACCGCTTTGCCGGCCTTAGAGCGGAATGAGGCTCTTGTGGACGGCGAGCCATTCGTCCAGGGTTTGCAGTTCCGGATTGAGCCGCCGGGAGACCTCGATGCTCCGGGCCGCACAGAACACTTCGCTGAAGTCATGGTTGAACTGGAACATGTTGCCAAGGTCATCTGCCCCGGGAAAACCGAAACCGCGATAGACCGCGGGCGAAACGGCGTTGTATGTGACGGGCTGGCCCAGCGCCCTGGCGAGCGATTCCGCAATCTGAGCGCCGGTCAGGTGTTGTCCAGCCACACCCACGGTCTTGCCAATGTAACCGGAGTTCTTGAAGACGCCGAAGGCGCACTTGCCGATATCCTCCACTGCGATACCCGGCAGTTTCGCCTCCCCCATGGGAAGGGTGAAGACAAGTTTGCCGTCCGGACCTGGTTTGGGTCCGGAGCCAAAATAGATGAAGTTGTCCCAGTAAAAGGAGGTGAGCAGGAATGTAGTGGGGACACCAAGATCGGTATATACGTGGTCACTTTCCCCCTTGGCATCAAAGTGAGGCACTTTGTAGTTGCCCAGGAGAGTGGGCATGCGGTCATCGCTCAGGGGGATGAATTTTCGTGAATCCTCGAGTGTGGACCAAATGACATGTTGCAGCCCGGCGGCTTTGGCGGCCTGGGCCATCGTGGTGGCCTGCGCCTTCTCCTTTTCGGGCGAGAAGTGGTCCCAGAAGAACGTGACGCAATAGGCCCCATAGGCTCCCTGAAAAGCCTTTTTCATACTGGCCGCATCGTCCACATCGCCTTCCACCACCTCCGCGCCGAGCTTGGCCAGTTCCCGGGCCTTGGGGGAGTTGACGTTTCGTGTGATCGCGCGAGCGATGAATCCGGAGTCCGGATTCCTTTGGATGGCGCGGGCCAGTCCGCCGCCCTGCGCTCCGGTAGCCCCTACAACCGCAATGATTCTCTTGTCCGCCATGTGGCTAGTATATACTCCCCCGTACCCGGAGCCTCGGTAATGGGTAATGTGATTAGGTTTGGAGCTTGCCCCGGCTGGCGATGAATGGTTTCAGTCCCGCCCATAGCAGCAATGCGGAAACAACGTGGGCCACGGAGGTAACCAGCAGTAAGGAATACCCGACCATGTTGTCGTTTCTGAACACGTAATCGGTGGACACAGCGACGGCTGTGGGTCCGAGTCCGAGGCCAACCAGATTGATGACGAACAGATAGACGGCGGAGGCTTGTCCGCGCAGGTTGGGCGGGGCTATCTGCTGTATGGCGGCCGGGGCCACGCCGAACGGGGCTGCGGTAAAAAATTGCGCGATGGCAAGGACCAGCAAGGCGAGGTAAGGATTCGGGACCAGATAAATGCAGATCCCCGCCGGGAACCATGCCACGGCAACGATGAGGCCGACGCGCATGGTGGAGTCGCGATAGCCGCGTGCTGAGAGCCAATCGGCGAAGCGGCCGCCCGCCACGATGCCGAGGGTGCCGAGAACCCCGATGATGGAGCCATACCAGATGCCGATTTGCGAGGCGGACCATCCGTGGTGCCGCATGAAGAAGGTAGGGACCCAGGCAGACGCGCCATAGGAGGAGAAGGAAAGCAGCGCGAATCCGAAATTGTGGCACAGGAATGTGCGCCGGTTGGCGCGCCAGAACGCGAAGGCTTCCCGCATGGGAACAGGCTTGCTGTGCAGGCGATGGCGTTCCGGCTCGCGCACCGTGTACATCAAGGCGGCCAGCAGAACTCCGGGCAACCCCACCATGAAGAAGATTACCTGCCACGGCCGCGTGGCTCCCACCACCGGCAGTTGCCACAGATCTTTTCCTGAGGCGAACGCGATGACCACGCCGCCCATCAGATAAGCGATGCCGGTGCCCAGATAAATACCCATCGAGTAGACGCTGATGGCGGTGGCCAGGCGGTGGGGCGGAAAGTAGTCCGTGATGAGGGAATAGGCGGCCGGAGACAGTGCGGCTTCCCCCACACCCACCCCCATGCGCAGCAGAAACATCTGCACATAGTTGCGCGCCAGGCCGCAGCCGGCGGTGAGCGCGCTCCACAGAATGAATCCCCCGGCGATGAGGCCGCGGCGGCTGCCGGAGTCGGCGAGACGGCCCATCAGAATTCCAAAAAACGTATAGAAGATGGCGAAGCTGAACCCCATGAGGAGGCTCATTTCCGTGTCGGAGATGTTTAGGTCGCGCCGGATGGGGCGCACCAGGAGATTCAGAATCTGACGGTCAATGAAAGAGAAGATGTAGACGAGTGTCAGGACGCCAACGACATACCAGGCGTATGCCGGCGAGGCGTAATCCTTAAACGCAGGCTTCGAAGAGACCGGCTGCACCTTGTCCTCCACCGATGCACATGGTGACCACTCCGTAGCGGACCTTGCGGCGCAGCATCTCGTTGGCCAGGGTGCCGGCCAGACGGGAACCGGTCATGCCGAAAGGATGGCCGATAGCGATGGAGCCTCCGTTCACGTTGAGCCTGCCGGGGTCGATCCCGAGACGGTCGCGGCAATAGAGGACTTGCACCGCGAAGGCTTCGTTGAGTTCCCACAGGTCAATGTCCCGCACTTTGAGGCCGTGCCGCTTGAGCAGCTTCGGCACCGCGTAGACGGGGCCGATGCCCATTTCGTCCGGCTCACAACCGGCCACGGCAAAGCCACGGAAGATCATCTTGTAGCGAATGCCGAGCTGGTTGGCGCGCTCGCGCGAAAGGAGAAGCGAGGCGGAGGCGCCGTCGGAGAGTTGGCTGGAATTGCCGGCGGTGACGCTGCCCTGCCCGCTGTCCGGATCAAAGTGCGGCTTGAGAGAGGCCAGACCTTCGAGCGTAGTGCCGGGCCGGTTGCACTCGTCGCGTTCCAGCAACACCTCCTCTTCCCCGGTCACCTCCCCGCTCTTGTTGTCCACAATTGCGCGGACGGTGCGCATGGGAGCCAACTCAGCCTGAAAAAAACCTTCCTGTTGCGCCCGGGCCGTACGCTGCTGGCTGTGGAACGCATACTCGTCCTGCGCCTCGCGGGAAATCGCATACCGCTTGGCCACCACCTCCGCGGTATCCCCCATCACCATGTACACTCCGGGATGACGTTCGGCGACTGAGGGGTTGGGACTGCGTTCGCGGCCCATCATCGTGATGCTCTCCACGCCGCCGCCAATGGCCGCTTCGGCGCCTTCCTGCACAATCTGGTGGGCCGCCATCGCGATGGCCTGCAGCCCGGAGGAGCAGAAGCGGTTCACTGTAGTTGCGGCGACGGCCGGGGGAAGCCCGGCTCGCAGCGCGGCGATCCGTGCCACGTTGTGGCCGGACGCGCCGGCTGGATAGCCGCAACCAAGAATGACATCCTCAATTTCAGATGGATCCAACTGCGGCGCCGCGCGCAGCACGGCTTGTATACAGTGCGCCGCCTGATCATCGGGGCGCGTCTTGTTGAGCGAGCCGCGAAATGACTTTGCGAGCGGCGTTCGTTTCGAGTCCACCAGTACGGCTTCACGCATGTTTTACTCCGGTTGAAAATCCGCGAATCGCTTCCCTTCGAGAGCCAGCCGCTTCAACAGCGGGGCCGGAGTCCACAATTCACCGTGCGCCCGTTCAAACTCGCAAATACGCGCATAAACTTTATCCAGGCCCACCGTATCGGCATAAAACATGGGGCCGCCGCGATGGGCGGGGAAGCCGTACCCATTGAGATAAATGATATCGATGTCGACCGAACGCAGCGCAATGCCCTCTTCCAGAATGCGCGCGCCTTCGTTGACCAGGCCGTAGATGCAGCGGTCCAGTATCTCTTCCCGGGATACATTCCTGCGCTCGATGCCGGCATCGCGGGCAGCCTGCCGTACCAGTGCTTCCACGGCCTTGTCCGGCAGCCGGTTGCGCTGTTCGTCGTATTGGTACCAGCCGGCGCGCGTCTTCTGCCCAAACCGGCCCATCTCGCAGAGTTGATCCTCGACCAGCGGCTGCCGGATGCCGGGCTTTTCCAGATGCTTGAACTCCTTGCGTATGCGCCAGCCGACGTCGAGCCCCGCCAGATCCCCCACCGACAACGGACCCATGGCCATGCCGAATTCGTAGAGCACCTCGTCGACTTCCGGGATCGAGGCGCCCTCCTCCACCAGGAACTGCGCCTCCCGGCGATAGGGATGGAACATGCGATTGCCGACAAAGCCGCGGCAGTTGCCCACCACAACGGCCACCTTTCCGAGCTTCTTTCCGATGGCCAGTGAGGCGCCGATCACTTCCGGCGAACTTGCCTTGCCGCGCACAATCTCGAGCAGCCGCATTACGTTCGCCGGACTGAAGTAGTGATGGCCGATTACGTCTTGCGGGCGCTTGGTGGCCGAGGCGATTTCATCGATGCTCAGCGTGGACGTGTTGCTGGCCAGGATGGCCCCTGGCCGCGCGACGGCGTCGATTTCGGTGAAGATTTTCTTCTTGAGATCCAATCCTTCAAATACTGCCTCCACCACGATGTCGGCATCCTCGAAGCCGTCATAGCTGAGCGCCGGAGTGATGAGAGCGAGGCGGCGTTCGGCCTCCTCGCGGCTAAGGCGGCCTTTCGCAACAGTGCTTTCGTAATTGCGGCGGATGGTGGCCATCCCCTTGTCGAGCGCCTCTTGCGTGGTCTCCTTCAGCAGCACCGGGATGCCGGCATTGACGTAGTTCATGGTGATGCCGCCGCCCATGGTGCCTGCGCCAATGATGGCCGCCTTGCGCACCGCGAAATCCGATTTGCCGGCAATCCCCGGAACTTTGGAAACCTCCCGTTCCCCAAAGAAGGCGTGGATGAGCGATTTGGATTCGTCCGAGTAGAGGCATTCCTGGAACAGACGCGCTTCCTCGGCCAGCCCTTCCTCAAAGGACATTCGTGCCGCGGCGGCCACCGCATCAATGGCGCGCAGCGGGGCTTGCCGGCCGCGCAGCTTCTGCGTCACCTTTTTTGTCAATGAATCACGATCGAACTCAGCAAGCTTGGCGGTAAGCCCGCTGGTACGCCTGGGCGCGGCAAGCGTCATGGCAAAGGCAACCGCGCCGCTTAGAAGCGCAAAGGGCGCTTGCCGCGCCACCAAATCCCGAAGGAACACTGGACTCAGGTTCGCGGCGGGCAGCTCCGTTTTGCGCGTGTTCCTTAAAAGATCTCCATCGGCGATGCAATCCACCAAGCCGAGGTCAAAGGCAACTTGCGCCGATATGGGTTCACCGAAAGCGCACAGCTCGGCGGCTTTGGCGGATCCCACCAGCCGTGGCAGACGCTGCGTCCCGCCTGCGCCGGGAATCAGGCCGAGCTTCACCTCCGGCTGGCCCACCTGCGCCCCAGCCACGGCCACGCGATAGTGGCATGCCATGGCCACCTCAAGACCGCCGCCAAAGGCGGTCCCATGAATGGCCGCTACCACTGGCTTGGCGGCGTTCTCGATTTGCTCCAAGATCGGGTTGAGCCCGACGCCGCGCGTGCGTTCACCCGAGGTGATCTTGCCGAACTCCTTGATGTCGGCTCCGGCAATGAAGGTTCGGCCGGAACCGATGAGCACGGCCGCGCGCAATTTTCCGTCGGCAACAATCGCCTCGACGCATGCAAGGATGCCTTCCGGCACACCTGGGCTCAACGCGTTGACCGGCGGATTATGTATGGTGATGACGCCGACGGCGCCTTCCCTAGTGAGTTGGACAAGTGAGTTCATGGTTTGCGGCAAGAGCCAGTATATACGGTAAGGGGGGAATTGGGTTCGATTTGACGGAGAGGTTGGGCTTGGTGTTTGGTGGCGGAGCGTTGGGTTCGTTTTGCCAGTTTGTCGATGGGGATGAGTGGGGATATATTGGCTTCGTTTGGATGTTTTGCGTTTCAAGGACATATCGATCTGACTGGAATGTACGGAGTTCGCGTAGGGCGCTGTAGTAGGATTTTTCGGCGTGGGCAAAGTGTCGGGCGAAGCGGTCGAGGCGGCGGATGCGTCACATGATGCAGCAAAGCAGTGAACCACTCTTGTCTCCTTTCGCGCGCCGCTCGGCGCACGCCGCTCAATCCTTGGGACACCCGCGCCTCCGCGCTGTGCCGGTTGGGTGTTGGATTGCGCGTCGTTCTCCTTGGGCTGCCACCTTCCCTCCACCGCCTCCGCCGAAGGTTGCCCCTCTTTGTTCAGCCGCTGCATCGGTACTACGCAGCAGTCCGACTCCTCAGAAGACGCCTTGGAGGTCTCCCGGTTCTCGTGCATGTTGTTTCTCGACGTGCCAGGGTCTTCCCCTCTGTGCCAAGATCAGTGAGACGCCTTCCCGCTAAGTAAACAGTGCCGGCACGCGGTTCGTCAGTTATCGGGGCTCAATCGCCCGGCCCACCGATGCCTCTGTCTACGCAAGACTCGAGGCCAGAATAGAGTCGCTGCTCCTTTTCCGTAGGGCTCTTTCATCCCCTACAACATACCGGTTTATCACGGCGCACTTGCTCGCCAGCATTGCCCGCCTTACTTTTCAAGCCAAAAAGAACTTGAAATAGCTTTAAGACTACTGTTATACTTTATGATCGTAAGCCTCAATAAGAAGGTTGAGACCCTCGAGGACATCTTGCATAAATTCATTCACTTCCCGGCGGTATTGGCGCTTGTGCTGGTCTTCGCGTCCACGGCCTGGGCGGTTCCGGTCGTCAATGCGCAATGGTACGAGTTTTCTTTCGGTGCCGCACCCGGCGCTACCGCGGCGTGCACAGCATTAGATTGCGTTCCGAGTTCCGGCGGGAACAGCACCTTCGTCGGCGACCCGCCTTGGACCTACACCGCCTCGTCCCTAGGTGCCACGCTCATTGTCACCGATGCATTCTCTCGACTTGACTCGTTCGAAATTTTCGATTCCCTGGTTTCTCAGGGGACGACAGGGGCCTTCTCCGGCATCGGAAGCTGTGGCAGCGATCCAGCAGTCTGCGTGCTCGATCCCGATGTAAGCAAAGGATTTTTCGTCCTGAGCCCAGGCGCCCATTCGATCACCATCGATCATCTTACCGGCCCCTTGGGCGCCGCCTACTTCTTTATCGATGACCCTGGTATTCCAGAGCCCTCCACGGTAGGCATGGTGCTAGGTGGTCTTCTGGCTCTGGGGTTTGGCATTCGCCGCAAATCCGCGCAACAAGCGCCACCTTCCTAACCGAGTCAATACCCCGGCACTGCGGCAATCGAATCAGCTCTACGCTCTACGTGTCGCTGAGTAAGGGCATATTCGACGGGTGCGGGCTCCACAATTCCTTCCCCTCGTGCTGTTGGGATCTTTCTCAAGGCAAAGCTGACCGATGTGGAAGACTCTGCAAGCTAAGGCACATATGGTGCGCAGCCCGCTGCCTGCATTTCGGCTGGTAAATGGGAGATCAGTACTGGAAAAAATAGTACTAAAGGACCTGGACACACCGAACAAAATCCCCTTATACTCCGTGGTACGGCCTTACTCGATTGGGTTTGAGCTAGTTCGAAAAAATGGAGGAATCTCAGTGAAAGTTCTTATTATTTTGGTTGCCTCGGTTGTTTTGAGTGGTTTGTTGTTGTTCCCACTCGGGGCTGGGGAAAAAATCCCTATGTGCCACATAGAGGGGAATGGGACTTTACATACCATCGTCGTTTCTAACGCAGCACAAGTGAAGGCCCACATAAGACACGGTGATCCTGAGGATAGGGTAGACGTCGGGTGTTTGGCAAGTGATCCGCCCTGTATTCCGAATGGACATCCTGGCTGCCAGTAGAGTAAAGACTTTAGAGGAAACCGTCTGATTCTTGGATTCCTGCCGGATGCGCGTGTGTTCTCGAGTCGCGCGTCCGGCTGAAACGCCACCACTTCTTCCATCTGCATCATCTCTTTCACCACGAATCCCTCGCCGTAACTTTACCCGATCCTTTGCCCGTGCCCTCGCGCCGCTGCCGCAGTTCCTGACCGTTGGGGTAGATCACCTTCGCTGGACGGTGCGGCTCGGTGACCGAATCCATTCTCCTCAGCCCAGCCAGAAAGCCCTCGGATGCCGGGCCTGCCGTATTCCTGCGTATTCTCCAGCCACGGGTGCCCATTTTCGCGGCTGTAAGGTCCAGCATGCCGGTTCGATAACCAATACGGGCCAGCTTGATCAGCGTTCCACCGCAGGTCTGTTCTCCGGGAACTGACTTCCCGGGCGCAAGGGCTGGAAATGGACCGGTTCCAGTGTCCAGTCTC
Organism: Terriglobia bacterium; assembly: GCA_016650235.1. GTDB lineage: Bacteria > Acidobacteriota > Terriglobia > Bryobacterales > Bryobacteraceae > VFZE01. The sequence goes on from JAENWC010000326.1 coordinate 9,112, forward strand.
TGTTCCGGACGCGGATCGTGCAGAGGTGGAGAGCAAGTGGACGCAGGGGCTGTCGGCGACCTGACCGTTTGGAGACCTTGATCCGTCACGCGACGCCGGACTGCTGCTGCCAATAGTGTGTTCAAGGATGGA
>JAENWC010000327.1 GCA_016650235.1 Terriglobia bacterium
CCGACAGACCGCTCTGCTTCTGCCGCTGGATCACCTCCTGCCACGCATCGCGCCTCGCGCGCGCCGATTCTGGTTGCTTCATGAACCAACTATGCGGGATCTCGGAGCGCTGCGCCAGTGGTGTTCACAGGATGCACTCGGTCAAAGCGAAGCCGGAGGCCCACTCCAGATCGGCCCTCCGGGCGCAATCGGCTCGCGGTCGAGAACAGCCAGTAGGGTTGGGGGCATCGCCAATAGTTTCCCCAAACGCCCCCCGGCTTCCGCTATCTCGTCACTCGCATGCCGCAGTCAAAACGCACTGTGGACGGTTCGCCGGATACTCGGAAGTCGCGCCTTACCCAGCGCGGCGCTGACGCGTTCGCAGGCTGCGGTCGCCGCGTAGAAATCTGGTTAAGAGGTCGAGCATGGCCCCGGCAGGTTCCCGATCCCCACGCTCACACCGTGCCAGCGTGCCGGGATCCACGCCCAGCTCGCGTCGCAGCCTCCTTCTGCGAGAGCCCGAGGGCTGTTCGGCGCCGCACCAGACGCTCGGCCATCGTGTTCGCCAGAGGCAGTGGGTTGTAGCATGTACCTCAAGTCCGGCTGTGAGGTGCAGTGCTGTGAGGTGCAGCAACCCTCCAACAGCACAACCGTGATAGTCTGAGTACGGCGTGGTCCCATTACCAGCGGTTGTCACCGCGGGAGGGGGTGCTCCCGGCATCCTTCCGCGAAACAACTACTGAACTAGGAGTTCCGATCCGTGAAAGCCAATCGTCGAAGGTTCATCTCAACCGCCCTTGGTGGAGGGTTGGCCTCTCTGCCGTTATGCTCAGCCACGAGCCCTTCGGCAAGTGCGCGCTATCGCAAACTGGACGACATACTCAAACAACCGGTGCTGAAGAAGCAGTTCTTGAGCGCGCCGGTCATCATCGAGTCGCTCGAATTGCTTCGTCTCGACAACAGTTTCCTTTGCAGGGTCCGCTCCCGTGACGGAGCCGAAGGCATCTCGGCCGCCCACAGCGGCATGAGCACGCTGTTCCCCATTTTCCTCAAGAACCTGCGGCCGTTTTTTCTTGGAAAGGACGCACGCGAGCTGGACTTGATGCTCGAGAAGGTCTATATCTACGGCTTCAACTTCCGGTATAACGGCATCGCTCTCGGCCTGCCGTTGGCCACGATCGAGTTTGCCATTCTCGACATGCTCGGCCGCATAGCCCGAAAGCCGGTGGGCCAACTGATCGGAGAGATTCACAACCCTGAAGTTGGCGTATACATGGCAACAGAATGGCGCGAGAAGCCGGTAGATGAATCCATTAAGCTGATTCAGGAAGCCGTCGCCGCCTTTGACGTGCACGCGCTGAAGATCAAGGTCGGCGGACTGATGTTCATGACCACGGACATGTATGCCGCCGGCCCTCCGGGACGGACCGAGAAGATAATCCCGCTCGTGCGCAAGACCTTCGGCGACAAGATGGCGCTCTACGCCGACTCGAACAGCTTCTATTCGGTTCAAGACGCCATCCGCGTCGGCAAGTTGCTCCAAGAGTATAAGTTCGGATACTTCGAAGAGCCCGTCATGTTTGACCACATCGAGGAGATCAAACAGGTCGCCGACGCGCTCACAATACCCGTCGCGAACGGCGAGCAGGATAACAGCTTCTATGGGTTTCGCTGGCTCATCGCGAATAACGGCATCGACATTGTTCAGCCGGATAACTACTACTTCGGGGGACTGATTCGGTCGATGAAAGTTGCGCGCATGGCGGCAGCGTTCGGCAAGAGCATCGTGCCACACATGTCCGGTGGGGGGCTGGGATACCTTTACAACATTCAGTTTGTCTCCTGTGTTCCGAACGCCGGCGCTCATCACGAGTTCAAAGGACTGAGAACCCACGTACGGTTCGAATGCAAGACATCTCCTCTAAAGGTGGTCGACGGGAAGATCAAGGTTCCAACTGGCCCTGGATTCGGGGTCGATATTGACCCGGAATGGGTTAAAAAGCACCAGATCGTGACATTGTGACCGGGGACCTGCCGGTTAGGAGACGTCATTTCTGACTTCCATCAAGAGCGAAATTGCCGTTCGCTTCACCCGCAGATGTCCCTTCCCGTGTTGTTAGGCTGGTAGTCTGCGATTGGTGCCGGTGCTCTGTCGTTGTAACTAACGCTTGCGGCGATAGACTACCGTTCCTTTCGTTGTTCCAAGCCGTTCGTAGCCGGTCAACCACTGGGAAAGATCCGGGAACTGTTCTATGGCCAGGCGCGGATTGTAAGGCCCGAGTCCGTCGACGATGAAGGTCGGGTTGTATCGGGCGAGCCTTCCCCGGTTTACAACGCTCAGCCCGCCGGCGGAAGGCTGCCACTGCACTAAATGCCTGTCGGCAATCACGCCGGTCAGCGGCTGGGAGTCGAGAAATGGCGCGCCGGCGCGCATGCGCGTGTAGACAAACAGGTCCGGCCGGTAACCCCAAACCAGCAGCGTGTCGCCGCTGGAGGCTTCCCGCCGCACGAGCGCCGCTGCGCGCCGGCTGTCCTGATTCATATCGATGTCTTGCCAGGAATGCTCGCGGCCCGCCAGCAGGTCCGCGCCAAGTTGCGCGTAACGAGGTCCGAAGCGAATGAGCGGAATCGCCAACAGAGCCGCAACGGCTAGGGCATGCTTGCGCGGCATCAGACACAAGCCGCGCGCCGCGGCCAGCGTCATCACCGGCAGCAGCCCGAAGTAGTAACGCGGGAAGAAGCGCCATCCGGCCGACACTCCCGCCAGAGATACGGCCAGCCAGATCAAGAACAGACGGCGGTTCGGATGCGGATCACGCAGCATCTGCCAGACCGCCCCCGCCACAAGCGCGACATGAAAGCCGGCCCATCCCGCGGTGCGCCACAGGCCTGTCTTGAGTGGGTCTTCGACAAACGTGTCAGCGGCGTATCGCAATCCCCACACCCACACCTGCTGCCAATAGCCAGGCAACGCCCCGGTCAGCGCCAAGGCAAGGAGTGCGGCCACAGTGACCATTGCAAAACCGGTGAGGATGCGCAGCCAATCCCTGGTCCGGACCAGAAGACATACCGCCAATACCAATACGCCTTTCGTATGCACCAGCAGGGCAACCCCAGCCATGGCTCCCGCCGCCACCGGCATCGCGGCACAGGCCAGCCAAACCGAGGCCAGATGCGGAGCCAGCATCAACAAGTCCGGCGCCAACGCCATCACGGAGGAGGGGGTATCGAAAGTGAGAAAGAAAGCCAGCAGCCCGGCAGCCAACCATGCTTCCCTGGCTCCCCAAAGGTGCAGGGCGAACCGGTGGATCAGCCAGCAGCACAAACATACAAACAAGGCGCCACCCAATCGCAACGCCGCGCCCTCATGCGCGCCCCAAAGCAAGTGGACCAATGCCGCGCCGGGCGGCTTGTCAAAGAAGAAATCTCTATAAGGGATCAGACGGTGCAGAATTTGCAATGCCGCCGCGGCCGGATAACATTCCTCCACCCAAAGAATTCGCAAGTGCGCCAGACGAGCCAGAAGGACGGCACCGAAAAGAACGACCCAACCAGCCCTGTTTCGAATCACCCTCTGAATCTATCGCGAGCGCAAAGGGCGCTCGCCGCGTCACCGGGCAGGAGAGCTCATCCAAATCCAAGCGACAATGGAAGAGTTTGGATGAACTTCTACAAATGCGCACCCAGGAACAGGACGCTGCCAAGCGGCTGGATCTTTATCTGCATGAGCAGTTGCCGCAGTACAGCCGGTCACGCCTCCAATCCTGGATCAAATCCGGCCGGGTGCTGGTGGACGGGTGCGCGGCGAAGGCTTCCCATTTGTTGAAGCCGGCCGCGTTGGTGGAGGTGAACCCATCTGAACTGCCTTCCCTGCACGCCTTCGCTGAAGATCTGCCGGTTCGAATACTATATGAGGACCCCGCCGTGATCGCCGTGGACAAGCCGGCGGGAATGGTGGTCCACTCCGGAGCCGGGAATCATTCCGGAACGCTGGTCAACGCGCTGCTGCACCGCTTTCAAAGCCTTTCCAGCGTGGGCGGCGAGCAACGGCCCGGCATCGTGCACCGGCTGGACCGCCACACCAGTGGGGTCCTGCTGGTGGCGCGCACCGACGCAGCCCACCAGTTGCTTGCCGCGCAGTTTGCCTCCCGCCAGGTGGAGAAGGTCTATCTCGCGTTGGTGCACGGCTGTCTTTCGCGTGAGCAAGGAAAAGTGGACAAGCCCATCGAGCGCGACCCGGTGCGCCGGATCAAAATGACCGCGTCCACAGGGGGCTCCGGCCGAAAGGCGCTCACCGAATACCGCGTCACGCGCAGGTTTGAGAAGCACACCTTGCTCGAAGTCCGCATCCACACCGGACGCACCCACCAGATTCGCGTGCACCTGTCTTCCATCGGCCATCCGGTGGTGGGAGACCCGCTGTACGGGGCTCCGGCATCCCCCCTGGGCCGCTACTTTCTGCACTCGCACCGCATCGGATTCATCAGTCCGGCCACTGCGCAACCGGTTTTGGTCACCTCTCCGCTTCCTCCAGAGCTTGAGGCGTACCTGGAAGGACTCCTATAATCGAATCAGGACTTCATGAAAAGCTTTCTTGCCTCACTTCCCTTAGTCTGCTTGGCCGTTTGTTGGTCAGTTCCCACTTTGGGCGCACAGGAAGGCAAGCAGATTCCCCTGCCGGCTGCGCAGGAATCGGAACCGATTCGCCTGGACGTCACTCGCGTCAATCTGCTCTACACCGTCACCGACAAGCGAGGCCGGTTTGTTACCGATCTTACCAAGGAGGGTTTTGAAGTCTTCGAGGGCAAGAAGCAACAGAAGATTCTCGAATTTGTTGCCGAAACCGATCTTCCTCTGCGCCTCGCCATCCTCATCGACACCAGCAACAGCATTCGCGACCGCTTTCGTTTCCAGCAGGAGGCGGCGATCGAGTTTATCCGCAGCGTGATGCGTCCGCGGATAGACAAAGCCATCGTCGTCAGCTTCGACACAGCCGCCGAACTCGCGGCCGACCTCACCGACGACACCAGCAAGCTGGAGAATGCCATCCGCGATCTCCGGCCCGGCGGCGGCACCTCCTTTTACGACGCCATTTTTTATGCCTGCCGCGACAAGCTCAGCATGGATCAGCCACGCCACAAGTTCCGCCGCGCCGTGATCGTCCTCAGCGACGGGGATGACAATCAGAGCCGCTACACGCGCGACCAGGCGCTGGAAATGGCGCACAAGGCTGACGTGGTCATCTACTCCATCTCCACCAACATCAGCCGTTTGCAGACTGATGGCGATAAGGTGCTTAAGTACTACGCACAGGAGACCGGCGGGCTCACCTTCTTTCCCTTCAAAGTGGAAGACCTGTCGCAGTCGTTTGAGAATATCGCCAACGAGATGCGGCACCAGTACAACATCCTCTACCGGCCCGATCCCATCCGCGCCGACGGCCTCTACCACGAAGTGGACATCAAGGTGAAGGGCCGTAAAGACATGGTGGTCCGCTCCCGTAAAGGCTATTACGCCCCAAAAATGTAGGGATCCGCCAGCGCCTGGTTGTATAATTGGAGATTCCGCAAGGGAGCCCGCAAAGGGCCTTGGCCCTCGATACTGGGGAACGATGGTCCGCTTTGACGCCGGGGATAGGCTCCGTTTTGCGGACGAATACTTAAGAGGCAGGGAACAATCATGAGTGAAAACGAACGGGACGAAAAAGAGCGGGCACGTGTATTGACGGCCACGATGGGCCAGATTGAGAAGCAGTTCGGCAAGGGATCCATCCTCCGCCTGGGCTCCAAGGAGTCCATCATCCCGATCGCCGTCATTTCCACAGGAGCCATTTCCATCGACCATGCCCTGGGAATCGGCGGCTTCCCGCGGGGAAGAATCAGCGAAGTATTCGGGCCGGAATCCTCGGGAAAAACCACAATCGCCTTGCAGGTGGTGGCCGAGGCGCAGAAGGCGGGCGGGGTGGCCGCTTTTATCGACGTGGAGCATGCCCTGGATCCGATCTACGCCCTCGCCTTGGGCGTGGATGTGGACAACCTGCTGGTCTCGCAGCCGGATTACGCTGAACAAGCTCTGGAAATTACCGACTCGCTCATCAGCTCCGGCGCAATTGACGTGCTGGTATTGGACTCGGTTGCCGCGCTGGTGCCCAAAGCGGAACTCGACGGCGAGATGGGCGACTCATTCATGGGCGTTCATGCGCGCCTGATGTCGCAGGCCATGCGCAAGCTGACCGGCACCGTCGCCAAGTCGAAAACCTGTCTGATTTTCATCAACCAGATCCGCGAGAAAATCGGCGTGATGTTCGGGAATCCGGAAACCACCACCGGCGGCAGGGCCCTGAAATTCTATTCCTCCGTGCGTGCCGACATCCGCCGGATCGCTGCCATCAAGGATGGCGATGTGGTCATCGGCAACCGCACCAAGATCAAGATCGTGAAGAACAAGCTCGCCCCGCCGTTCCGCGAATCCGAGTTCGACATCCTCTATGGCGTGGGTATCTCGCGCGAAGGCGATCTGCTCGATTTGGCCGCGACCCACAATATCGTCGAGAAGAGCGGCTCCTGGTACAGCTACGGTGGCGAACGCATCGGCCAGGGCCGCGA